>NZ_JBFODA010000026.1:23392-381315 GCF_040908055.1 Aeromonas sp. R7-4
TGGGCAGCCGTGTAGCTGCCCATCCCCCGTCAGGATCCCGCGAGGCATGCCGACCGCTTTCCCATTCGCCGCCAGATCCTGCGTCGGCGGCAGAACGATGTTGTTTAACCGTGCTTTACATGGAGCAATGAGCATGTTGTCAAAGCGTATTATCCCCTGTCTCGACGTCAAAGATGGCGTGGTGGTCAAGGGCGTGCAGTTTCGCAACCACGAGGTGATGGGCGGCATCGTCGAACTCGCCCGCCGCTACGCCGCCGAGGGGGCCGACGAGCTGGTGTTCTATGACATCACCGCCTCGAGCGACGAGCGGGTGGTGGACAAGAGCTGGGTGAGCCGGGTGGCGGAGGTGATCGACATCCCCTTCTGCGTCGCCGGCGGCATCAAGAGCGTGGAGGATGCCCGCCAGATCCTGGAATTTGGTGCCGACAAGGTCTCCATCAACTCCCCGGCCCTGGCCGATCCCACCCTGATCACCCGTCTGGCCGAGCGTTTCGGCGTGCAGTGCGTGGTGGTGGGCATCGACTCCTACTTCGACGCGGCCCTCGGCCAGTATCAGGTCAAGCAGTTCACCGGCGACGAGAGCCGCACCCGCACCACCGCCTGGACCACCCTCGACTGGGTGCAGGAAGTGCAGCGCCGCGGTGCCGGCGAAATCGTGCTGAACGTGATGAACCAGGATGGCATGCGCCAGGGCTATGATCTCGAACAGCTCAGGCTGGTGCGCGCCGTCTGCAAGGTGCCCCTCATCGCCTCCGGCGGCGCCGGTGCCATGGAGCACTTTCGCGATGCCTTTACCCTGGCCGACGTGGACGGAGCCCTGGCGGCTTCCGTGTTCCACAAGGGCCTCATCCCCATTCCCGAATTGAAACGCTGGCTGAAAAACGAAGGAGTCGCCATCCGTGAATAATCAAGCAGTAGACAATGCATTGCCGCTGGCCGAGCGCCTGGACTGGGCCAAGTGTGACGGCATGATCCCCGCCATCGTCCAGCACGCCGCGAGCGGCCAGGTGCTGATGCAGGGCTTCATGACCAAAGAGGCGCTGGAGAAGACCCAGGCCACCGGCCAGGTCACCTTCTTCAGCCGCAGCAAGCAGCGCCTCTGGACCAAGGGGGAGAGCTCAGGCCATGTGCTCAAACTCGTCGCCATCTCCACCGACTGCGATCAGGACTCCCTGCTCATCGCCGCCGATCCCGTGGGCCCCACCTGCCACCTGGGCACCCCGTCGTGCTTCGACGGCCACCCGCTGCCGCCGCTGGGTTTCCTCGCCGAGCTCGAGCAGATCCTGGCCGCCCGCAAGGGGGCGGACCCCGCCACCAGCTACACCGCCAGCCTCTATGGCAAAGGCACCAAGCGCATCGCCCAGAAGGTGGGCGAAGAGGGGGTCGAAGTGGCCCTGGCCGCCATGGCCAAGGATCGGGAGGAGCTCATCAACGAATCCGCCGATCTGCTCTATCACCTGACCGTGCTGCTGCAAAACGAGGGGCTGGGGCTGAAGGATGTGGTGCAGCGCCTCCATGAGCGCCACAACAAGTGATCGACACCGAGATAAACAACGGGCCCTGATGGGCCCGTTTTGTTTTACGGCTGTGGCAGCCTCAACAGTCCAACTGCTTTCGCAGCATAAATTTCTGCACCTTGCCGGTGGAGGTCTTGGGCAGGGGGGTGAAGATGATCCGCTTGGGGGCCTTGAAGTGGGCCATCTGCTCGCGGCAGAACGCGATGAGGTCGGCCTGGGTGAGCTCGCGGCCCTCCTTGAGCTTGACGAAGGCGCAGGGTACCTCCCCCCACTTCTCGTCCGGCATGGCGATCACCGCCGCCTCGTCCACGTCCGGGTGGCGATAGAGCACGTCCTCCACCTCCAGGCTGGAGATGTTCTCCCCGCCGGAGATGATGATGTCCTTGGATCTGTCCTTGATCTCCACATAGCCGTCCGGGTGCCAGACCGCGAGATCCCCGCTCCGAAACCAGCCGTCTGCCATCGCCTCCTCGCTCGCCGCCGGATTCTTGAGGTAGCCCTTCATGACGATGTTGCCGCGCAGCACTATCTCCCCCAGGGTCTTGCCATCCCGGGGAACCGGCTCGCCGCTCACCGGGTGGATGACCCGCATCTCCCCCTGCAGTGGTGAGGCGACCCCCTGGCGCGCCTTGAGGCGGGACAGCGTGGTGGCGTCCTGCCCCTCCCAGCTTCGCTGGGGCTCGCACACCACGCAGGGGCCATAGGTCTCGGTAAGACCGTAGACATGGGTCACGGCGATCCCCATGGCCTCCATGCCGGCGATCACGGTGGCGGGCGGCGCCGCCCCCGCCGTCATCGCCTTGATGGGGTGATCTAGCCCCTGCTTGAGCGCCGGATCGGCATTGTTCAGCATGTTGAGCACTATGGGGGCGGCGCAAAAATGCGTCACCTTGTGCTCGTGCAGCGCCTCATAGATGGCCGCCACCTGCACGTGACGCAGGCAGACGCTCACCCCGGCGGTGGCCGCCAGGGTCCAGGGGAAGCACCAGCCGTTGCAGTGGAACATCGGCAGGGTCCAGAGATAGACGCTGTGCTTGGGCAGCTCCCAGGAAAGGGCGTTGTTCACCGCGTTGAGGTGGGCACCGCGATGGTGATAGACCACCCCCTTGGGGTTGCCTGTGGTGCCCGAGGTGTAGTTGAGCGAGATGGCCTGCCACTCGTCCCCGGGCAGCCAGCCGGGCTCATCGCCGTTGCCCCCGGCAATAAAGGCCTCGTAATCCAGCTCGCCAATGAGCTCCCCCTCCCGGTAGAGGGGATCGTCGATGGCGATGACCAGGGGCTGGTTGTCTATCTGGGAGAGCGCCCTGCGCACCACGGCGCCAAACTCCCGGTCCACCAGCACCGCCTTGCTCTGGGCATGCTGGAAGATAAAGGCCATGGCGTCGGCATCGAGCCGGGTGTTGATGGTGTTGAGCACGGCGCCGCTCATGGGCACTCCGAAGTGTGCCTCGAACATCGCAGGCACATTGGGGGCGACAATGGAGACGGTGTCCCCCTCGCCGATGCCGCGGCGGCGCAGGGCCGAGGCGAGCCGGCGGCAGCGTACCTCGGTCTGGGCCCAGCTCTGGCGCAGGGGGCCGTGGATCAACGCCGGGTAGTCGGGGTAGACGCTGGCCGTCCTGGCCAGGAAGCTCAGGGGGGTCAGCGCCTCGAAATTGGCGGGCGTCTTGCCAAGGCCGGTCTCGTAGATGTGGGGCTTTGTCATCGGGTTCCTTCCTCGTCGGGTACAAAGCGGAGTGCGTCTCGCGTTCGAGATGCCGCCCGACGCAGCGCAGGGGCGACTCTCGAGAACGGATGAAAGGGTATCAAGGGGGCGTGATCCCAGGTATTAGCGAAACGTCTTAGGGTGCAGGCCTGCCCCCCCGTTGTCGCCAATCGCCGACGCTCTTTTGCCAAGGTCGTTTTTTGCGCAGTCAGTCTCTGTCGCAGTCGGGGGGCGCTCTGCTTGAGCCGGAGGGGGAAAATGCCAAGAATGCACCCAGGCCCGAAGCGGGTATCTGTATGAGGAGAGAGACGATGAACACATCCATGTTGGCAGGTATCGGGATCGGTGTGGCCTCTGCGCTGGCCTTGTCGGCCGCCGCCAGCGGATCCCTGTTTACCTCAGAGCCCCAGTTTGCCGAGGTGCTGGCCAGCAAGCCGGTGACCGAGACCATCAAGACGCCGCGCCAGGAGTGCCGCAACGTCACCGTCACCCACCGCAAGCCGGTGCAGGACGAGCACAAGATCCTGGGGACCGTGGTCGGGGCGGCGCTGGGGGGCGTGGTCGGCCACCAGTTTGGCGGCGGCAGCGGCAAGAAGATCGCCACCGCGGCCGGTGCCGTGGCCGGCGGCTACGCCGGCAACCAGGTGCAGGGCAACATGCAGGCGGGCGACACCTACACCACCACGGAGCAGCGCTGCAAGACGGTGCAGGAGAGCAGCACCCGCACCCTGGGCTATGACGTCACCTACCGCCTCGCCGGCCAGGAAGGGGTGGTGCGCATGGAGAAGCAACCCGGCACCACCATCCCGGTCAAGGATGGCAAGCTGGTACTGAGCAACGAGCAGGGTTGATACTCCGTTAGGAGCGCCCTGCCATGAGGAAGGCCCACCAGAGAGGTGGGCCTTTTTCTTGGGTCACCGTTGGAAAAGCACCGGAGCCACGGCCACCTCTGCCCTGCCTGTGGCTCGCCCCCCTCATTGCCAATGGGTGTCATCTGGTGAGTCGTCAAGCCACTGGCGGGCGTCATTAGCTTCCCTTTTTCACTGCCGCCCCCGGTTTTCTCTCCCCATCGCCGCTACGGCTGTCTTTTTTCTTGACCCCCATGACGGGCCGACTAAGATGATTCCGATTGCCAGCCTGCGGTATAACGGTTTGAATATGTCAAAGATATCAAGTACATCGCTTCCATTGCATGTCCGCTTTGGCGAGTTCGAACTGGATGAACGCAACGCACTCTTGCTGCGCAGCCACAGGGCCATCCCCCTCTCCCCCATCCCGTTCAACCTCTTGTGTGCCCTGGTACGGGATCCCGGCACCCTCCTGACCAAGGACGAGCTGCTCGACCGGGTATGGGGTCATCGCTTCGTCAGTGCCTCCGTGCTGAAAGGGGCCATCAGTGATCTTCGCACCCTGCTGGGAGACAGTCCCCGTCAGCCGCGCTTCATAGAGACGGTCTCACGCCGCGGTTATCGCTTTATCTGCCCGCTCCTCCCCCAGGGGGAGTCTGCCCCGCCCGATGGCCCCCTCCCCCCAGCAGTCCGGGTGCCGAGCATCGGCACCCCATCCCCCGAGGGATTCATCGGCCGCGGGGAGGAGCTGGCGCGGTTGCAGGACGCCTGGCGACGGGCGACTCAGGGTCAGCGCACCATAGTCTGGGTCGCGGGCGAACCCGGGATCGGCAAGTCCACCCTGATCGCGCACTTCTGCTCCGGGCTCGACCACGCCCTCTGGGTGCGGGGGCAGTGCGTGCAACTGCATGGGGCGGGCGAACCCTATCTGCCGGTGCTGGAGGCCATCGCCGAGCTGTGCCGTCGCGATGAGCAGGCGATCCCCCTCCTTCGCAGCGTGGCCCCCACCTGGCTGCTGCAACTGCCCTGGCTCTGCTCGGCCGCGCAGCGAGAAGCCCTGCTGAATGAACTGGTCGGCGCCCACCCGCAGCGCATGTTGCGGGAGATGAGCGAGTTTCTGGATCGTTACACCGAGCATCAGCCGCTGCTGCTGATCACCGAAGACCTGCACTGGGGCGATCCCTCCACCCTGCAGCTTGTCGACTATCTCGCCCGCCGGCGCAGCCACAGCCGCCTGATGTGGCTTGGCAGTTTCCGCCTGACCGAGATCATCGCCCAGGATCATCCTCTCAACGAGCTCAGACACGAGCTGCGCCCGCAGGGCTTGTGCGAAGAGATCCTGCTCGACGCCTTCTCCGAGCGGGATGTGGCGACCTATGTCTGCACGCGGCTGCCGACGCTGGCCGCCGAGGACAGATTCGTGAAGGCCCTGCATGAACGCACGAGTGGCGTGCCCCTGTTCGTGGCATCCCTCGCCAACGAGGTCCTCGCCCAGGCCGCCCATGGCAGCCTCGCCGGGCTGGCGGATCTGGCCCGCACCCGGATCCCCGAGAGCCTGAACGCCCTGATCGATCACCATGTGGCCAAACTCTCGGGCGAGCGGCGCCAGTTGCTCACGGCGGCCGCCGTGTTTGGCATGACACTGCGTCTCGACATGCTGTCACGGGTGCTGGACAGCGATCCTGTGCAGGTGGCGGAGCTCTGTGATCGGCTGGCACGGGAGCGGCTCTGGCTGACGGAAGTCACATCGAGCGAACCCGCACTCGGGGTGATGCCCTCCTTCGTGTTCCACCACCAGCTGTTCCGTCAGCGCCTTTATGACGGCTTGCCCGGCGCGGTGCGCGCCGCCTGGCACGGCAAGATAGGGGTCCTGCTCCAGCAGGACGGGAGCGCAACGGCCGCCGAACTGGCCATGCATTTCGATCGGGGCCGTGAGCCCATGAAGGCGCTTGGCTATTATGCCGAGGCGGCCCGGGCGGCCTTGCTCCATCTCAGCCCCGTCGAGTGCATGGGGTTGACCGAGCGGGCACTCTTTCTGATCGATCAGATGCCGGAGAGTGCCCAGCGCCATGCGCTCGAGATCACCCTGGCCACGCTGCGCGGCTGCGCCGCCTTCCACACCCTAGGGGCCGGGGACGACACCCGCGCCGCCTACCAGCGTGCGACCAGGCGCCTCGTCGAGGTGCCATCGCATCCCATGGCCGGCCTGGCACTGCACGGTTTTGGCCTGCTGCTCGATTTTCGGGCCGAGTATGACGAGGCGCTGGCCATAGCCGCACGGGCGCAAGCCCTCGCCACCGAGAGGGCGGATCCCCTGCTGACGCTGGCGGCCTGCACCATACAGGGGCATGCGCTCATGATGCAGGGCCATCATCTGGCGGCCAGGGAGGTACTGGAGCTGGCGTTGCCGGCCCTCGAGCAGGCGACGGCGACGACCGAGCACAATTTCATCGGGTTCATCGCCGATCCCCAGGCGACTGTGCTCGCCTTGCTGAGTCTCTCCCTCGCCCAGCTGGGCCTGTTCCATCAGGCGCGCGAACGCCTCCGGCAGGCTTATGCCCGCTCCCGCCACCTTGCCCAGCCGATGGCGCTGATGTTTACCCTCTGGTGCGATGCGCTCTGTGCCATCCGGCATGGCGACGTGGCGCGAGTCGCGGCGCTGGCCGGAGAGATGGCGACCCTCGTCGACCGC
Organism: Aeromonas sp. R7-4; assembly: GCF_040908055.1. NCBI lineage: Bacteria > Pseudomonadati > Pseudomonadota > Gammaproteobacteria > Aeromonadales > Aeromonadaceae > Aeromonas > Aeromonas sp. R7-4. The sequence continues at coordinate 30,155 of NZ_JBFODA010000026.1, forward strand.
TTCTCCCTTGCCCAGGGCAAGGCGGCCTGCCGCTGGTTCCAGGGGTGGGCAGAGAGCCATTGCGGCAGCCCCCTGGAAGGAGGCCGCCAGATCTGCCTGGCTTACGAAGAGAACCGGGCGCTCGGGATGCTGTCAGGGAGCAGCGAAACCCTGGGCTATGCCGCCGAGGCCTTGGTCCTCCAGCAGGAGTGGGAAGGAGCCCAGGCGACGCTGGCGCGGGCGCTGGCGTTCGTGCACAGCCACGGGGAGCGCATCGTCCTGCCGCAATTGTTGCTGCTTCGCGCGGCCACAGAGCAGGCCAGGGGCGACGTGACGGCCGCGGCAACCTCGGCACGCCATGCACGCGCCGAGGCCATGGCCCAAGCCGCGCCATGGCTCGAAGTCATGGCATTGACCGCCCTTTGCGACCAGGGTGCTGCGACGCCAGAAGAGAGGGCGGCGCTCGCCGGATGGGAAGAGCGACTCGCCGCGCAGGGAGAGCCCGCCCCCCTTGTCAGGACGGTGCGCCCCCTTGCAAACGGCAAGGCGGCTCAATAAGCGCCCCTCCCGACCGAATCCCCACCTCTCCCTGACCACATGCCCATTCGTCGTCCTTATACTCGATTGCGACAGGTAATGGGCGTGATCCGGCCACTGGCCCGCGTCCTAGTGTGAGAAGGGGGATCCTCTGGCCCCCGCCTCGCCAACACCCTCGACAGGGCCTGGCGATCCCCGTCATTCAGGCCCAGCCATGGACACAGGGGGATTGAACGGCAGGCCAGGAGCCCCTTGTACCTGACGCCGCCATCGGTCGCGTTCACGCGTTTCCGGCGACCTCTTGCCTCCATTTACGTGATACCGGTGCCCCCATGGATATCTGTGATTGCCGTCAGTCAGGCCGTTGCAAGGATAGATTCGCCTCAGGCAGGCCCCTGCCAGAGTCGATCATCGACGAGCTCTGCTCCCTGGCCTGCCTTGGCCAGCCATCACAGCGCCGCCTGCCCTGGCATGTCATGGTGGCCTCCTCGCTGGATGCGAAGCGGCGCATCAATGCGGTAGTCAGCGGGGCGTTCCCCTTCGCCCCCTGCCAGCTCCACAAGGCGTCCCATATCGTGGTGCTGTGCGCCAGAACAGGGCCGAGGCGGGCCGCCTATGATGGGGCGTTGCCGACGGCCGTCCCCGGGCACCATGCCGAATATCCGGCAGCCCCCCGGGAGCACGCGGCAGAGCAGGCGGCCCTCGCCGGCGCCTCTCACCCGATCTACATGGCCCTGGGCGCACTCTTGCTGGGAGCGGCGACCCTGAACCTGGCCACTTGCACCGTGGATGACTTTGATGCTGACTGGCTGGATGCCGAGCTGGGGCTGGCCGAACGGGGATGGCGCAGCGTCGTGATGGTGGGTCTGGGCCAGCATGCCGCTGGCGATATCGAGCCACCCTCTCTCCCCCTGCCGACGGAGCTCTTCATGACGCGACTGTGAACAGATCGCCACCCAATTCCGACCTTTTATCCACCACTTCGCCCTCGTACTCCCGTAATCTTCTGCGGCAAGCCCGAATATTGATGGATGCTGCCCATGATCCTCAGATCCGATCCCCAATACCCCCTCCATCGCATGTACGTCGTCAAGCTGGACCGGGACGCCACGCCAGATGCGCTCCATGGGCGCCTTGAAAACCTCGTCTCCGGCACGCAGCGCAACTTCGCATCGGCGCAGGAGCTGCACGGCCTGATGGAGCGGGATCTCGAGCGCGAGGACGCCCCCGGGCAGAGTCCTGACCCCATTCCCTGACGGCACCCGCTCCCACCCATTTCCGACCAAAGTCCGACCCCTTCCTGACCATGGCCGCGGCCCGGCTTGCTAGTCTGCCTACCCGATCCCGTCCACCCCATGATGCGAGTTATACGATGTCTCCAACACCTGCCATCTCCCGGGTCCCGCGCCCGCGAAGGATGCGCGTCATCCCAGCCCTGGTCTCCTCTGCCCTGGCGCTTGCCTCGGCTGGCTGCACCACGCCCCAACTGGACTCCACCCTGGATCTCCCCGCCAGCTTCGCCACCTCGCGGGAGGCGGCCGAGCCGGACGTGCAGTGGTGGGAGAGCTACGGCGATCCTGTGCTCAGCGAGCTGATCGTCCAGGCGGCCCACGCAAACCGCGACATCCGCATCGCCGCCCAGCGCCTGCGCGCCGCCCGGGCGGGAGAGACAGTCAGCCGCTCCGTCCTCCTGCCCAACCTGGGGGTGACGGGCAGTGCCGGCCACAGCGACAACGGCTATGGCAGTGGCGCACGGCAGGCCGCCCCCGAGACGAGCAGTCTCTCCGCGGGCCTGAGCGTCTCGTGGGAAGTGGATCTCACCGGCCGTCTGCGGGCTGGCGCGGCCGCCGCCGCGGCAGAGGCCGAGGCCAGCGAGGCGCAGGCACGCGGCGTGCGTCTGCTGGTGCTGACGGATGTGGCCAGCAACTATTTCACCCTGGTCGGCGCACAGCGCCAGCTGGAGACGGTACACGCCATCTCGGAGGCCCAGGACGAGACCTTGCGTCTGGTGACGGCGCGCCAGCAGGTCGGGTTGGCCTCCCCCTTCGATGTCGAACGGGCGCGCACCGATGCCGCCCAGGCACGGGCGGCCATGCCGCGACTCGCCACCCTGATCGCCGTCTCGCGCCATCGTCTCGCCGTGCTGATCGGCGCCCAGCCGGCGACCGCCAGGATCACCCCTTCCCAGGCCGTCATCAAGACCCCGCCGGTACGCCCCGGACAACCGGCCAGCCTGCTGGAGCGTCGCCCGGACCTGCTGACGCTGCGTGCCCAGCTGGCAGCCTCGAACTGGCGTCGCCAGCAGGCAAAAACGCAGTGGTTCCCCCGCCTGTTCGTCAGCGCCCTGTTCGGTCGCGAGGATCTGGATGTGAACGGCATGGCGCTCGGATCGGCCCGCTTTGGCAACATCGCCGGCCTGATGACGATGCCGCTGCTGGACTGGGGCCGAACCAGCGCCGTCAACGAGATCGCCGAGAGCGCCCAGTCCGAGGCGCTGCTGCGCTACGAGGATGGCATCGTCCGAGCGCTCGAGGATGTGGAGAACAGCCTGGTCGCCCTGCGCGACGAGCGTGATCGGGCAGACGTGCTGCAAGGGGCCGCACGGTCGGCGCAAATGGCCCTCAAGCACGCCGAGTCCCTCTATCAGCGGGGACAGATCGATCTGTTGCCGCTGCTCGATGCCCAGCGCGCACGCCTGACCGTGCAGCTCGGCGCCAATGACAGCCAGACCCAGGCCCTGCTCGACAGCGTGACGCTGTTCAAGGCGCTGGGCGGTGGCTGGCAGGCCTTCGAGCCGGCGACAACCCATACCCCCGAGACAGCCGTGTCCAAACGCATCACCCCCACCCCTTTATCCACTAACGAGGAATCGTCGTGAAACCCTTCGTCGCCGCGGCCAGTGCCGCCACCCTTACTGCCTTGCTGTGTGCCTGCTCCGAACCCGCCCCCTCCACGGGCGCACTCAGACCGGTGAACACCATGGCGCTTCATTACGACAGCCTGCGCGACAGCCAGCGCTATTTTGCCTCGGTCGCCTCCCGCTACGAGGTCGAACAGGCCTTTCGCATTGGCGGCAAGGTGCTGGTGCGCAAGGTCGATGTCGGCCAGGTCGTGAAAGAGGGCAATGTGCTCGCCATCCTGGATGATGCGGACTACCTGCTCGCCGAAGAGGCCGCCCGCCAGCGTCTGGCGGCGGCCAAGGCGGCCGCCTGGCAGGCCGAATCGGATTGGCAGCGCCTCAGTGAGCTGAAGAAGAACGGCTCCGTCAGCGCCTCCCACGAGGAGCAGGCACACAGCACCCTGCTCACCGCCAGGGCGGCGGCACAGGCGGAGGCCCGCCAGTTCGAGCTGGCCCGCAACCAGGTCAATTACACCCAGCTGCGGGCCCCCATCAGCGGCGTGGTGACGGCGCTGCGCATGGAAACAGGCCAGGTGGTGGTGGCGGGTCAGCCCGTCATCACCCTCGCCAACGAGGGCAAGCCGGAAATCGTGGCGGATATTCCCGAGAACCGGCTGGCCGAGTTCAAGGCCGCACGCTACAAGGCCGCGCTGGCCACGGCGCCGGAGCGCTATTTTGCGGTCGAGCTGCGCGAGCTCTCGGCCCAGGCCTCGGCGCAGACCCGCACCTACCGCGCCCGCCTCAAGCCGGTCGAGCCCAGAGCACTGCCGCTGGGGGCGACCGCCACCCTGATCGCCGAGCGCACCGATGAGGGCACCCGCGTCGCCACCCTCCCCGCCACGGCCCTGACCCAGGAGCAGGGGGCGCCGGCCGTGTGGACGGTGCAACAGGACGGCAAGGGCAATACGGGCACCGTCAAGCTGGTCAAGGTCGCCATCCAGGGCTATCGCAGCGACGAGGTGCTCGTCTCCGGTCCCGCCGAGGGCGCCCTCGTCGTCACCGCCGGGGTGCAGAAGATGGCGCCAGGGCTGAGAGTCGCCCTGCCCGCCGCCGCATCCGCATCCCGCTCTGAACGTGAGGAAGTGACCCCATGAAATCGCTCAATCTCACCGAATGGGCGCTGAGCCACCGCGCCGTGGTGCTGTTCCTGATCCTGCTGGTGACGGTGGCGGGGACCCTGGGCTTTGGCAGGCTGGGTCAGCTGGAGGACCCCAACTTCTCGGTGCCCTCCATGACCGCCATGGTGGTCTGGCCCGGCGCCACGGCGCAGCAGCTCCAGGATGAAGTGCTCAACCGCATGGAGAAGAAGTTCGAGCAGCTCGATCACTTCGAGAAGGTCAAGACCTTCGCCCGCCAGGGGTTCGGCGGCATGCTGATCACCGTCAAGGGGGGCACCTCCAAGGCGGATCAGCAGGAGGCCTGGTATCAGGCGCGCAAGAAGTTCAGCGATCTCGAGCTCGAGCTGCCCGAAGGTGTCGTAGGCCCCATATTCAACGACGAATTTGGCGACGTCTACGGCCTGATGTACGCCATCAAGGGGGACGGGGTCAGCCTCGCGGATCTCGCCGATCAGGCGGAGATCATCAAGCGCCGCCTGCTCAAGGTGCCCATGGTCAAGAAGGTGGATCTGCTCGGCAAGCAGGCGGAAAGAGTCTACATCGAGTTCTCCCACGAGCGCCTGGCGGCGCTGGGCATCCAGCCCGTGCAGATCATGGCGGCCCTGAAGAGCCAGAATGCCGTCCTGCCGGCAGGCTCCCTCGACACCGCCTCCGACCGCATCTATGTGCGGATCAGCGGCCAGTTCCGCAGTCTCGACGACATCCGCAACCTGCCCATTGCCGCAGGCGGGCGCGTCATAAAGCTCGGCGACTTCACCACGGTGCGCCGCGGCTATGAGGATCCCCAGACCTACAGCATCCGCCACAACGGCCAGCAGGTGCTGATGCTGGGCATTTCCATGACCAATGACGGCAACATAGTCCAGCTGGGCGAGGCGCTTGAGACCGTCATCGCACAGATCCAGAACGAGCTGCCCTACGGGGTCGAGCTCGAGCAGGTCGCCGATCAGCCCACCACGGTCAAGGAGGCGGTCTGGGACTTCGAGCGCTCCCTGGTGGAGGCCCTGGTGATCGTCGTCATCGTGAGCCTGCTGAGCCTGGGCTGGCGCACCGGCATAGTGGTCGCCCTGTCGGTGCCCCTGGTACTGTGCATGGTCGCCATCTTCATGCTGGGGACCGGCTGGAATCTGGAGCGGATCTCCCTGGGGTCGCTCATCATCGCCCTGGGCCTGCTGGTGGACGACGCCATCATCGCCCTCGAGATGATGGTGGTGAAGATGGAGGCGGGCTGGGACAAGGTCAAGGCCGCCGCCTACTCCTACAAGGCGACCGCCATGCCCCGCCTGTCCGGTGCCCTGATCACCGCCGCCGCCTTCATGCCGGTGGGCTTCTCCCAGTCCACCACGGGTGAGTACGCCGGCGGCATCTTCTGGATCGTCGGCGTGGCGGTGGTCTTCTCCTGGCTCTGCTCGGGCCTCTTCACCCCCTACCTTGCCGTCAAGATGCTGCCCGCCCAACTCGGCCATCACCATGGCGAGGGGAACCCCTATGACACCAAGGGCTACCGCCGGCTGCGCGGCTGGATCCAGCAGGCCATCGCGCGCCGCTGGCTGGTCATCGGCATCACCTTCGGGGCCCTGGTGCTGGCCGTGCTGGCGGTCAGGCTGGTGCCGCAGCAGTTCTTCCCCAACAGCACGCGGCCCGAGCTCATCGTCGAGCTGCGGGTCAAGGAGGGGGCCTCGTTCGCCGCGACCACAGAGCAGGTAACACGCCTGGAGCAGCTGCTGGCCAAGGACGAGGACGTGCGCTTCTACACCGCCTACACGGGCGCCGGCGCACCGCGCTTCTACCTCTCCCTGGATCCCGAGCTGCCCAACCCGGGCTATGCCCAGTTCGTGGTGATGACCAAGGATCTGGAGGCCCGCGAGCGCGTGCGTTCGCGCCTGATGGCCATGGCCGGGGAGCAGTTCCCCCAGGCCTGGGTTCGCGTCACCCGCCTCGAGCTCGGCCCGCCGGTGGGCTTTCCGATCCAGTACCGCATCGTCGGCGCCGACACTCAGGTGGTGCGCGCCATCGCCCGCAGGGTCGAGCACCTGGTGGCGAGCAATCCCCAGGTGCGCGACGTCCAGCTCGACTGGAACGATCCGGTGCGCGCTCTGAATGTGGCGCTCGATCAGGAGAAGGTGCGCGCCCTGGGGCTCTCCCCCGCCGAGGTGGCGATGGCGACCCAGTCCCTGATGCAGGGGGTGACCCTGACCCAGTTGTGCGACGGCGAGGAGCTGGTCGACGTGGTCGCCCGCGCCATTCCCTCGGAGCGACTGGATGTGGAGACCCTGAAGGACATCAACCTCTACACGAGCCAGGGCACTGTGGTGCCCCTGTCGCAGATTGCGACCGTGCGCCATGAGCTGGAAGAGCCTGTGCTGTGGCGGCGCAACCGCGACATGGCGATCACGGTGCGGGCCGACGTGGTGGACGGTGCCCAGGCGGTCTCCGTGACCCAGGCCATCACCCCCCTGCTCAAGGAGCTGGAGGCGACCCTGCCGTCCGGTTACCGGATTGACGTCGGCGGCGCGGTCGAGGAGAGCAACAAGGCCAACGAGGCGCTGATCGCCGTGGCCCCCGTGATGCTGATCACCATCTTGCTGATCCTGATGCTGCAGTTGCAGAGCTTCTCCCTGATGACCATGGTGCTCTTGACCGCGCCCCTCGGGATGATCGGCGTGGTGGCCGCCCTGCTGGTGTTCCAGGCTCCCCTGGGCTTCGTCGCCATCCTGGGCGTCATCGCCCTGTGCGGCATGATCATGCGCAACTCGGTGATCCTGATCGACCAGATCCAGATAGAGACGGCCGGTGGCCGGGATCCCTGGAGCGCCGTGGTCGAAGCCGCCGTGATGCGGGCCCGCCCGGTGATGCTGACCGCGGCGGCCACCGTGCTGGCCATGATCCCCCTGACCCGCAGCGTCTTCTGGGGCCCCATGGCCATCGCCATCATGGGCGGGCTGACCATCGCCACCCTGCTGACCATCTTCTTCGTGCCCTCCCTCTATGCGGCCTGGTTCCGGATCGCCCCGGCCAAGGAGACCGGGCCCACCCTGGCGCAGGCCTCTGGCGCAGAGGAGCGGGCATAGTGAACAAGGGACGCACTGCGCTGATGTTGACGGGGTTGCTGCTGAGCGGCGCCAGCCAGGCCGGGGATGGCACCCTGACCCTCACGGTGGAGAACGACGTCTTTACCGGCTCAGACAACAACTACACCAATGGCGTGGGGATAGCCTGGGTCTCTGAGGCCATCGCTCGGGAGGACGATGGCCCCCTAGGTCAATGGACCCGCTTCTGGGCATTCCTGCCGTTCGTGGCCGATGAGGGCTACACCAACTATGCCTCTTGGGCCCTGGCCCAGGAGATCAACACCCCGGACGACATCGGGGAGCCCCATCCCGATGTCGACGATCAGCCCTACTCAGGGGTGCTGGTGATCGACAGCACCCTCTATGCCCGCAGGTGGGACTGGAGCCACGCCTGGCAGCTCAGGCTGGGGGTGGTGGGGCCCGCCTCCCAGGCCGATGACACCCAGCGGGAGTTCCATCGCCTGATCGGGGCCGACAAGCCGCAAGGCTGGGATACCCAGTTGCCGAACGAACCCATCGTCAACCTCAACTACACGGTGGCCCACCTCGCGGCGGCCGGACACACGGCGGCCGAGCTGGAGTGGCGCCTGGTGCCCCTGGCCACCGCCGGGGTCGGCAACTATTTCACCGGGGCCGGGGTCGGCCTCTATGGCGAAATAGGCTGGGATCTGGTGGATGCCCTGGGGGTCACCGCCCTGCGCTCCGGCCTCAATGCCGCCTCCACGGTCGGCATTGCACCGCAGAACCGCTGGTCGGTCTCGCTCTTTGGCGGGGGCGGCGCCTACGGGGTCGTCCACTACCTGCCCCTCGACGGCACCCTGTTTCGCACCAGCCACGCCGTCGATACCGAGCCCGTCATCGGCATGGGCTCCTTCGGCTTCTGTTTGCGGCGCGGCAAGTTGACCCTGGGGTTCGCCCGCACCTTTTTCACCGAGACCTTCGACACCCAGCGAGAGCAGACCGACTTTGGCACCCTGAGCCTGTCATGGGTGCTGTGATCGCCATCCCCCTGGGCGGGTTCGCCGGCAGCCAGCGTCCGGGCCGAGGTTGCCCTCGCGCCAGATGCAGAGCACGGCGCCCTTCATAAAAAAACGGGAGCCGTAATGGCTCCCGTTGTCATGCTTTCTCCCGGTTACTTGCGACCAAAGGGCCACCAGGACTTGTCGTTGTCCAGAATGTCGACCCGGGTCTGCTGGACGGCGCCCGGCTGGGCCCCTTTCAGCTTCTCGAGGCTCACACTGAACTGCTCGGTGGGCTCGACGAACCAGTCATCGATGATCAGCACCTTGACCGACTTGCTGCCCCCCTCGCCCGCGGCCCAGCTCACCGACTGACCGAGCCAGGGCAGGAAGTCCAGCCCCCAGCGGGCCGTGCTCCCCTCAAGGCTCACCTTGGCACGGGCGGGCTTGCTGAGATCGCCGCTGCGCACCAGGGGGATCTCCGCAAACCACTGCCCCTCGTTCACCGTCAGGGTGGGGTGAGCCAGGGTGATGGTGGACGGTGCCAGCTTGTCCTTGATGGTCACCAGGGTCTGGTGCTGATCCCCCAGGGCCGCGCCGCTTGCATCATAGAGCTCCAGGGTGAAGGTCTCGTCCCCCTCGCGCAGGGTGTCGCTCTTCACCGGGATGCTGATGGTCTGGCTGTCGCTCTCGCCCGCCCCCCAGTGCAGGGTGCCGGTAAGCGGCGCCACGTCGTTGGCATCGGCGCTGCCGTAGGCAATGCGATAACTCACGCTGGCCTCACCATAGGTGCCGTCGCGGCGCGCCACGCTCAAGGCCAGGGTGTTGCCCTCCTCCACGTTCGCAGCGGCGCTCTCTAGGCTCAATACCCCGGCGGGTGGCAGCGGATACTGGATGGCCACCAGCACGGGATCGTGATCCGAGGCGCTGAAGGGCCCTTCGGATTTTGCCAGCTGGCCGCTGTACTTGCTGCCGTACTCGAAGAAGTTGCTCTCGGCGGAGTTGATGTGCCAATCCTCGATGCCGATCACCTTGGCTGCGAGGCTCGGATTGGCCAGGGCGTGATCCAGGTTGCCGAGCTCCCCTTCATAGCTGTAGGAGTAGGTGTCGGTCCCGTGGAAGCGGGTGTTGAGGTTGATGAACCCATACCCCTTGCCCAGGGCGCTGCCGCTCTCCTCGAAGGGCTGACCCGCCAATGTGGTGAAGGAGGCGCTCATGATCTGGCGCGACTGGGCAGCCGGATCATAGTCGGTCAGCACCCGGATGGGATCCTCCATGCCGTAGGCGTTCATGTCGCCGATGAGCAGCAGATCCCCGGCCAAATCCTTGAGGGTCTCCCCCAGCACCTTGGCGGCGGAGACCCGCAGCGCGTTGCAGTGGCCCTGGCCATCCAGCGGATCGGCGGTGGCGTAGTCGGGGTAATCCTCGAAGCAGGCGGAGCCCTTGGACTTGAGGTGGTTGACCACCAGGGTCAGGGGCGCATCCCCCTTGGGCGAGCCGAAGCGCTGTACCAGTGACTCGCGCATCCCCTGGTTGATGGTCACCGGCTTGCCGCTGGCGTCCACCGCCTCGGCCTGCTGCACCGGCAGCGCGATGAGGCTGGCGGCCCCCTCCGGGGTCACCTTGGCGGGTCGGTAGATGAGCCCCACCGTGATGGCGTCGGTGCCGATGGGCTTGCCATCCGGCGAGGCAATCCAGCGGTAGTGATCCGCCTCGTCCGGCTGGGCGGCGTTGAGGGCCCCCACCAGGTTGGCGATGGCGGAGTTGTCGCCGTAGCCGTTGTTCTCTATCTCCATCAGCCCCACCACGTCGGCATTGAGGCGGGTGATGGCGCTGACGATCTTGGTGCGCTGCAGCTCGAACTCCGCCACCGTGAGGGCGCCCCGGTTGCTGCCGGTGGGGTTGGCATCCCCCCCCACGACAGTGGTGAAGAAGTTGAGCACGTTGAAGCTCGCGACCCGCAGATCCCCCGCCTCGGCGAGCTCGGGGGTTTCCACCCGATCCCAGCCACTGTGATCGATCTGGCTTGCGTCGATGCGGTTGTTCGCCACCAGCCTGAACAGGTTGTAGGAGTAGCCAAGCGCCCCTTCCAGCCCGTTGAGCCTGTCGCCGATGCGCAGGTAACCGTCCTCGGCGTTGAAGCCGGGATACCAGGGCAGCACGCCGTCCGGCGCCTTGGCGTCGGTCTCCACCACCAGCTGGTTCTGCTGGTTGCGCAGGGCCCAGTTGCTCGCCTCCTGGCTCATGGCGGCAAACTTCTGGGTCGACTTGATGAGCGGCGCGCCATAGGCCAGCACCAGGTTGTTGCGCTTGCTGTCGTAGTCGAAGCTGAAGTTGCGGGTCACCACCAGGCTGGATTCGGGCACCAGCCGCACCTGCATCCCCTCGTGACGCTCCAGCAGCTGGCTCAGGCTCTCCCCCGCCACCGGCAGCAGATCCACCGCCGCCGGCACGGCGCCGGCAGGTTGGGTCACCACCAGTTCGTCGGCACTGAGCTGGGTCTGGTTGAAATACTCCTTCACCTTGCCCGAGACGCACACCTCGGCCCCCGGCACGACGGCAGAGTTGGCCTTGGTGCTGTAGACGAAGAGGCCATCGGAGGTGGCCGGATCCCCGTCCCCTTGCACGTCCTGAATGAAGAAGCCCTTGTAGAGGCCGCTCACCACCTGGGTCACCACGCCGCGGATGGCATAGGCCTGCTCGGACTCGAACTTGCCGGCCGGCACCAGGGGGCTGCTGTTGCCGGGGCCCTGAATGGCGGGCACCGGCACCAGGCTGTCCACCGGGCAGACGAAGGCGGGCGGCTGGGTGCCATCGCAGGGACCATCGCCACTGCAGCCCAGACCGCTGGCGTCATCTTTCGGGGCGGCCACATATTCCTGCGCCGGATCGAAGGGGGCGGTCGCATCGACCCGGCCCGTAGTGACGGTGGCCTTGCGGCGCAGGGTCATGTCCAGGGTCGAGACGTTGCCCGACACCCAGGCCGTGCCCGGATCCACCCCCACCTGGCCGAAGCTGTCCACAAGCTCGCTGCCGCGATAGAGCACCAGGGCGTCGTCACCGTTGAACACCAGGTTGCCGCTGGTCTGATTGGCCTTGGCCAGGATCTCGCTGCTGGCGGAGGGGTTGGCCAGCACCAGGCTGGCCCCCGGCGCCAGGGTGCCCTGCAGCGCCAGGCTGTTGGTGGGGGCCTCGGTGAGGGGTTTGCCGTTGGCATAGAGCGCCAGTCGGTATTGGGAGAGATCGATGACGCTGGAGCCCACATTGCTCAGCTCCACCGCCTTGTTGTTGCTGGATCCTTCCAGATATTCGCTGATAAGCAGTTGCGCCTGCGCCTGTCCAGCGAGCGCCAGCCCGACGGCCAGCGCCACGAGAGAATGTCTTCCTGACATGGTCAGTTTCCTTTTTTTATTTGCAGTTCGTGTTATTGGCGCCCCGCGCAAGGCGGGCCGCAGCACCTTGTTGCCGGCGAGATCATGACGATTCGGTGCCATGATCCCGCGGCGGGCCTACTCTGCCCCTTTGACGGCGGAGCCGCTGGGAGCTGGCTAACAATGACAACAAAATGTTGCGTGCAGGTGACGGGCAATACCCGAATGGGCAGTGCCCGTCATCGGTGCGCAGGAAATCGTCGCCACCTCTGGCGGTGCCATGCCAGGGAGACTCGACATCGGACAGACTCCAGGGTTGAGAGCGCGAGCGGTGCGGCGGCCAGTACCCTGCACCACACGCGGCAAGATGGGCACCACGGGCCACCCTTTTTCCATGCAAACAGAAAGAGGGTCTCTATTGGAGCAGGGTGTTGTGCTGCGGTGGCATGGGTTCCAGTAGTGACATAAATAACAAGAGAGGGGATGGCACAAAGGTTTGTTGCTTTTACGCTCGCGAATGGCAATAGTTCTCACTTTCTTTTTTGACCGTTTCTATTCCCGAGGTGCTACAAGATGTTTCGTCACCCCCTGGCAAAGTTGCTGCTGCTCGGCCAGCTCGTCCTGGCGAGCTGGATGGCGCAGGCCGCCCCCCCCGTTGAAGTGGAAGATGTGATGGGCCGCAAGGTCTCCCTCAGCCTTCCGGCCAGCCGCATCGTGCTCGGTTTCTATCCCGAAGATTACCTGGCCGTGGCCGGTGAAGGCGGCGCCGATCGCCTGGTGGGCATGTCCCTGGGCTGGTTCATGAAGTCCCGTCCCGCCATCTGGTCTCTCTACGTGGCCAGCCAGCCACAACTGGCCAAAGTGCCGGACCTTGGCAACGTGCAGGATCAGAGCTTCTCCATCGAGAAGACCCTGGCGGTCAAGCCCGATCTGGTGATCCTGGCGAAGTGGCAATACGAGGCCCTGGCCGCGGACCTGCCGCGCCTCGAGCAGGCGGGGATCCCGGTGGTGGTCATCGACTACAATGCCCAGACCCTGGCACAGCACATGGCGAGCACCCTGCTGCTCGGCAAGCTGACCGGCCAGGAGGCCCGTGCCCGGAAGATGGCCGACGAGTACAAGGCCAAGATTGACACCATCACCTCGCGCATCGCCGCCGCGAAGCGCAAGCCGCCCCGGGTCTACATCGAGCTGGGTGACAAGGGCCCGGCCGAGTACAGCTACACCTATGGCAAGGACATGTGGGGCGCCATGGCCCTGCTGGCGGGCGGTGAGAACGTGGCCGCCCCCTTCGTCGATCGCTGGGGCCCCATCCACCCGGAACAACTGCTGGCGAGCAAGCCCGAGGTGATCCTGATGGCGGGCTACGAGAGCGTGAGCAGTGCTGTCGCCATGCAGGTGGGCCAGGATGTGTCGGCCGAGACCGTGCGCCAGCGCCTGCAGGGCTTTGCCGCCCGTCCGGGCTGGAGCGAGCTGCCCGCGCTGCAGCAGGGGCGCCTCTATGCGGTCTACCACGGCGCCACCCGCAGCATCATGGATGCCGCCCTGATCGAGTTCATGGCCAAGGCCCTCTACCCGGATCTGTTCCAGGATCTCGATCCCCTGGCCACCTATCAGGCGTTCTACCAGCACTACCTGCCCATCCGTCCCCAGGGCACCTTTATGCTGGGCATCAAGCAGGGTGACGCAAGCTAACCCTGGCAATTCGGGCGCGGCCCACTTCGGCCGCGCCCTCTTCAGCAACCCTCTTGGATTGTGTGGGCGCCTCTTGTGGCGCCCGTTTCAGGATTGACATCATGAATGATTTGGCTGCCCTGCAGCAGACCCTCGCCCGGCAGCGGCAACGGGAGCGCCGTCGCTGGCACTGGCTGGCGCTGCTCGCCCTGGTCCTGTGCATTACCCTGGTGCTCGACATCGCCACCGGCCCCTCCCTGCTGGCCCTGCACGACGTGATCGATGCCCTGGTTTCCCCCGCCCAGGCCGATCCCATGACCCGCACCATAGTCCACGACATGCGCCTGCCCATCGCCCTCATGGCCCTGGTGGTCGGTGCCTCCCTCGGCCTGGGCGGCGTGCAGATGCAGACCCTGCTGGACAACCCCCTCGCCAGTCCCTACACCCTGGGGCTCGCGGCGGCGGCGGGCCTGGGCGCGGCGCTGGCCCTCTACACCGGCGGCCTCGGGCTCTCCCCCCTGGTGGCCATCCCGGCCGGCGCCTTCATTGTGTGCATGTTTGCCGCCTGCCTGCTGTTTGGGCTGGCCATGATGCGCCATGTCAGCAGCCAGACCCTGATCCTGGCGGGCATCGCCCTGCTGTTCCTGTTCCAGTCCCTGCTCTCCCTGCTGCAGTTCCTCTCCTCCCCCGAGCTCAACCAGCAGATCCTGTTCTGGCTGTTTGGCAGCCTGATGCGCACCACTTGGGACTCCCTGATCATCACCGCCGTCGTCACCCTGATCTGCACCCTGCTCATCTACCGGGATGCCTGGGCCCTCACCAGCCTGCGCCTCGGGGAAGCCCGCGCCCGCAGCCTCGGGGTCAACGTCGACAGGCTGCGCATGAAGACCCTGGTGCTGGTCGCCTTGCTCACCGCCACCGCCACCAGCTTCGTCGGCGTGATCGGCTTCGTCGGCCTGGTGGCCCCCCATATCGCCCGCATGCTGGTGGGGGAAGATCAGCGCTTTTTGATCCCCCTCTCCGCCCTGTGCGGCGCCTGCATGCTCTCGGCGGCCTCGGTGCTCTCCAAGTCCATCATTCCGGGAGCCCTCTTCCCCATCGGCATCGTCACCGCGCTCATTGGCGTGCCCTTCTTCATCTGGTTGATCCTCGGCAGGGGGCGTAAACGTGCTTGAAATATCCCGACTCTCCCTCTCCCTCGGCCAGCAGACCCTGCTGCGGGATCTCAGCCTCACTCTGCATCCGGGTCAGGTCCATGTGATCATCGGCCCGAACGGGACCGGCAAGACCTCCTTGATGCGCGCCCTCTTTGGTGAACTGACCCCGGACAGTGGCGACATCCGCCTCGGGGACCAGAGTGCCCGCCAGATGACGCAGGCCAGGTGGCGCCAGCAGTTTGGCTACATGCCCCAGAACATCCAGCTGGAGCTGGACCTCAGCGTCATCGAAGTGGTGGTGCTCGGGCGCCTCGACAGCCTCTCCATGCGCCTCGCAGACGAGGACATCCTGGCTGCCGGCCGCGCCCTGCAGGCGCTCGGCATCGCCCATCTGGCGGATCGCCCTCTCTACTCCCTGAGCGGCGGCCAGCGGCAGATGGTGCTCTTCGCGCAGGTGCTGCTGCGCGACCCCCGCATCATGATGCTGGACGAGCCGGTCAGCGCCCTGGACCTGCACCACCAGATGCAACTGATGGAGCACCTGTGCCAGCAGACCCGGGAGCAGCAATGGATCACCCTGGTGGTGCTGCACGATCTCAACCTGGCCGCCCAGTTTGCCGATCAGCTGATCGTGCTGGCAGGGGGAGATCTGCAGGCCTTCGGCCCCCCCGCCCGGGTGCTCGACGCGGCCCTCATCGAGCGCCTCTACCAGGTGCCGGTGGAGATAAGCCACGATCAGCACGGCATCCCCTTCCTCAGAACCCTGCGAAAGACATCATGACACAGTGCTGCGCCACCCCGGCGACCACCTCCCCACGCGCTGGCGGGAGGCGACCATGAACGGCGCCTCCTACTGGCGGGACTGGCAGGGCATGAGCCCGGCCGCCCGCCTGCTCATCACCAACGGGCTCGCCTTCAACCTCGGCTTCTACATGATGATGCCCTTCCTCGCCCAGCACATGGGCAGCGGGCTCGGCCTGGCCGGCTGGGCCTGCGGCCTCGTCATGGGGATGCGGGTCTTCAGCCAGCAGGGGCTCTTCCTGCTGGGCGGCACCCTTGGAGATCGCATCGGCTACCATCCCGCCATCGTCTGGGGCTGCCTGGTACGATCCTTGGGCTTCGTGCTGCTGGGCTGGGCCGAGTCCCTGCCCATCCTGCTGCTGGCCGCCGCCCTCACCGGCTTTGCGGGAGCCCTGTTCACCCCCTGCGCCCAGGCCTACCTTGCCAGCGAATGCCACAACCCGAGCCAGCGCCAGCGCGCCTTCGCCCTGCACAATCTGGCCAGCGAGGCGGGCATGCTGCTCGGCCCCCTGGTCGGCCTCACCTTGACCCAGCAGAGCTATACCCTGACGGGGATCCTGGCGGCGAGCCTCTTCGCTCTGCTCGGAGTGCTGCAATACCGGGTGCTGCCCAAACGCCCGGTGAGCAACCAGAGCCCCCGTGGCGCCATCTTGCGCCAATGGGGGGAGATAGTGCGCCAGCGCCCCTTCATGGGGTTCACCCTGCTGGCGGGCAGCTACCAGATCCTGTTCCACCAGCTCTATCTCGCCCTCCCCGCCCATATCCAGAGCCTGCCGGACGCCACCCGGCTGCTCGGCGGCGTCTTCACCCTCTCGGCGGTGATCGGCGTCCTGCTCCAGCTCCCGGCCTCGCGCCTGGTGGAGCGCCGCCTGGGGGTGCCGCTCGCCATGGGGCTGGGGATAGGCATGATGGGCCTGAGCTACCTGGCCCTGCCCCTGCTGGCTCCCTGGCCGACGGCGGGCGTGTTGACGCAGGTGGCCCTGCTTTCCTTAGGCTCCATCCTCTGCTTCCCGCTCTTCGCCGCCCAACTGCCCCGCTACGCGCCCCCTGAGCAGCTCGGCAGCTACTACGGCTTCTATGCCAGCGCCGGGGGCTGCATGGCGCTTTTTGGAAACCTGCTCATCGGTTTTATGCTGGGGGACGCGGGCAGCCGCCCCACCACCGCCATCTGGTGGCTGCTGGCCCTCGCCGGCCTGCTGGCGGGGGTTGGCCTCTATACCCAGTTGCGCAAGGATGGCCAGGTTCAGCCGGCCACCCATCAATAAACAGGGCGGCCAAGGCCGCCCTAGTTTTGTTCCTGTTCTCTCCCTTCCCCACCTTATCAAGCGAACCAGAAACTGAGCGATATGCTTGACGTCGGTGGTTATCTTGTCAGAAATGAGTTCAACTCTTGCAAAAGCCCTACTAGCATGACCTGCTCCTTGAGGTCGGTAACCTTGACTGCCCACTACAGGGAGTATTTGGGGGTGGAGTAAGGCAGATATTGGGCATTCCAATCAGATTCAGATACGCCCTAGACCCAAAATCACATTATGCGATGGGTTTATGGGGTATAATATGCGCTGGGAGTAACTTAAGGTTATTATTAATACTTTACGTCCAGCATATAGGCCGCAATGAACTGATAGAAAGTCACTTATCTATTCCGAACGCAGGCTACTTTCAGCACTTAATATATTAAAGGCGAGTTTATTTTAAACGGTGATAAGCATAAAAATCTTTGGTCTCCTTGTTTTCATTAATTTTGTACTGATTCGCAATTGTTTACGCTCGAGGTCTCAATGGCGCCCTAGTCAAAGGCCCAGCTATAGTACCTCACCCATCAATGTCGTAAGGTCTTCCCATCCGAACAGCTCCAAGAAAAACTTGAGAAATAACAGTAGACAGAAAGCATTCCGATAAGAGCCGTATCTCGCCATTCTAAAGAAAGCTAACAACAAGGAATGATTATGGTAACTTATTGATACGCGTCACAGAACACAACGAGTAATTGATTAGGCTACCACTATGGAATCCACCAACCCAGTCGGGGAAATTATGAGCGCTTACAATGAATAGAAAACTCAAATCCCAAGGTGATCTTGATGGTGCCTGTTTTCTTTATTCCATCGTGAACGCCGTTCTCTCACTTAATGGTGAGGTAACAGCAAAGAGCTGGTCCAATGCAATATCCTTACTTCCGAAGGCGAAATTTTTCCTGCGACAAGACGAAGGTACACTCGCGTTCGATGATGATGGAGATAAATTAGAAAATATTTCAAAGAAATTTCTTCATGGACTTGTAGGAGATCAGTTCAAGCTAGAATTTCACCACGTAAATAAGAAAGGTATTCACAAGCTCATTGATCAACACTCTGTTGTAATCGTCAGTAATCCGGAGCATTGGTTTGTCGTTACAGAGGTTTACGATGAGTTTGTTTTCATTGCTTGCTCTGATGTATACAACACCCATAAATGTGAATATTTGGAAAAAAACACTCCAAAATATGGTCACTTGTCCAATTCAAAAATCGATTACAGCGCACTGAGTGTATTTGGCTGGATGGCTTTTCGCATCACAAAGGAATCATAGAGCCATGTTCAATTACCAAAACATCATCGGACTATCGCGATAGCAATAAAAAG
Organism: Aeromonas sp. R7-4; assembly: GCF_040908055.1. Taxonomy (NCBI): domain Bacteria; kingdom Pseudomonadati; phylum Pseudomonadota; class Gammaproteobacteria; order Aeromonadales; family Aeromonadaceae; genus Aeromonas; species Aeromonas sp. R7-4. The sequence goes on from NZ_JBFODA010000026.1 coordinate 48,346, forward strand.
GACGCCATCAGGCGTCCTCGAATACAACACCGGGTCAACTCCCCAGATGCAGCGCCAGCCAGACCGCAAGCGGGATCACCACCACAGAGAGCGCATTGCCGCCGAGCACTATGCTGGCCACCTTGTCGGGCTGGCACTGGTACTGCTCGCACAGGATGTAATTGAGCACCGCCGGGGGCAGCGCCACCGACAGCATCAGGAGTGGTATCCAGTCAGGTTCGAGGGGCAGCAGCCAGACGGCGAGCCCCAGGGAGAGGCCCCCCGCCAGCAGGTAGAGCAGGTTGCACTTGATGGCCAGCCCCAGATGATCCAGCTCCCCTTCCATCAGCCTCACTCCCAAGGCGAACAGCATCAGGGGCACCGCTATCTGGCCGAGCAGGGCGGCGCTGGTCACCAGGTAGTCCGGCAGCGGGATATGCAGGTTGGCCACCAGCAGCCCGGCGAAGGCGGCCCAGAGCACCGGGCTTCTCAGCCAGCCCCAGCGGGAGCTGCTGGCGGAGAGGATGAACATGCCCACCGAGAAGTGGAGCAGGTTGGAGAGCACAAAGAGGATGACGATGGCGCCGAGCTGCTGCTCGCCAAAGGCGAGCACCATCAGCGGAATGCCGAGGTTGCCGGTGTTGCGAAACATGGCGGGCAGGATCAGCGCGGCCCGCTCTATCTCCTTGAGTTTGAGCAGGGAGAGCAGCAAGCCGGGCAGCAGGATCACCAGGGCACCGGCCCCCACAAGGGGCAGGTGGGCCGCGAGATCCAGGGGGTATTTCACCAGGGCCGAGAAGACCAGCGCCGGGGTAAAGAGCTCGATATTGGCCCGGTTGACATAACCCAGGGCCCCGCCCGGTCGCAGCCGTCCATAGAGGGCGCCAAGGCCCACCACCGCAAACACGGGAATGACGATATTGAGCAGGGCGCTGAACATGGGGGCTCCCGATCAGAGTTCGCGGGCCGGACGTCCCATCAGCACCACGGGATCCAGGGTGACCTCCTGGCTGCCGTTGCTGACCCAGAGCTGGCCGTCGGAGATGGTGCAGGTGAGCTGCATGGTGCGCTCCACCATGGCCGCCAGCGGCAGGGTCTGGCTGTCGGAGAGCTCGATGACGCTCAGGTTGTCGTGCAGACCGAGCTTGCCCTGGTTCTGCTTCCACCAGACGCTGGTGCCACGGCCGCCGTAAAGGTAGAGCACCACCTGGCGGGAGCGGTTGCACGCCTTCTTGAGGCGCTTCTCGTCCGGCTGGCCCAGCTCAATCCAGAGTTCAATCTCGTCGGAGTAGTTCTTGCGCCAGAGCTCGGGTTCGTCGTCGGCAGAGAGCCCCTTGGTGAACTCCAGCCGCTCGGCCGCATGCCAGGCGAAGGCCGCGAGGCGGATCATCATGCGCTCGTCGGTCTCGGAGGGGTGACGGGCCAGGGTGAGGGAGAAGTCCTGATAGAGATTGCGATCCATGTCAGACAAGCTGATCTGGGCCTTGAAGATGGTTGCCTTGAGCGCCATAGAAGTCGTGAACACCTGATAAAAGAGAAAGGGGCGGACATGCCGGGCGTCAGTGTAATCAAAATGACTGCCGGGTTCGACCGTCTTGCGCTCCCTTTACCCTATCAGGGGCGGGATAAGTGCTTCAGGAGACACAAAAAACAAATGCCAGTCGTGAGACTGGCATTTGGCGGCATGAACGAGAGTGACTCACTTCTCGGCGGACTTGACCCCGAAGGCATTGAGCAGCAGGCAGCAGGTGACTGCCACGGCCACGAAGCCACTCAGAAAGATAAAGGGCATGGCCCCGTATCCCAATATGTTCCAGATGGTTTGTTCGAGCAGACTCATAGTGTGTCCTTCATCCAGTGAAATGGGTGTCCCTTTCGCGACGGGGTAGTCCCCGTTCCTGATAAGGCTATTTGACCTCAACCCGCGCCTGAGTCCTATGCCACCAAAGTAATAAATGGGGCACCAGTTTGCGCCAGATCAATAATTTGGCCCCTTGTCACCCCGTTTTCCGCTCCCCGAGGCCCCTGGCTTGGACAAAAAAGGCGGGGCGACCCAGGGCCGCCCCGCCTGTTTGTCACGCAGACGCCTCAGCCGTAGAAGCGCTGCTGCTCCGCCGCCATCGCCTTGAGCCGTGCACAGGGGGCAAAGCGGTCGCCAAAGCGCTTCTGATGGTGCTCGAGGCGCCCCACCAGGTAGTCGATGCCGAGGCTGTCCATGTAGCGGAAGGGGCCGCCCAGGAACGGCGGGAAGCCGATGCCGAAGATGGCGCCGATGTCGCCGTCCCGGGCCGAGGCTACCACGCCGCTGTCGAGCGCCATAGCCGCCTCGTTGAGCATCAGCAGCACGCAGCGCTCGGCGATCTCCTGCCTGGCCAGCCTGGCCTGGGGCTTGACGCCGAGCACGTCGTAGACGCTCGCGTCCACCGTCTTCTTGCCCTCCTTGCCGGTGAGCCGGTTGCGCGGCGCCGCCTTGCCATAGAGGTAGAAGCCCTTGCCGTTCTTGCGCCCCTTGCGATCGTCTTCCAGCAGCTTGTCAAACGCCTTGGGGGCCTGGAACTGCTCGCCACCCAGCTCCTTTTCGAGGATGGGGGAGATCTTGGCCCCTACGTCGATCCCCACCTCGTCCAGCAGGGTGATGGGGCCTACCGGGAAGCCGAAGTCCAGCAGGGCGCCGTCCAGCACCTCCACCGGCTCCCCTTCCAGCACCAGGCGGGCCGCCTCGTTCATGTAGGGGGCCAGGATGCGGTTGACGTAGAAACCCGCCTCGTCCTTCACGACGATGGGGGTCTTGCCCTGGGCCCGGGCGAACGCCAGGGTGGTGGCCACCGTCTCGGCGCTGGTACCCGCGTGGGGAATGATCTCGGCGAGCGGCATCTTGTCCACCGGGCTGAAGTAGTGCAGCCCCACCACCCGCTCCGGGTGCGTCGCCGCCGAGGCGATCTGGTGGATGGGCAGGGAGGAGGTGTTGGAGGCAAACACCGTGTGCTCAGCGCACTCGCGCTCCACGTCCTGCACCATCCGGTGCTTGAGATCGATATCCTCGAACACCGCCTCCACGACCATGTCGACCCGGTGGAAGCCGGAGTAGTCCAGGGTGCCGGTGAGCAGGCTCATCTGTTTCTCCAGCTCGCTGCGCAGCAGTTGGCGACGCTTAAGCTTCCTGGCCAGGATGTCGTAGCTGTAGCGCATGGCGTTGCCGATGCCGGCGCTCGCCACATCCTTGATCCGCACCGGCACCCTCGCCTTGGTGGCGGTGACGAAGGCGATGCCGCCCCCCATCAGGCCGCCCCCCAGCACGGCCGCATGGGCCACCTTGCGGGGCTCGGCCCCCTGGTAGCTCACCTCCTTCTTCATCTCTGTGGTGGCGAAGAAAATAGAGCGCAGGGCGGCGGATTCCGGCGTCATCACCAGCTCGCCGAAGTGGCGGGCCTCGGCCAGCAGGCCGGCCTGCATCCCCTCCTCCACGCCGATGCGCACCACCTCGATGATGCGCTCCGGCGCCGGGTAGTTGCCCCGGGTCTTCGCCTTCACCCCCTTGCGGGCCTGATCGAACAGCACCTTGCGCCCGAGCGCGTTGGTCTCCAGCACCTTGCCCTGCAGATCCCGCTTCAGGCGGTGGCGCGGCTTGCCCTTCTTGGCGAGCTTGATGGCGGCTTCCAGCAGAATGGAGGTGGGCACCATGTCATCCACCAGCGCGAGTTTCTTGGCCTGCTTGGCCCGCACCTGCTTGCCGGTCAGCATCAGATCCAGCGCCTTGGCCACCCCGATGAGGCGCGGCAGACGCTGGGTGCCGCCGGAGCCCGGCAGCAGGCCGAGCTGTACTTCCGGCAGCCCCAGCACGGTTTTAGCGTGATCGGTCACCACCCGGCCATGGCAGGCGAGCGCCAGCTCCAGCCCGCCGCCGAGGCAGGGGCCGTGGATGGCGGCGATCACCGGTATGCCCAGGGATTCGATCTCGGCGAACACTTCCTGCCCGGCCCGGGAGAGCGATTCGGCGTCCTGGGCGCTGGTGCAGGCTGCCAGCATGGCGATGTCGGCCCCCGCGATGAAGGAGTCCTTCTTGCCGGAGACGATCACCAGGCCGATCAGATCCCCGTTCCCCTTCACCTCGGCCAGCAGGGTGCGGATCTCGTCTGCAAAGGAGGCCTTCAGGGTGTTCATGCTCTCACCGGGCACATCCATGGTGAGGATGCCGATGCCGTCTTTGCGAATTTCCAGGGAAAAAGTCTTCTCGTTCATCATTCCACCTCCAGCACCATGGCCACACCCAGCCCTCCCGCCGCACAGGCGGTGTTGAGCCCCAGTCCCCCACCCCGGCGCCGCAGCTCGTGCAGGGTCTGGGTGATCATGCGTGCCCCGGTGGCGGCAAAGGGGTGTCCGTAGGCCAAAGAGCCGCCGAGCACGTTGAACCTCTCCATGTCCACCTCGCCGATGGCCTGATCCCGGCCCAGCTTGTCACGGGCGAATTCGGCACTGGCAAACATCTTGAGGTTCGCCAGAGTCTGGGCGGCGAAGGCTTCGTGCATGTCGATGAGGGTGAGATCAGCCAAGGTGATGCCGGCGCGGTCCAGCGCCAGCGGCGTGGCGTAGGAGGGGCCCATCAGCATGTCCTGCCACACGTCGATGGCGGAGAACGCGAAGCTGCGGATGTAGCCCAGCGGCTCCAGACCGAGCTCGCGGGCACGCCCTTCACGCATCATCAGCACGGCGGCGGCACCGTCGGTGAGCGGAGTGGCGTTGGCGGCGGTCACCGAGCCGTGAGCCCTGTCAAACACCGGCTTGAGCTTGGCGTAGCTCGCCAGATCCGAGCTTTCGCGGATGTTGTTGTCCCGCTCCAGCGGCGACTTGTAGGGGGGCACGTGGGCGGTGAACACCTCGCCGCTCAATTTGCCCTGTGCCCAGGCTTCGGCCGCCAGGGTGTGGGAGCGGTGGGCCAGCGCATCTTGCGCCTCGCGGCTGATCTGATGGGTCTTGGCCATCTGCTCGGCGGTCTGCCCCATGGAGAGACCGGTGGAGTACTCGGCCACGGCAGGGGGCACCGGCAGCAGATCCTTCAGACGCAGGCAACGCAGGATGTTGAAACGCTGCTGAAGGTTGCGCGCCTTGTTGAGATCCACCAGGGCGCGGGCCAGAGACTTGCTGACCCCGATGGGCAGTACGGAAGAGGAGTCGGCACCGCCGGCGATGGCGATGTCCACCGTGCCGGCCATGATGGACTCGGTGACGTTGGCCACCGCCTGGAAACTGGTGGCGCAGGCGCGCGACACGCTATAGGCATCGGTGCTGACGCTCATGCCGGTGCCGAGCACGATCTCGCGAGCGATGTTCGGCGCTTCCGGCATCTGCACCACTTGGCCGAACACCAGCTGGTCGATGAGCATGGGATCGAGATCGGTGCGGGCGAGCATCTCGCTCACCACCAGTTTGCCGAGATCCACCGCAGGCACGCCGTGAAAAGCGGTGGCCTGCTTGGCAAAGGGGGTGCGCAGACCCGCCACGACGGCTATCCGTTCGCCCTGGCGAGTCGTCAGTTTCAATGGCTGTTTCATCCTGGCTCCTTGGGTTGAAAAGGCAGAGGTCAGACCTCATTGCGCCACATCTTAACAATCCACTCACAACTTTCATACAGCTGATTGAAACTAAATTGTCTCCATCTTGGCACCCTCCCTCGCCCTTGCGGGCCAACTGGGGTATAAAAAGATCAACTTCCATAAAAACAACGGGTTTATCGCATGGCAGCGGCCGAGTTCAGAGCACTTGGAGACTATCTGGGCAGCCAGATCCTGGGACAGGGGCCCCTCATCGAGGGGCTGCTGATCGCCCTGTTATGTGAAGGACATGTGCTGATCGAGGGGGCGCCTGGCCTCGCCAAGACCCGGGCCGTCAAGGCGCTGGCCGGGGCGGTGGAGGGTCGCTTCGCCCGCATCCAGTTCACCCCGGATCTGCTCCCTGCCGATCTCACCGGCAGCGAGGTATTCCATCCCCAGGATACGAGCTTCGTGTTTCAACCCGGCCCCCTCTTCAACCACCTGGTGCTGGCGGACGAGATCAACCGGGCCCCGGCCAAGGTGCAGTCCGCACTGCTGGAGGCCATGGCCGAGCACCAGATCACCGTGGGCAAGAAGAGCTGGCGCCTGCCGCCGCTCTTTATGGTGGCCGCCACCCAGAACCCCATAGAACAAGAGGGCACCTACCCCCTGCCGGAGGCCCAGCTCGACCGCTTCCTGCTGAAGCTCCTGGTGGACTACCCCAGCCCCGCCATGGAGCTCGCCATCCTCCAGCTCAACGCCCGGGGCGACGCCCTGCCGCCACCGCCCTTGACCCTGAGCCAGGCCGATCTGCTCTCGGCCCGCACCGCGGTGCAGTCCGTGCAGATGCAGGGGCGCCTCGAGCACTACCTGGTGCAGCTGGTCTGCGCCACCCGCCCAGGCAGCGGCCTGTGCCCCGAGCTCGAACCCCTTGTCGCTGTGGGTGCCAGCCCCAGGGCCAGCATCGGATTGGCCCGCGCCGCCCGCGCCCGCGCCTGGCTTGCGGGGCGCGACTTCGTGCTGCCCGAGGACATCCAGCAGCTGGCCCCCGCCGTGCTGCGCCACCGCCTCATCCCCAGCTACCAGGCCCTGGCGGACAACCTGGACAACGAGGCGCTGATCGCCCTGCTGCTGGATGCTGTTCCATGCCCCTGAGCCTTCGTCAGCCCATGGTCTCCTCACCCCCGAGGCCCCGGCAGTCATGACCCGCGCCGCCGCCCCCCGGGATCACCCCGACATCGCCCTCACCCTCGACCGCCTGCTGGCGGTGCGGCTCTGGGCGCGGCAGGGCGAGCGGGCCCGCATTCACCAGGCGCGCCAGGGACGCGTCAGGCGCCAACCTGGCCTGAGCTTTCGCGAGCTGCGCCTCTATCAGGCCGGAGACGAGGTGCGCCACATCGACTGGCGGGTCACCGCCCGCCTCGGCCGCCCCCACACCCGCCTCTACGGGGAGGAGCAGGAGCAGGCCCACTGGCTGCTGCTGGATCTCTCGCCGGCCATGTACTTCGGTTCCCGCGCCCAGCTCAAGGCCCGCCTCGGCTGCGAGCTCGCGGCCGCCCTGCTCTGGCAGGGGGAGAAGCAGGCCAACACCCTGATCTGTCACGGCATGGACACCCGTCCCCTGCACCAGCGCGGCCCCCTCATCCCCTTGCTGGAGGCGCTCTGCCACCACTACGAGGCGGGGCTGGATCGCGCCCCCCAGCCCCAACTCCTGGCTCAGACCCTGGCGCGGCTCACCCTGCCCCATGGCGCCAGGCTGACCCTGATAAGCCACCACCAGGCGCCGGACAAGACGCTGTGCCAGCAGTTGCAGCGCCTTCGCCTGCGCCACGACATCCACTACTGGCAGATCCGGGACCCCCTGGAGGCGGCCCTGCCCGATCAGGGGCAACTGGCGGTGCAATCGGGCAGGCGCAGCGGCTGGCTCGATGGGGGGCAACCCCGCTTTCGCGCACGCTATCAGGCAGCGGCCGACGAACAGGCGGCGGCCAGCCAGCAGCAACTGCTGCCCCTGGTGACGCGCCTCTACCGCCTCGACAACGGCGCATCGCTGCAACGCCAGTGGCAGGAGGGTGGATGCCGTCTGTTCTGAACGCCGCCCCCGGGAGCGGGCCGACTTCCCCGTCGACCCCCTTGCAGGGGATCCAGGCCCAGCTTCGCGACATCCATCCGGGGCCGCCCCTCGAGACCGAGCTCGATCCCCGCCTGCCTGCCCTGGGGTGGCTGCTGATCACGGCCATCGCCGCCTGGCTGATCTGGGCCACGGTGCTCACCCTGTGGCGCCAGCGCCGCTGGGCGCGCCAGATCGAGTGGCAGGCCGACGATCTCGTACCCAGGCTGCACGAGACGCTGCGGGAGGCGGCCATGGCCCGCTGGCCCGAGGCGGCCTCCCTGCAGGGAGAGGCCTGGCTCGCCTGGCTCGACGAGAAGGGCGGCGGCGATTTTGGCCAGTTTGCCTCCCAGTGGCCCCGCTGGCTCTATGGCTCACAGAAGCCGGACGAGGGGCAGCGGGCAAGGCTGCGCCGCGCCTACCTCAGCTGGGGGCGCCGCTGCGTCAGCAGGCCGGGGCTGCCGTCACTGAGACGGGACGCAGGACGCGCCCGGAGGGTGCCATGATCCTCGCCTGGCCCTGGTTCGCCCTCGCCCTGGTCCTGCCGCTGCTGGTGCGCTTCGGCCTGCCGCCCCTGGCAGGGGGAGGCCGCGCCAGGCTCTCCCACATCGGTTTTCCCCTGCTCCAGCCCCAGGCGGGGCAGCCGTTCTGGCGCATGGCGCTCTGCTGGTGCGCCCTGGTGCTGGCCCTGTGCCGCCCCCAGTGGCAGGAGGCCCCCGTCATCCACTACCAGAGCAGCCGGGATCTCATCCTGGCGGTGGATCTCTCCGACAGCATGCGCACCCAGGACATGCTGGACGAGGGGGAGCAGAAAGACAGGCTGGCCGCGGTGCGCCAGCAGATCGACGGGCTCATCGCCGCGCGGCCTGGCGATCGCATCGCCCTCATCGTCTTCGCCGATCACGCCTATCTGCTCTCCCCCCTGACCCAGGAGACCGGGGCCCTGCTCGCCCTCACCCGCGAGCTCGACTTCGATCTGGCAGGGCGCACCACGGCCCTCGGCGAAGCCCTGCTGCTGGCCCGCCAGCACGCCAACCCCACCCGCCCCACCGCCCTGCTGCTGGTGACGGACGGGCGCAACACCTCGGGTAACGCGGATCCCCTGACCGAGGCCAGACTGGCCGCGGCCGCCGGCATCCGCCTCTATACCCTGGGGGTGGGCGCCGATCCCGACACCTTTGCCGCTCCCGCAGGGGACGCCGATCCCAGCGCCGAGCTGGATGAAGCCCTGCTGCAGCAGCTGGCCCGGCTGGGGCAGGGCCGCTATTTTCGCGCCCGCAACCAGGGGGAGCTGACCGCCATCAACCAGGCCCTCGACGCCCTAGAGCCCGCCGCCCGTCCCCAGATCCTCTATCGACCCCGCCAGGAGCTCTACCCCTGGCCACTGGCCCTGGCCTGGCTGCTGCTGGCTTGGCCCGCCCGCTGGCCGGGGCGTCTGCGTCCGACACGGAGTGGCCCCATGGGTGATCATTCCCCCCGGAGGGCCCCCTGATGGAATTCACCCTGTTGCGCCCGCTCTGGCTGCTGGCACTGCTCCCCTGGCTCTGGCAGGGGTGGCGGCGCCGTCGCTCACCCGAGCTGCTCTCCCCCGCCATGCAGGCCTATCTGCTGCCGGCCCGGCGCCGGGCCATTCCCTGGCTCTGGCTCGCCTGTCTGCCGGTGATCCTGGCGCTCTCGGGCCCCGCCCTGCGCCAGCAGAGCCTCGCCATCCAGAGCCCGGCCCTGGATCTCTGGCTGCTGGATCTCTCGGATTCCATGCAGGCAGAGGACCTGCCACCGGACAGGGCGACCCGGATGAGGCTGCAACTGCGGGAGATGCTGGCGACCGCCGACACCCGGCAGGCACCCCATCCCCTCGGCCTCATCCTGTTTGCCGGGGATGCCTACCTCGCCATGCCGCCGACCCGGGATCATCAGGCCGTCGCCCTGCTGCTGCCGGACCTGCGCCCGGCCATCATGCCCATTCAGGGCAGCGCCCCCGAGCGGGCCGTGGCCCTGGCCCTCGCACAGATCCCCCGAGGCCAGTCCGCCCGCCTGCTCCTCGTCACCGACGGCCTGTCGCAGACGCAGCGCGAACGCATCGCCGCCCTCTGGCCCTGTCTGGACGACCTCTTCTGCCCCCAGGGAACCTCCCCCCGCCTCGACATTCTGCTGGCCAGCGGCGGCCAGGGGACACAGCTGCCCGCCGCCGAGCACAGACAGCTCGGAAGCCCCACCCTGCCGGCCCCCGACGCGGCGGCCATGGCGCGGCTCGCGGCCAGCACTGGGGGGACGCTGCAGTGGCTGCAGGCAGGCCTGCCCCGCTTCGCCCCCCTGCCCATGAGCCAGACCCTCACCCAGGTGCAGTCCCGGGATCTCGGCCCCTGGCTGCTGATCCCCCTGCTGCCCCTGGCGCTGCTGGCGCGCATCGGCGCCCACTGGCTGATCGTGCTCATGGCCATCGGCCTCTGCCCGCCTCCCCTGCAGGCGGCCGGCTCCTGGCAGGACCAGCAGGGCTGGCGCGCCTTCCAGCAGGGCCGCTATCAGGAAGCGGCCAGGACCTTCCAGGATCCCGTCTGGCAAGGCAACGCCTGGTACAGGGCCGGCGACCATGCCAGGGCCGTGGCCGCCTATGGCCGCGCCGACAGCGCCACCGCCCATTACAACCGCGGCAATGCCCTGGTCTGGCTCGGGGATCTCGCGGCCGCCGAGCAGGCCTATCTGGCCGCCCTCAAGCGGGAGCCCGGCCATCAGGATGCCCTGCACAACCTGGCCCTGCTGCGGGCCGGCGCGCCCCAGGCAGCCCCCCAGACACAGCCCGCCGATCCCGGCGAGCGTCCCGACCCTTCGCACGCATCGGATACCCCCCGCCCTCCTGCCCCCCCCGTGCTGCTGCTGGAGCAGCGCCTGCGCAAGGAGGCACAGCGCCGCCCCCTTCTCAAGGTGGAGGAGCCCTGGTGATCCCCTGCGTGCGCTCATGCCTCTCATCTGTCTACGCCTGGACCTGCTGGCTGCTTGTCCTCCTGCTGGCCTTGCCGGCACAGGCCGCGCCCCCTCGCGTCGAGCTGCTGCCGGGGGCAAAGGAGAGCGACTGGCTGCTCATCGTCGAAGCCGACGGGGAGCGGCGCGATGACGAGCTCGACCTGCGCCCCCTGCTGCGCCAGTTTGCGGTGGGCCGGGTCAGCATCAGCCGCGTCCATACCCAGACCCGCCGCCTGACCCGCTGGCAGATCCCCCTGCACCTGCTGGACACCAGCCCGCGCCTCGTGCCCCCCCTGCCCCTCGGAACCGAGTTCACCCCGCAGCGCCCCCTGACGGCACGCCGGGCAGCCGGCACCCTGGTGCCCCTCCCCGCGCAGCTCGTCTCCCCCGTCGAGCTGCAGGCCCAGGTGCTGCACCAGGGCCCCCTCTACCCGGGCCAGCCCTTCATCTATCAGTTGAGCCTGTGGCTGCCGGCCAACCTGGAGGCCCCCCATCTCGGCGAGCCCGCCGCCCCCGCCTTCACCATCCGCCGCCTCGGCGACGATCGCTGGGAGTCCCCCGCGAGCCCCGGCATGCCCGGGCGTCTGACCCGCAAGTGGCTGCTGCAGGCCAGGGAGCCCGGACAGCACGCCATCGAATCCCCCCGCCTGGAGGGACGGCTGCCGGACGCCGCGCCGACGGGGACGGAGGAGCGGCTGTCCGCCAGGGCGACCACCCTCTTCGTCAAGGTGGACAAGGCGCCGCTGGAGCCGGTGGCAAGCAGCCTGGTACTGCGCCAGCGGCTCAGTCCGCCCCGGGCCCGGGTCGGCGAGCCCGTGATCCGCACCCTCACCCTGGTGATGGAGGGAGGGGACGGCAGCCGCCTGTCCCCGCTCCCGGCACCGCCCCTGCCCGCCGGCCTCTCCATGCAGCCGGACGGCGAACAGCAGCAGGAGCGCTTCGTGGCCGAAGGGGTGCTACGCTTCGAGCGCCAGTGGCGCCAGGCCCTGACCGCAGGGGCGGCGGGTTCCTATGCGTTGCCGGCGCAGACCCTGCGCTGGTTCAATACCCAGAGCGGGCGCATCGAGGAGGCCCAACTGCCCGCACAGATCCTGGTGTTCGAGGCCGGCGCAGGCGAGGCCGCCGCCCCGCCGCCGGGTACTCAGAGCCTCTACTGGGTGGTGATGGCGATCTTGCTGCGCACCTGGAGGCGGCGCTGGCCACGCTGGCTCGCCTTCTATCGCCTGCAGCGCGCCCTCGCCGCCCGCGCGCCGGACGCGGCCAGACGGGCCCTGCTGGCCTGGGCGGCGCTGCGCTGGGGTACCCCCTGCCATCACCTGGCCAGCCTGCCCTGTCACCGGGCCCCCGTCATGGGCCCCCTGCTTGACGGGCTGGATCGGGCCTGTTTCGGCCCGCCTCAGGCCGTCGGCGACACGCTGCACTGGCAGGCGCTGGCCCGGGAGCTGTGCACCCGGGAGACCTTTGCGATAGCCTATGCTCTTGGCAAGCTGGCCTGGCGACGTTCCTGACGCCTGCCGGGAGCCACTCATGCAAAAGGACATCCCTTCATGGCGTTAGGTTTTTTTAGAAAAAAGAAGGCGGGAAGGGGAAAGGATCCCTCGGCCAACCCGGTCTATCAGGAGATGGCAGACAGACAAACCAAATACGAGGCCCTGGTGCACGCCCTGCACGGGGACATCTACCGCTACGCCTACTGGCTGTGCCGGGATCCGCAAATCGCCGAGGATCTGGTGCAGGAGACCTTCCTGCGCGCCTGGAAGGGGATCGACACCCTGCAGGATGACAAGGCCGCCAAGGCGTGGCTCATCACCATCTTGCGGCGGGAGAATGCCCGTCGTTTCGAGCGCAAGCAGTTCGATCTCGTCGATCTCGACGAGCATCCCCAGCGCGATCAGGCCGTCCTGCACAACGAGCAGGAGATGGAGCACGAGTGGCTGAGGCGCCACATCGCCCGCCTGCCCGCCGAGTATCGGGAGCCCCTGTTGCTGCAGATGCTTGGGGGATTCAGTGGCGAGGAGATCGCCGAGCAACTCGGCCTGAACAAGAACACCGTCATGACGCGGCTGTTTCGGGCCCGCAACCAGATCAAAGAGGCCATGGAGTCTGCGCAGCAACAGAGAGGACACACCAATGGATGAGCTTGAATTTCGCCGCCGGGCCATCACCCATCCCTCGGACAGGGATCCCGCCTTTCTGGAGGCCGCAGAGACCTCCCCTGCCAATCGCAAGCACCTGGAGGAGATGAAGCAGCTCGACCGGCAACTGCGCCGCACCCTGGAGGTGGAGGTCCCGGCCGGGCTCGCCGACCGGATCCTGCTCAGGCAGGCGGTGGAGGCCAGCGACGAGGTCGTGATCCCCCTCACCCCTGCGGCCCCGCGCCGCACCTGGCGCCCCGTCGCCATCGCGGCTTCGGTCGCCTTCCTGCTCGGCATGAGCACCCGCTGGATCAGCTGGCCCCCGGCCTCCGAACCCTTCTCGCTGGCCCAGGTCGCCATGGCTCACGTCTACGGCGAGGAGCCCTTCATCCACGATGTGGACGAGAAGGTGAGCCTGCAGACCATCAACGCCAAGATGGAAAAGTATGGCGCCACCCTGACGGACATGCAGGGCATGACGGTGACCTATATCAATCACTGTGCCTTCTATCAGGGGCCGGCCCTGCACATGGTGATCCAGGGCAAGATGGGGCCTGTCACCCTGTTCCTGGTGCCCAAGCACCTGCCACTGGCGATCCAGCCCGATTTTGCCGATGGTCGGCTCAAGGGGGAGATACTGCCGCTCAAGGGGGCCAACATGGTGCTGATCGGCGACATGCAGGAGCCGCTCGCCCCCGTCGCCCGGCAGATCGAGTCCCGCCTGCAGTGGTCCATTTAACAGATCTTAACCCTGGCTGACCGGAACCGGTGCCACGCAAAAACACAGGCAGACGCCCTCAATGTCTGCCTGTTCATCTCAGAATCCCCGCACGTTCCCGCTTCTTGCCTCTCTGACATCACATTTTTGCCATTTATTTTGAATGACACGAACGAAACCCTTTGTTTCTTATTTATCCAATAATGGATAAAACAGACCAATAAAACGGCAAATTCAAACAAATGATTAACACAATGGAAACTTTTATGTATTCTGCTGTCACTGGTCTGATTTCTTACCTCCTACCAGATCCATAGAATCACGCCAGAAATGTATGGGAAGAAGCTGACATAACAACAGATCTTGTCGCCTACAGCGGCCAAAGAGCCGCGATTTCGACAGAAAATCTGCTACAAAGAGAGAACACTATGACGACTGCCTTTTTCAAGAAAAGCCTGATCGCTACGGCCATGACCCTGGCCAGCACCCAGACCTTCGCCGCCGCGTTCCAGCTGAACGAGCACTCGGCCTCCGGTCTGGGCCGTGCCTATGCCGGTGAAGCCGCCATCGCCGACAATGCAGCCGTGCTGTCCCGCAACCCGGCAGCCATGACCACCTTCGACAAGATGGCTCTGTCTGTCTCCGGCACCTATATCAAGCCCGACGTGGACGTGGCAGGCGACATCTATGCCGGCCCGACCAAGCTGGCACCGTCCAGCGAGAGCGACATCGCCCCCGATGCCTTCGTGCCGGCCAGCTACTTCATCCAGCCCCTGAACGATCAGTGGGCCTGGGGCATCGGCCTGTTCTCCAACTACGGCCTCTCCACCGAGTACTCCAAGACCTTCGCGGCCGGTGCCGGTGCCGGTGACACCGAGCTGGTCACCCTGAACATCAACCCCAACATCGCCTATCGCATCAACTCCAACTTCAGTGTCGGCGCCGGTATCAACGCCGTCTATGCCCAGGCCGAGCTGAACCGCTATGCCGGTGCGCTGGCTGCCGCCATCCCGGGTGCCAACTCCGATACCCGCCTGGCGCACCTGAAGGGCGACACCTGGGGCTTTGGCTGGAACGTCGGCACCCTGTACGAGATCAACGAAAACCACCGCCTCGCCCTGACCTACCGCTCCCAGGTGGACTTGAGCTTTGACGGCGACTTCCAGGGCGCCACCTCCGGCAACCGCGTCGTCGACGGCAACCTGAAGCTGGATCTGCCGGCCCAGGCCGAATTCGCCGGTTACCACCGTCTGAACCAGCAGTTCGCGGTGCACTACTCAGTGAACTGGACCGACTGGAGCGCCTTCCAGGAGCTCAAGGCCACCAGCAGCAACTGTGCCGGCGGTGTCTGCCTGCAAAAGGACGAGAAGTTCAAGGATTCCGCCCGCTATGCCTTGGGCGGCACCTGGTACGTCAACCCGTCCTGGGAAGCCCGCATCGGCTTCGCCTATGACAACAGCCCCATCGAGCCGGAATACCGCAGCCTGAGCATCCCCGACTCCGACCGCGTCTGGTACAGCGCCGGTGCCACCTACCACATCGATCAGGACATGAGCGTCGATTTCGGCATGGCCTACCTGGACGGCAAGGAAGTGGACGTGAACGAAGGCCTGCGCAGCCACGGCGACGCCCTGCGCTGGAAAGGCACCTCCCACGGCAACGCCTTCCTGGCCTCCGCCCAGTTCAACATGAAGTTCTGATTTCATCGCCATCAAAGAGAGCGCCCCAGGGCGCTCTTTTTTTATACCAGAGCCCCGTTTCGGCGCACACATGTAGCAAACAACTGTTCTCTTTTCGTTTTTTATCAATCTGTTATAGCCATGCCTGCCAGCATTTAATCCCGTTTTGCTCCCCTGGCCCCGCCGCCCGTTGCCTTACTGGTCGTACCATATAAAATCCCGGCCCCAACCGAATAACAGAATGAACGTCCAGTTCACTCCGAGGACAAACCATGCATCCGACCATCAAACCCTCCCTCATCGCCCTGCTGCTGTTGTCTGGCCATGCCCAGGGCGCCGGCTTCCAGCTGGCGGAGCAGTCCGCTACCGGCCTGGGGCGTGCCTTCGCAGGCGAAGCCGCCATCGCCGACAATGCCAGCGTGCTCGCCCGCAACGCAGCCGCCATGACCCGCTTCGATCGCACCGCCTTCTCCGGTGGCGTCATCCATATTCAGCCCGACGTCAACATCGAGGGAGTGACCCGGGTCCCCACCGCCACGGGGCCGGTGGCCCTCGACGCCAGCGCCCACGACATCGCGGACAATGCCTGGGTCCCCAACGCCTACCTCATCCTTCCCCTGAATGAACAGTGGTGGCTGGGTCTGGCGGCAACCTCCTACTACGGCCTCGGCATCCAGATGCCGGAGAACTACAACGCCGGCCACTTCGGCAATGTCTCCGACATCAAGACGGTGGATCTGGGGGCCTCCCTGGCCTACCGCATCAACGACAGCTGGAGCCTCGGGGCCGGCCTCTCCGCCATCCATGGGGAGGGGGAAGTGGGCGGCACCTTCCCCTCCAACAACAAGATAGCCAAGCACCTCAAGGGGGACGGCTGGGCCCTCGGCTGGCACCTGGGCACCCTGCTTGAGCTGTCACAAGCCACCCGCATCGGTCTCTCCTATCGCCACGACGTGAACCTGACCCTCTCAGGCGACGCCGTCGGCACGGATCTGCAGGGTCGCACCTTCACCGACACCGGCAGCCTGGATCTGCCCCTGCCCGCCACCGCCGAGCTGGCCCTGTTCCATCAGCTGACCCCGTCCCTGGCGCTGCACTCGAGCATCAACTGGACCAACTGGAGCAAGTTCGTGCAGCTCGAATCCGAGCTCGATCACTATGGCACCATGCATATCAAGGACGAGCACTGGGAAGACAGCTGGCGCTACGCCCTCGGCCTGACCTACCAGCTGGCGCCCCAGTGGCAGCTGCGCTCCGGCCTTGCCTATGATCGCAGCCCGGTGCCCGCCGATCGCCGCACCATCTCCATCCCCGACTCGGACCGGATCTGGTACAGCGCCGGGGTGGGTTACCAGATAGATCGCAATCTGTCGCTGGACGTCGGCCTCACCCTGATCGACGGCAAGAAGGTGGACGTGAGCGAGACCCTGCAGCTCAAGCCCGGCATACCGCAAACCACCTCCACCTTCCAGGGCACTTCGGAAGGGGATGCCTGGCTGGCCGGCCTGCAGCTCAACTACCTCTTCTGACCCCAAATCCTGCCGTGCAACACTCTGCCAGTTGTTGACCGTCTCGACCCGCTCGACACTGGCATAGTGATCCGCTTCACCATAGAATCAAGCCTGCACCCATGGTGGAGAGATGCATGTATTCCTATGTAGCAAGGCAGCCCATTCTGGATCGGGAGTTGAGAACCCAAGCCTATGAGCTGCTGTTTCGCGACAGCCTGGACAACGTGTTTCCCCCCGTCTCGGCACAGCAGGCCACCTCCCGACTGGTGGCCGAACAGTTTCTGCAGCAGAACATCGATCACCTGCTGGGGGGTCACCCCTGCTTCATCAACTTCCCCCACTCCCTGCTGCTGGATGGCCTGGCCGAATGCCTTCCCCATGACAAGGTCGTCATCGAGATACTGGAAGACGCCGAGCCCGATGACGCCCTCCTGGCCAAGGTGATCCAGCTCTACGAGCTGGGCTATCGGCTGGCGCTGGACGACTTCACCCTGGTCTCGGAGTGGGACAGGTTCCTTCCCTATATCCACATCATCAAGTTCGATCTGCGCAGCACGCCGCTCCCCAGCATCGAGCGGTTCATGGCGAGCCATTGCCACCTGCCCCTGACCTATCTCGCCGAGAAGGTGGAGGATCAGGCCGAGTTTGAGCAGATGAAGCGCCTCGGCGTCACCCTGTTCCAGGGCTTCTTCTTCAGCCTTCCCCAGATGGTGCAGCAGCCTGCCATGCCGCCGGCCCAGCTGGTGGTGATGCAGTTGCTGGAGGTAGTCAACCAGCCCGAGCCGGATCTGGACAGGATAGAGCGGCTGCTCAATCAGGATCTCTCCCTCTCCCTCAAGCTGCTGCGCTACGTCAACCACCTCAAGCGCTTTCCCCAGCCCATCGCCTCCTTTCGCCAGGCCGCCAGCTCCCTGGGTCACGCCCAGCTGAAGCGCTTCGTGGCCCTCATCGCCGCCACCAGCGCCGGTCACGACAAGAGTGCCGAGCTCTACCAGATGTCCCTCATCCGGGCCCGGTTCTGCGAGCTGCTGGCACAGACCCACGGCCCCGCCCAGCAGGCACAGCAGGCCTTCATCACCGGACTCTTCTCCCTCTTGGACGTGCTGATGGGGCAGCCGCTGGAGCAACTGCTCGGCACCATCCCCCTGACCGACGACATTCGCGCCGCCCTGCTGGCGCGCACGGGCAATCTGGGCTTCTACCTCGCGTTCTGTGAAGAGTACGAGAAGGCCAACTGGCAGCGGATCGCCGCCAGCACTGCCCGCCTCGGCCTCAACGAGGAGAAGGTCAGCCACCTCTATATGACCGCCACCGCCTGGGTCGATCAGCAGCTCCAGGCCATGGGGGTGGAATAGACCCCTCTCCCTCACCTCTAAATGACAACGTCCCTCATGGAGGGACGTTGTCATTTCATCGTGCAGGACCATCGTGCCCGAGTCCGTTGTCTGGCGTCAGCCCAGCTCGATGGCCATGGCGGTCGCCTCCCCGCCCCCGATGCACAGACTCGCCACCCCCCGCTTGAGCCCGCGCGTGCGCAGGGCGTGAACCAGGGTCACCAGGATGCGGGCGCCGCTGGCCCCGAGGGGATGACCGAGAGCGCAGGCCCCGCCATTCACATTCAGCTTGTGATGGGGGATGCCGCAGCCCGCCATGGCCAGCATGCTCACCATGGCGAAGGCCTCGTTCACCTCGAACAGATCCACTTCCTCCACCGACCAGCCCACCCGGGCCAGCAGCTTGTCGATGGCGCCGACGGGGGCGCTGGTAAACTCCGCCGGCAGGGCGGCATGGCTCTGGTAGCCGACCACCCTGGCAAGCACGGACAACCCCAGGCGCTCGGCGGTCTCGGCCCGCGCCAGCACCAGCGCCGCCGCCCCGTCCGAAATGGAGCTGGCATTGGCCGCCGTGATGGTGCCGGTCTTGCTGAAGGCCGGTTTCAGGGTCGGTATCTTGTCGGGCCTGGCCTTGCCCGGTTGCTCGTCATCGGCCAGCAGCAGGGCATCAGCGGCCATCACGGGCGCCAGCTCTGCCTGGAAGGCGCCACTCTGCTGCGCCGCCAGGGCCCGCTCCAGGGAGGCGATGGCGAAGGCATCCATGTCGGCCCGGGTCAACCCGGCCCTGTCCGCACTCAGCTGGGCGTAGTGGCCCATCAGCTGCCCCTCGTAGGCATCCTGCAAGCCGTCGAGGAACATGTGATCCAGCACGGTCGAATGGCCCATGCGATAACCGCTGCGCGCCTTGTCCAGCAGATAGGGGGCCCGGCTCATGCTCTCCATGCCCCCCGCCACCACCACCTCGGCTTCCCCCAGGCGCAGGCTGTCCGCCGCCAGCATCACCGCCTTCATGCCGGAGCCGCACACCTTGTTCAGGGTGGTGCAGGGCACGCTGTCCGGCAGCCCGGCCTTGAGCGCCGCCTGGCGGGCCGGGGCCTGCCCGACCCCGGCACTCAGCACGTTGCCGAAGTAGACCTCATCGACCCGCTCCCCATCAATGCCCGCCGCCGTCAGCGCGGCGCGGATGGCGCAGGCGCCGAGCTCGGGAGCCGTCAGACCGCTCAGGGCTCCCTGAAAAGCCCCCATGGGTGTACGTTTGGCCGCAACAATCACGATATCCATCGATAGCACTCTCCTTGTTACATTGGGATAACATATGCCGCCGCCGTCACCGGAACAAGACTTGCGGGGAAGTTGACGTTTGGGTAAGGTGCCAGCCTGCATTGACAATCAGATGACAGCCAAGACAGCCCTATGACCAAATCCAAGGATGAGAGCCGTACCTTCAGCATCAGCGAACTGGCCCGCGAGTTCGATGTGACCACCCGCAGCATCCGCTTCTACGAGGATCAGGGGTTGCTGAACCCGACCCGCCAGGGGCAGACCCGGATCTACAGCCGTCAGGACAGGGTACGCCTCAAGCTGACCCTGCGCGGCAAGCGGCTGGGCTTCAGCCTGGCGGACATTCGCGAGCTGTTCGATCTCTACGACGCGGACAAGAGCAGCCGTTCCCAGTTGCAGACCATGCTGGGACTGGTGGCCGACAAGCGGGAGACGCTGCAGCAGCAGCTCGAAGACATTCAGATGGTGCTGCTGGAGCTGGAGGCGGCCGAGCAGCGCTGCCGACAGGCCCTGGCCCAGCTGGGCGCCTGAACTCGGGGCGTTCGCCCGGGCTGACGGAGAACACGGGGAAAAGAAGAGGGAGGCACTTGGCCTCCCTCTTCTGTTTATCACGCCTTGCCCGGTATCAGGCCTCCTTGCTCCAGCGATCCGGATCGTAATCCGGGCTGTAGCGATCGACGATGATGGCGCAGGCAGCATCGCCGGTGATGTTCAGCGCGGTCCGGATCATGTCGAACAGGCGATCCAGCGCGAACAGCAGCGGCAGACCCTCGATGGGGATCCCGGCGGCCAGCAACACGGCGACCACCAGGAAGCTCGGGCCCGGCACGCCGGCCTGACCGATGGCACCCAGGGTGGAGGTGACGATGATCGCCGCCCAGGCTCCCATGGAGAGATCGATGTTGTAGACTTGGGCGAAGAAGATGGCGACCAGGCCGTAATAGATGGCGTTGCCGCTCATGTTGATGGTGGCGCCGAGCGGCAGCACGAAGGACGCGGTGGCGTTGGTCACCTTCAGATCGCGCTCGCAGGTCTCCATGTTGACCGGCAGGGTCGCCATGGACGAGGCGGTGGAGAAGGCCACGATCTGCGGCTTCTTCATCGCCGAGAAGTACTTGCGTACCGGCGTGTTGGAGAAGAACGCGATGAGCAGCGGATAGACCACGAAGCCGAAGATCAGGATGGCGGCAACATAGACCACGAACAGCTTGAGCACCAGGGTCAGCACGTCGAAGCCATAGGTGCCGATGGCGTCGGCCATCAGGCCGAATACCCCGATGGGGGCAATCAGCATCACCTTGTTTATCATCCAGACGAAGGCGTCCACCAGGGTGTTGAGCCCGTCCACCAGCGGCTTGGCGCGCTCGCGGGGCTGCTTGGCCAGGGCGATGCCGAGGAACATGCAGAACACCAGGATCTGCAGGATGTTCGCCTCGTTCAGGGCGCTGAACACGTTGGTCGGGATCATGCCGAGCAGGGTGGCGATCGCATCAGGCAGTTCGCCCTTGTCGGCGTAGTCACCGGAGAACATGGCCGCGGTGGAGCCGAAGTCCACGCCGACGCCGGGCTTGAAGATCTGCCCCATCACCAGGGCCAGGAACACCGCGAGGGCTGAGGTAATGAGGAAGAAGGCGAGCGTGGTCACCCCTATCTTGCCCGCGGCGGGGCTCGCGCCCAGGTTGGCGGCACCGGACAGGATGGCGACCGCCACCAGCGGGATCACCAGCATCTTGATCAACTGGATAAACAGGGTGCCGAGCGGCGCAAACACCGTGGCCTGCTCTCCCATGAGCGCCCCCGCCAGCGCACCCAGCACCATGGCAACCACGACCTGGAAGCCGATATTTTTGATTAATCCTTTCGTTAACACAGAATGTTCCTTTATTTTGCAATTACTCACACTTTTGCAGCGTAAATGACCACCCAGAGCGTCAAATCCTCTCCATTGCTCTGGCGGTGCGCTTTATCTCATATTTGCATGCCGTTTAACATCCCGATTCCTGAACGGATCGAATTTTTCATATCTCCGAAAAAACGGGGCCTCATAGGAACCTCATCGGTTTTCACCTATTTCACCATGACAAAGACCAAAACAGTGTGCTACGTTGGCCTTGCAAACGTGCATACAGGGAAGAAAAGATGCTGAAAGTTAACGAGTATTTTGACGGAAATGTTAAATCTATCGGTTTCGAGCAAAAAGGCGAGAAGGCCACGGTCGGTGTGATGGAAGCGGGTGAGTACCTGTTCAACACCGCCGCCCCGGAACGCATGACGGTGATCAAGGGCGCCCTCACCATCCAGCTGGCCGACGAGGATGAGTGGCACACCTACCATCAGGGCGAGTCCTTCGACGTGGCCGGTCACTCCTCGTTCAAGCTGGAAGTGAAGATCGCCACCGCCTATCTGTGCGAGTTCCTCGACTGATGGCGTCACGGGCGCCGTGGGATGCCGGACCGGCTCTCATGGCGCTCTTCACCCTGACCCCATTTTCGCACCGCCATCACACCCCGCCCTTTCCCCCCTTTTCAACGACTACAAAAAATTTACAATGTTTAGACGAAATCCATAATTGGAGTACGTCATGATCAGTGTCTTCGACCTGTTTTCCATCGGGATAGGCCCCTCCTCCTCCCATACCGTGGGGCCGATGCGGGCCGCCTTCGCTTTCGTCCACTCCCTCAAGCAGAACGCACTCCTCTCCCGTACCGGGCGCGTCGTCACCGAGTGTTACGGCTCACTGGGTCAGACCGGCAAGGGCCACGGCACCGGCAAGGCCATCATCCTGGGGCTGGCGGGTTTTGAACCCGAGTCCGTGGATATCGAAGCCATTCCCGCCTTCCTCGACCAGGTGGAGCACAGCCAGAGCCTGCGCCTCGGGGGGGAACAGCCGAGCCAGTTTCCCCGGGTCGGCGCCATCCTCTTCAACCGGCGCAAGACCCTGCCCGCCCACTCCAACGGCATGACGTTGCGTGCCTTCGACGGCGAGACCCTGATCTTCGAGCAGACCTACTACTCCATCGGCGGCGGCTTCATCATCGAGGAGAGCCACTTCGCCAATGCCAGGGAAGAGGCCGCCCGCTTCGATGCCGCCCACCCCATCCCCTACCCGTTCGAGAGCGGTGCCGAGCTGCTGGCCCAGTGTCAGGAGAGCGGCCTCTCCATCTCGGGGCTGATGCTGGCCAACGAGAAGGTGTTTCGCAGCGAGGCGGAGATAAAGGCGGGCCTGCGCAAGATCTGGCAGGCGATGCAGAGCTGTGTCGAGCGCGGTTGCAGGAGCGAGGGGGTGCTGCCCGGCGGCCTCAAGGTGAAGCGCCGGGCCCCCGCCCTCTATCGCCAGCTCTGTGGCGAGACCAGCTTCAACAAGGATCCCCTGATGGTGATGGAGTGGGTGGACCTGTTTGCCCTGGCCGTCAACGAGGAGAACGCCGCCGGCGGCCGGGTGGTGACGGCCCCCACCAACGGCGCCGCCGGCATCATCCCCGCCGTGCTGCACTACTATGATCGCTTCGTGCGCAAGGTGGATGACGATCTGCTGATGCAATACTTCCTCACCGCCGCCGCCATCGGCATCCTCTACAAGAAGAACGCCTCCCTGTCGGGGGCGGAGGTGGGCTGCCAGGGCGAGGTGGGCGTCGCCTGCTCCATGGCCGCCGGCGCCCTGGCCGAGCTGCTGGGGGCCAGTCCGGCCATCGTCGAAAATGCCGCCGAGATCGGCATGGAGCACAACTTAGGTTTGACGTGCGATCCCATCGGCGGCCTGGTGCAGGTGCCCTGCATCGAGCGCAACGCCATGGGGGCGGTCAAGGCGATCAATGCCGCCCGGCTCGCCCTGCGTGGCACCGGCGAACACAAGGTGTCCCTGGACAAGGTGATCAGAACCATGTGGGAGACCGGCAACGACATGAAGACCAAATACAAGGAAACCGCCCGTGGCGGCCTCGCCGTCAACATCACCGAATGTTAATGCGCCGTAAACCAGCCACATACGACACTCAACTACCCGGCCTTGCCGGGTATTTTTTTGCAAAACGTTTGCACGGCGCTTAACAAAATGGATAACCATCAAAATAAATTTTATACTCGCGCCGCGAATTCAACAAAAATAGATCTGTTTCAACTTTTTTTAGGCATAGAGCCGTTACACTGTGGTTATCCGGTTCCCTGGCCTTTGTGACGACAGACCCGTCCCATGGATCCCCTTTCTGCGAGCGGGCATGGCGCCCCCTTCTACCCTGAGGTAATTGTTACATGATCAGCGTTTTTGATATCTTCAAAATCGGTGTTGGCCCCTCCTCTTCCCACACTGTCGGCCCCATGAAGGCTGCCAAACAGTTCGTGGATGAACTGCGTGCTGGCGGCAAGATCCGTGACATCACCCGGATCCAGGTCGATGTCTACGGCTCCCTCTCCTGGACCGGCAAGGGCCACCACACGGATACCGCCATCATCATGGGCCTGGCGGGCAACCTGCCGGAAAACGTCGACATCGATGCCATTCCCGAGTTCATCTCCCGGGTCGAGCAGACCGGGCGTCTGCCGATCGGCCTGCACTGCCACACCGTCAGCTTCCCGAAGGGGGCCATGGTGTTCCATGACGAGGCCCTGCCCCTGCACGAGAACGGCATGAAGCTGACCGCCTTCATCGAAGACGAGGCCATCTACAGCAAGACCTACTACTCCATCGGTGGCGGCTTCATCGTCGACGAAGAGAACTTCGGCAAGGGTGACAGCGGCGACATGGCCGTCAGCTACCCGTTCAAGAGCGCGGCCGAGCTGCTCGCCCATTGCGGCCAGAGCGGCCTCTCCATCTCCGCCCTGATGATGGAGAACGAGAAGTGCTTCAACACCCCGGAAGAGATCTACAAGAAGCTCGGCAAGATCTGGACCACCATGCGTGAAGGGATCGAGCGCGGCTGCCGTACCGAGGGCGTGCTCTCCGGCCCGCTGCGGGTACCGCGCCGTGCCGCACCGCTCTATCGCCAGCTGACCACCAACGAGAACCTCTCCAACGATCCCATGAACATCGTGGACTGGGTCAACATGTTCGCCCTGGCGGTGAGCGAGGAGAACGCCGCCGGTGGCCGCGTCGTCACCGCGCCGACCAACGGCGCCGCCGGCATCATCCCGGCCGTGCTGGCCTACTATGACAAGTTCATCCAGCCGGTGGGCCGTGACGAGTACACCCGCTTCTATCTGGCCGCCGCCGCCGTCGGCATGCTCTACAAGATGAACGCCTCCATCTCCGGCGCCGAAGTGGGCTGCCAGGGCGAGGTCGGCGTCTCCTGCTCCATGGCCGCCGCCGGTCTGACCGAACTGATGGGCGGCAGCCCGGAGCACGTCTGCGAAGCGGCCGAGATCGGCATGGAGCACAACCTGGGGCTGACCTGCGACCCGGTCGCCGGCCAGGTACAGGTACCCTGCATCGAACGCAACGCCATCGCCGCCATGAAGGCCGTCAACGCCTCCCGCATGGCCCTGCGCCGCACCTCCAAGCCGCGGGTGTCCCTCGACAAGGTGATCGAGACCATGTACATCACCGGCAAGGACATGGACTCCAAGTACCGCGAGACTTCCCGCGGTGGCCTGGCCATCAAGGTGATGCAGGTTGCCTGTGACTAAATCCGGATTGCGATGACATGAAGAGAGCGGGATATATTCCCGCTTTTTTTGGTCGTTATTTCCCGGGCTTGCTGAGCAAAGCCCTTGATTAAGGCGAGTTTGATAGAGAAGCAAAGAGAAAAAAACAGGCGACAAGCGACCCGATGCGGGTGGCCATGAGGGGTGGGTCAGTGAGGGAGCAAGAGGCGACTATTCCCCGATGCGATCGGCCAGGGTGCCGACGGCCACCACGAAATAGGGGGAGCGGTTCCAGTGACGCAGCACCCGGTAATTGTCGTAGGCGAGGTAGCTGCGCCCGTGAATATCGTCGGGGCGGATGAGGGAGGCCTGCATGTCGGCCTTCGGCAGCGGCGAGCCATCCAGCCGACGCACCCCGAGGGCCTGCCAGGCCGAGAGCGGCTTGCGGGTCTCAAGCCCCAGCAGGGCAGGATCGAGATCGCCGGGCACCCTCACCCGCCGACCCCAGGTCTCGTCCTCGCGCCAGCCGTTCCGGTGCAGATAATTGGCAGCGGATCCAAAGACATCCGCGAGATTTCCCCACAGATCCTTCCTGCCATCCCCGTCCTGATCCACCGCGTATGCGAGGAAGGAGGAGGGCATGAACTGCACCTGCCCCATGGCCCCCGCCCAGGATCCCTTGAAGGCCGCCGGGCTCACATGCCCCTGCTCCAGGATGCGAAGGGCATCGAACAGTTGATCCTTGAAGAAGGCTTCCCGTCGCCCGTCCCAGGCCAGGGTCGCCAGGGAGGAGATCAGCGGGAAATTACCGGTCAATTTGCCGAAATTGGTTTCAATTCCCCACAGGGCGACAATAAAACGGGGTTGCACCCCATATTCACGGCCTATTTTTGTGAGCAGCGGCAAATGCTGGCGATATAAGGCGTTGGCTTGCTTGACTTTCCATTCCGGCACCGCGCGGGGAATATATGTGTCCAGCGTCAATTTGAATTCCGGCTGGTTTTTATCGTGCCGGATCGCTGCCTCGATGAGGCGGACATCGGCAAAGGCGGCCTGCACGGTGGCGGCCGGGATCCCGACTGCCACCGCCTCCTGTTTGAGGCCCTCGACATAGCGTGCGAAGTCGGGGCTGGCCTGCAGTGGCGCGCTCAACAAACCGCCGAGCAATAGCAGCGCCAGCAGACCCCGCATCAGGATGAGGCCTTCAATTGCGCCTTGTGCTGCTCCAGCAGGTTTTCCGGCGGGGGCGGTACCTGCAGGTAGAAGCCCTGACTCTTCAGGGCGGCCATCACCCGCTCGGTCGAGGCCAGCCCCAGGGGTTTGGCCGGGTCCAGTTTGGTCATCAGGACCAGCTCGGGACGCCCGAAGGTACTCATCAGTGCCTCTGGCACCCGGGAAAAGTCCTCTCTTCTTTCAATAAAGAGATAGGTCTCGGCTTTTTTGCGACTTTTATAGACTGCACACAACATGGAACTTGATATAATCCGACGGGTTTATTGCCTCTGGTGGTGGCAAACTATAACATCAGGAATTGAATAACAATAACGTATTGCCGTCTCGGTTCGGGGAAGATTCATGGTTGAACGCGATAACGAATTGAAAGGGACCACCTTCACTATTTCTGTGTTGCATCTCAGCGATGGCAATCCGGCCCGGATCCGACAACTGCTGGAGGCCAAGGTCGCGCAGGCCCCCCAGTTTTTTAATTGTGCCCCCCTCGTCCTCAATGTGGAACGCCTCACCGAGATCCCGGATTTCGAACAGCTCAAGGAGCTGGTCGAGTCGGAGGATTTCGTGCTGGTCGGCATCACAGGGACCCGCGACGAGGCGATGAAGACGGCGGCCAAGGCGGCCGGTCTCGCGGTGCTGGTCTCGGGCAAGAGCCGCAAGGCCGAGCCCGTGGCACCCGCACCGCCCCCCGAACCTGAGGCAACACCAGTCGCCCCCGTTCAGGCCCCCCTGGAGGCGAGCAAGGTCCACGTCGGGCCGGTGCGCTCCGGCCAGCAGATCTATGCCGCCGGCACCTCCCTGGTGGTACTGGGCTCGGTGAGCCCGGGCGCCGAGGTCATCGCCGACGACAGCATCCATGTTTATGGCGCCCTGCGTGGCCGTGCCATCGCGGGGGCCAAGGGCAATCCCCAGGCCCGCATTTATTGCCAGCAATTGCAGGCCGAGCTGCTCTCCATCGCGGGCACTTTCCAGCTCAGCGATGCATTGCCGGCAGGCCTGATCCAAGAGCCAGTCCATATCCGGCTGGACAACGAACAACTTCGTATAGACCGAATCAAATAGAGTTACAAGGAAGCGAGAATGGCGCGAATCATAGTCGTTACATCGGGCAAAGGTGGCGTTGGCAAGACCACAACCAGCGCGGCCCTGAGTACCGGTTTAGCCCAGCGTGGCCACAAGACAGTGGTCATCGATTTTGACATTGGCCTGAGAAACCTGGATCTCATCATGGGCTGCGAGCGCCGCGTGGTGTATGACTTCGTCAACGTCATCAACGGGGAAGCCAACCTCAACCAGGCCCTCATCAAGGACAAGCGCTGCGAAAATCTGTTCATCCTGCCCGCCTCCCAGACCCGGGACAAGGACGCCCTGACCCGTGACGGGGTCGAGAAGATCCTGGATCAGCTGGCAGAGATGAAGTTCGACTACATCGTCTGCGACTCCCCCGCCGGCATCGAGTCTGGCGCCCTGATGGCGCTCTACTTCGCCGACGAGGCCATCGTCACCACCAACCCGGAAGTCTCTTCCGTGCGCGATTCCGATCGCATCCTCGGCATCCTGGCCTCCAAGTCCCGCCGAGCCGAGCGTGGCGAGGATCCCATCAAGGAGCACCTGCTGCTGACCCGCTACTGCCCGACCCGCGTCAACCGTGGCGACATGCTGAGCGTGCAGGACGTGCAGGAGATCCTGGCCATCAAACTGCTCGGGGTGATCCCGGAGTCCCAGGCGGTGCTGCGCGCCTCCAACTCCGGCGAGCCGGTGATCCTGGACAAGGAGTCCGATGCCGGCCAAGCCTATGAGGACGCCGTCGCGCGCCTGCTGGGTGACACCAAGGATTTTCGTTTTCTGGAAGAAGAGAAGAAGGGCTTCTTTAGCCGACTGTTCGGGAGTTAAACATGTCATTATTGGATTATTTTCGTTCCAACAAGAAACAGAACACCGCACAACTGGCCAAAGAGCGGTTGCAGATCATCGTCGCCCACGAGCGCTCATCCAGAGGGGGGCCGGATTACCTGCCCCAGCTCAAGCAGGACATCCTCGACGTGATCCGCAAATACGTGGAGATAGACCCTGACAAGATCACGGTCCAGCTCGACAAGAAGAGCGACGAGCTGTCGGTGCTGGAGCTCAACATCACCTTCGCCGACGACAAGAAGGGATGAGCTGACGCCCCATGCGCGACCCTTTCCCCCAATGAAGACCGGATCCTTTGCCAGGATCCGGTTTTTTATTGGTGCCGGCACATCTCGCCAAGGGCGACGGGGGCGGCTAGAATACCGCGCACCACGAGGGCCTGCCGACGGCGCCCCTCCCCATCATCTGGAACACCGAACTTATGTCTTTGCACGACGAAATGCACAGCGTCGAGGAACTGCTCGACACCGCCCTCGCGCTCTTCATGGAGCTGGCCTCCGACAACCTGCCCGAGCAGGAGATCGCCCGTTTCAACCAGGAGTTCAACGACCGCGGCCTGCTGGCGGAAACCGATCCCGCCGACGACTGGGCGGCGGACGTGGGCTTCGAAGTCAGTGATGCCGACTATATCGAGGTCTGGATCGGCCTTGGCAACGAACAGGAAGAGTACGAACAC
The DNA here is from genome assembly GCF_040908055.1 of Aeromonas sp. R7-4. Taxonomy (NCBI): domain Bacteria; kingdom Pseudomonadati; phylum Pseudomonadota; class Gammaproteobacteria; order Aeromonadales; family Aeromonadaceae; genus Aeromonas; species Aeromonas sp. R7-4. Next base: position 76,979 of record NZ_JBFODA010000026.1, read on the forward strand.
CTGTTCGCCCGCATGCTGCTCTCCCGCCGCGTCGACGAGAAGTTCTGCCACATCGAATGGCTGCCCCAATAATTCCGGACCCCGATGATCCCGGTCACTATGACTGGGACGCAGAGCCCGAGCCCGTGAGGGCGACGGGGTGGCGGCGCCTGCTGGGCTGGCTCGGCAAGCTGTTGCTGGCCGCCTTCCTCAGCACCATAGTCTCGGTGGCATTGCTGCGCTTCATCGATCCCCCCATGTGGACCTGGCGCCTCGAACGGGCGCTGTTCCCGCCGGCCAAGGTGGCCGAGGTGAAGCACGACTGGGTGCCGCTTGAGCAGATCTCCCGCGAGCTGCAGCTGGCGGTCATCGCCGCCGAGGATCAGCGCTTTGCCGAGCACAACGGCTTCGACATGGATGCCATCAGCTCCGCCCTCAGGCACAACCAGCAGAGCCGGCGGGTGCGCGGCGCCAGCACCCTCAGCCAGCAGACGGCGAAGAACCTCTTCATGTGGAGCGATCGCAGCTTCCTGCGCAAGGGGATCGAGGCCTGGTTCACCCTGCTGATGGAGCTGGGCTGGGACAAGTCCCGCATCCTCGAGGTGTATCTGAACATCGTGGAGTTCGGGCCCGGCATCTATGGCGCCGAGGCCGCCGCCAGGCACTACTTCGGCAAGCCGGCGGCGCGGCTGACCCGCTACGAGGCCTCCCTGCTGGCCGCCGCCCTGCCCAACCCCTGGCGCTACCGGGTCAAGCCCCCCTCGCCCTATGTGCAAAAGCGCTCGGCCTGGATCCGCCGCCAGATGGGCCAGCTCGGCCAGATCACCCTGAACCGGGTCCACGAGGCGGGCTAGGCGGGTCGGCGGCATCGGGCGCAGGGCCAAGATGACCGCCGACGGTTTCCCGGTGCAACGGCAGATAGTGCCACCACCAGGTCTCCCGTCGCCGCGTGATCCGTCGCCTGTAGTGTCGTCGCTTCATGCTGCCTGCACGCCTCGTCATGCCGCCCGCGCGGCGGCTCTGTTAACCTTATCCCCTGATCCCGCCATTTGACAGCACGGCGTCACCGCCCCCAGGCTAGCTGCCACCCCCAATAATTGCTAAAGTGGTGAACCTGGACGTATCTGGAGTGATTTCATGGAACAACGTAGCCCGGATCAGCTGGTCGAGTGGGCCTATGATCAGTTTCTGGAGCAGGCCGCCGACATGCTGGCCCCCGAACAAATCGTCGACATTACCCTCGAGTTCGAGCAGCGTGGCGCCGTCGAGGCGACCCTGCCCAATGCGGACTGGTCGACCGAACTCGGCGAGCCGGTCGACATGGCGCGTTGGGCCGAGGTCTGGGTCGGCTTGCTGGATCACCAGGAGGAGTTCGAGGTGATCTACGCCATCTTCCTGCTGCCCCGGGATCAGAGTGAACACGAGGTGCACGTTCGCTGGCACCGCCAGCAACAGGCATAAGAAAGGCGCCCCTGGCGCCTTTTTCGTTTTTGCGATTCACCGGTTCAGGGCCGTGCCGCGACGGCCTTGGCCAGGCAGCGCCGGCACCAGCAGGCACCGGCATCGCTCATGGGCAGAGCCGGCAACTGGCTGCACCAGCAGCGCTCGATGGGCTCACCGGCAGAGACGGCGCAAAACGCCGGCTCGCCGCAACCCGGGCAGACATGGGTGCTGATGGTCCCGTCCAGCTCCGCCATGCGCGCCAGCTGGGCCTCGCTGTCCATGGCGGACCACTGGCCTATCTCGGTCAGGGTGCGACCGCAGCCGAGGCAGAGCCCATCCCTGGCCTGGCACTGGCCTATGCAGGGGCTCGGCACCTTATTCGCCGTCCCCGGCCGCATTCGCCCCGGTGAGGCTGATGCTGTTGTCTTCGATGACGATCCTGCCCTGCTTGTAGAGCCCGCCGATCGCCTTCTTGAAGGTGCCCTTGCTCATGTTGAACATCTTGTAGATGAGCTCGGGGTCGCTCTTGTCCCCCACCGCCAGACTCCCCCCCTGCTTTTGCAACCGGGTCAGGATGCGCTCCCCGGCGTCGTCCATGCGGGCCAGCCCGGGTTTTTGCAGGGCCAGATCCAGCTTGCCATCCTCACGCACCTGCTTGACCCAGGCGGTCAGCGGCCGACCCGTCATCACCCGGCCGAACACCTCGTTCCTGAACAGCATGCCGGCGTACTGGCCGTTGACCACGGCCTTGATGCCGAGGGGGGTGTGTTCCCCCGGCAGGGCCGTCACCTCGTCGCCGGCCTTGAAGGGGGGATCGCTGCGCAGGAAGCGCTCCAGGCGGCTGGTGCCCACCATGCGCCCCTCGTTGTCCAGCATCAGGTGCACCAGATAGACGTGACCCACCTGCATCGGCTTGTTCTGCTCGCGGCTCGGCACGAACAGATCCTTCTTCATGCCCCAGTCGAGGAAGGCCCCGATCTTGTTGGCGTTGACCACCTTGAGGCCGACGATGTCCCCCACCATGGCGAAGGGCTTGTCGGTGGTGATCACCGGCTCGCAATCGGCGTCCAGATAGAGGAAGACGGACACCTCACCCCCTTCGGCGACGCCTTCCGGCAGCTGGCGCCTGGGCAGCAGTAGCTCGCCATATTCCCCCGCAGCCAGCCAGGCGCCGCGATCCTCGAGCTCAACGACGGTGAGGGTGTTCATCTTGCCAATCTGTAACATGGTGATCTCTTCTTTCAATATCCGGATGGGCCCGTTTTGCCGGCCCGTAAATGGAGGCGCATCGCCGCCGTCGTCCGACGTAAAGAAGACGGGGCTTATTTCTCATGCAGGCGCGCATGTTACCCCAGAGCGGGGGCTGGACCTAGTCCCCTGCCCTCTGGACGCGGACTATTTTCCCGTCCCCTGGCGCCCAGAATGGCGATATTAGCAGCATTCGGTCGCCCCTTTACTGCAAATAACCCCACTTTTAGGTAGACTTCGCGGCCGTCAAATCCGGAGGAAGCGTCGATGAACCCAGCCACTCGTACCCGTCATCTCAATCAGTGGATCCAGGCCCACAGCCGGCAGGACATGAGTTATCCGGCCCTGCACGGCTTTCTCTGCGCCCGCCTGACGGGGCCGACCGCCCCCGACTGGCGGGATCCGCTGGCCGGTCTGCTGCACCATGAGGCCGAGCTGGACGAGAAGAGTGCCGAGGCGCTGCACCAGCTGATCGCCGAGCTGGAGGCCCAGGCCGACGCGGCACAGCTCACCCTGCCCAGCCAGTGTCGCCTCGCCACCGACAACCCGGAGCAGGTGTTTGACAAGAGCCATCCTCTGGGCCAGTGGAGCTACGGCTTCAGCCAGGGGGTCGCCTGCTGGCCCACCCCGACGGACCTGAACGATCCGGCCACCCGCCAGCGCTTCAGCCTAGTCGCCGAGCTCTGCCTGTTTCGCGACAAGCCCATAGCCATGATGCTGCACCAGGCTGCGGCCAGCGAGCTGCCCTTCCTCGATTTTTGCAAGCGCCAGCGCCAGCAGATGAAGACGGCCCTGAACCTCCTGCTCGGCCTTGAACACTACGAGGCCAGGCCCGAGGAGCCAGAGCTCCCCGAGAACGACCAGACCCGCCAGTGGCAGCAGTGGTTCGAGCAGGCGGCCCAGAGCCGCGACCCCCTCGCCCGCCTTGGCTGGTTCGACCGCATCGTGGCCGATGCCACCCCCCTGTTCGACGAGGCGTTCTGGCGGCAGCACGCAGGCCATGGCTGGCAGGCCCCCGAGGCCCGGCCCCTGATCGCGGCCAGGGCGGGGCGGGCCGACTGCCTGCTGCGCCTGGGACAGCTGGCTCAGGCCAGGGACGAATACCTTGCCCTGCTCGCGCTCTGCCTCGCCGACGAGCCGGGTTGCCGCCATCCTCTCTCCAGCCTCTATGCCCGGCAAGGGGAGTGGGACGCCCTCAAGGCGCTGCTGGTGCGCTTCGACGAGGCCTCCTGCTGGCTGCTCTACAACAGGGCGCTGATGAGCTTTGTCTGCGAGGGGCCAGAGGCGGCCCGTCCGCATCTGGCCGCCGCCCTTGGCGCAAACCCCCATGTGCCCGCCTGCCTGCTGGGCCAGCGCAAGCTCCCCAGGCAGGATCCCCCGCACTGGCAGCCGGGCAGCCGGGACGAGGCCGCACTCTATGCCTTGCAGAGCCGTGAGGCCTGGCTTGCTCATAATGCCTTGATCTGGCTGCGTAAAGGGGTCAGCAAAGAGGTCAGTTGAGACCCTATTTGTCCCCTTGATGATGCAACACGTGCGCAAACGCACATTTTTCTGGTGCCTGGTCGGACAAATGCCCCTGTGTTACGTATCATCAAGGTCAAAGTATCAAGAGAAACTGCACTCGATGCAGCCGCCACAGCAGGATGTCATATGTCGAAGATCATAGAGCTGCTCGCGCATTACCCTCCCTATCAGCTGGTGCACGCCGCTGAGATGGTGCGCGATACCTTTGAACAGTTTTATCAGCAGCGTTACCAGCTGACGGTCCCCCAGTGGCGCCTGATGATGGTGCTCGGTCCCCACTACCCCATCAGCCAGAAGGAGCTGGTGGAGGCGAGCGGCATGGACAAGGTGCGGATCTCCCGCGAGATCCACCGCCTGGTGGAGAAGGGCATACTGTTCACCGAGAACAGCGTGCAGGACAAGCGCATCAGCCTGGTCTCCTTCACCCCGGCGGGGCTCACCCTGTTCCAGCAGCTCAAGACCGAGGCGGGCAGCTGGCAGCATACCCTCACCGACTATCTGCCGGAGGAGGCGCGTCAGAGCATCCGCTTCCACCTGCAGAGCGTCAGCGACGCCATCGAGCAGCTCCACCTGCTGGACAAGGAGCAACAGTCATGAAGCTGACCCAGTTTGCCACCATGGACGTCAACATGCTGCTGAGCCTGGTCAACATGCAGTTGCGTGATCACTACGATGATCTGGACGATCTCTGCCAGTCCCAGGATCTCGACAAGGCGGCCCTGGTGGCCCGCCTCGCCACCGGTGATTTCCACTATCTGCCCGCACAGAGGCAGTTCAGATAGGGATCCGGATCACAACCCGGCCCATGCCGCTGGCGACGGCGACAAAAACTGCTATGGTGATGGCTACCCGGTCAGTGGCCAGTGGCAAGGCGTACGGATACATCTTGCTGTCACAGACCGAGGTTAGCCTCTCGTTCAGCCCAGCAGCCAAGGATGACCCATGATGCGCCTGACCCGTTCCACCAGCCTGATCACCCTCAGCGCCCTGCTGATGATCAGCCTCTTCTCCCCCCAATTGCCTGACAGTGCCGAACAGTGGCTCACCACCCTGCTGCTGGGGTCCCTGGTGGCGGTCTGCCTGATGGTCGGCAGCGGCTGCCGCCACTTCCTGCGGGAGTGACTCGCCTGCGATACCTCGCAAAAAAACAACGCAGCCCTTGGGCTGCGTTGTTTTTTTCACATCCTTGGGGTGACCCCGAGGGACATCAGTAGGCCAGGGTTTCCAGCTGCTCCTTGGCCTGCTCGATCCCCTTGGCTTGCGCCTCCGGCCCCATGCCCATGCCCTCGGCATAGATGAAGTCCACGTCCTTGATGCCGATGAAGCCCAGCACGGTGCGCATGTAGGGGGTCACCAGGTCGGTGGCGTTGCCCACGTGCATGCCGCCACGGGGGCTGACCACCAGAGCGCGGGTGTTCTCCACCAGGCCCACCGGGCCGGTCTCGGTGTAGCGGAAGGTCACGCCGGCACGGGCCACCAGATCGATCCAGTTCTTCAGCTGGGTCGGGATGTTGAAGTTGTACATGGGGGCCGCGATGATCACCAGGTCGCTCGCCTTGAGCTCGGCGACCAGCTCGTCGGACTGGGCCAGCACCGCTTGCTGACGCTCGTTCAGGTTCTCGCCGCCACGCAGGCCCATGGCCAGCTCGCCGTCCAGCACCGGCAGGTTCAGGGTCGCCAGATCGCGCACCTTGATGGTGTCACCCTGGCGATCGGCCAGGTAGCCGTCGATCAGCGCGTTGGATTGGGAATATTGGCCCAGGATGCTGGACTTGAGTACGAGGATATTGGCCATGGTGAAACTCCATTTGATTGTCAATTGAACAGCCAGGCTGTCGATGGAGGTCACTATAAAGATTGAGATTCAAGCCTGATAGCGAAAATAGATGCTCAAGTTATTCAAAAAATTTGATGATTCGACTCCCTCAGGCCAACAGAGGTACTCAGCGAACTCCCTGCCCTTGGCAGAACAAACGATTGCCGTTATGATCCGCCGCACTTTTTGTAAGTGACCCGGATCCCATGACCACCTCCCGCAGGCACTCCCCCTTTGCCGGCGCCGTCTGGATGATGGTGGCAGGCCTCTGCTTCGCCGCCGTCAACAGCCTGAGCCAGTATGTCAGCTTCCAGCTCGGCCTCCCCTCTACCCAGGTCGCCTTCCATCAGTACCTGATCGCCCTGGTCTGCCTGCTGCCCTGGCTCATCCGTCACGGCCTGCGTCAGTCCCTGATGACGAACCAGCTGCGGCTGCACCTGCTGCGGGTCGCCCTGGCCGTGGTCGGCATCCAGTTCTGGCTCTGGGCGCTGGCGGTGCCCGTCCCCATCTGGCAGGGAATCGCGCTGCTGATGACCTCGCCCCTGTTTGCCACGCTCGGCTCCGCCCTGCTGCTCAAGGAGCAGGTGAGCCGGGCCCGGATCCTGGCGACCCTGGCAGGCTTCGCCGGCGCCATGCTGATCCTGGCCCCCTGGACCGACGACTTCAGCTGGGCCTCGCTGCTGCCGGTGGCGGCCGCCCTCTTCTGGGCCGGTTACTCCCTGCTGGTGCGTTATCAGGCGGCGAGCGAGTCGTCCCACACCATAGTCGTCTACCTGCTCATCTTCAGTACCCCGTTCAACGCCATGCTGGCGCTCCCCGACTGGCAGTGGCCAAGCGAGACCCAGTGGCTGCTGGTGGCCGCCTCCGGCATGCTGTCGGCCCTGGCCCAGATGTCCATCGCCCGCGCCTACAGCGTGGCCGAGGCCTCCTTCGTGCAACCCTTCGACTTTGCCAAGCTGCCCATGAACGTGCTGGCCGGCTGGCTGGTGTTTGGTTGGGCGCCCCCCGGCCGATTGTGGCTGGGGGCCGCCATCATCATCGGGGCCATCACGCTGCTGACCCATCTGGAGCAGCGCGCCCACAGATCCGTTTCCTGAGGCACGCCATGCGTGCCTCTTTTTTTGCTCACCCGGGTCAGCCCCTCTGACCCTCGACCTCAGGAGAGATCACATGTTTGGAACCGCCACCCGCCCCGGCGCCACCCGTGCCCTGCTGCTCGGCTCAGGCGAACTCGGCAAGGAAGTCGCCATCGAGCTGCAGCGCCTCGGCATCGAGGTGATCGCTGCCGACCGCTACCCCAACGCCCCCGCCATGCAGGTGGCGCACCAGGCCCGCGTGCTGGACATGCTGGACGGCGCTGCCCTGCGCGTCCTGGTGGCCGAGGTCAAGCCCGACCTCATCATCCCCGAGATTGAAGCCATCGCCACCGACACCCTGGCCGCCCTCGAGCAGGAAGGGGTCAGGGTGGTGCCGAACGCCCGCGCCACCCAGCTCACCATGAACCGGGAGGGGATCCGCCGCCTCGCCGCCGAAACCCTGGGACTGCCCACCTCCACCTACCGCTTCGCCCAGAGCAAGGAGGAGTTTGTCGCCGCCGTCGAGGCTATCGGCCTGCCCTGTGTGGTGAAGCCTGTGATGAGCTCGTCCGGCAAGGGCCAGAGCCTGCTGCGCGATCTCGCCAAACTGGACGAGAGCTGGACCTATGCCCAGGAGGGGGGCCGCGCCGGTCGCGGTAAGGTGATCGTCGAAGGCTTCGTGCCCTTCGAGTACGAGATCACCCTGCTCACGGTGCGCGCCGTGGACGGCATCCACTTCTGCGATCCCATCGGCCATCGTCAGGAGGATGGCGACTACCGCGAATCCTGGCAGCCCCAGGCGATGAGCGAGCTGGCCCTGGCTCGCGCCAAGGAGGTGGCGGCCAAGGTGGTCGAAGCCCTTGGCGGCTACGGTCTGTTCGGGGTCGAGCTCTTCATCAGGGGTGACGAGGTGTGGTTCAGCGAAGTCTCCCCCCGCCCCCACGACACCGGCATGGTGACCCTGATCTCCCAGGATCTCTCCGAGTTCGCCCTGCACGTGCGCGCCATCCTGGGGTTGCCCATCGGCACCATCACCACGTTCGGGCCAAGCGCCTCCGCCGTTGTACTGCGGGACGGCCACAGCCAGGACATCCGCTATCAGGGTGTCGGCGAGGCGCTGGCTCTGGTGCCGGGTGCCCAGCTGCGCCTGTTCGGCAAACCGGAGATCGCCGGTCGCCGTCGCCTCGGGGTAGCCCTGGCCCGCGGCCAGGATTGCACTGAAGCGGTGGAACAGGCCAAGGCGGTTGCCGCCCGGGTCGAGGTCCTCTTCTGATCCCGTTGCATCGGCGCACAACACAAACGCTTGTCGGCATGATCTGGCGCAAGGGGCAGGCGACTGCCCCTTTTCCATTGAGGCGCCTGCCGTATAATCCCCCCTTCACCTCTGTCAGGAGTACAAGATGTTAGCTGCCGTGATCTTCGATATGGATGGCGTTCTGATCGACTCGGAACCCTTTTGGCAACGGGCCCAGATGGCCGTGTTCTCCGAGTTGGGTCACCCCCACACGGAAGAGGACTGCAACTCCACCATAGGGGTGCGCATCGATCAGCTGGTGGCCCACTGGTATCGACTGCGCCCCTGGAGCGGTCCCAGCCAGGAAGAGGTAGTACAGCGCATCCTGGATCAGGTGATCACCCTCATTCTGGCGGAAGGCGAGCCCAAGGCCGGCGTGCTGGAGGCCCTCGACCTCATCGAGGCGCAGGGCCTCAAGATCGGGCTTGCCACCTCCTCCCCCTTCGCCATGGTGGACACCGTCCTCGGCAAGCTGGGCATCCAGGATCGCTTCCTGGCAGTGCACTCCGCCGAGGTGGAGCGCTTTGGCAAGCCCCACCCGGATGTCTACATACACGCCGCCGAGAAGCTGGGGGTGGACCCGGTGCACTGTCTCGCCATCGAGGACAGCTTCACCGGGCTGCTGGCCGCCAAGGCCGCCTCCATGACGGCGCTGATCGTGCCGGACCCGGCCCTGGTCGGCGATCCCCGCCTGGCCATCGCCAACCACGAACTGCGCTCCCTTGCCGAGCTGGACGCCGAGATGCTGGCCAGCTGGGTCGGGTGAGCCCCAAAACGGCACCCTGGTGCCTGAGCCGTCGACCTCATCCGTGGGTGACCTCGCCTCTCCCTTGATCAGGGTCATAAACGTGCGCTTGCTCGCGGTCAAGGCCGCGCGACCCAACTAGAATCAGGGGAGAAAGGCGGCCCAAGGGCCCGAGGAGGTCACCATGATCGAGTACACCAGCAAGCGCATCGTCTGCCCCCACTGTGGTCATCACACCCGAGTCGAGCTGGATGCCAGCCAGGGGGATCAGGAGTTCTACGAGGATTGCATGGCCTGCTGCAATCCCATCCACCTGCGGCTGCACCGGGACGAGGCCCGCGACTGCCTGCAACTGTTCGTGGATGCGGACGACGAGCAGGTTTTCTAAGTTTCTCGAGGGATTGGTCCGAGATAACTTGAGAGAGCGGTAGAACCTGAGCCCTGGCAATCCTGTGCCGGGCGAGTGTAGGGACAAAGGTTCAGGGGCCACCTCGGCGGCTCCCACCACGAGATAGCCCCGCAATGGCAACGGCCTGAGACGCCGCCACACAGTCGCAAGCCAGATGAAAGCGCCCCTCCGGAGCAGACGCTGAGCACCAGCCCTCGGTGGGACTGCGTCAACACGGCGCGAGGCGTCGCACGCCTTCTCCTACGCCAACCAGCCGTACAGCAGCAGCGCGGCGCCCCCTATCCAGAGCGCGACAAACACCGCCGCGGCCACCCGGCTCACGGGCCGCTGGGCGGCCCTGGCGGCGGTGGCCCTGTGCTCCTTCATCACCTTTGGCGGGATCAGCCGCACGGCCAGCAAGATCCCGAGCGGCACCAGGACGAGGTCATCCAGGTAGCCGAGCACGGGGATGAAGTCGGGGATGAGGTCGATGGGCGAGAGGGCATAGGCGGCGACAAGCAACGCAAGCGCCTTCGCATACCAGGGGGTCCTGGGATCCCGGGCCGCGAGCCACACCGCATGAACATCGCACTCGATGGCTTTCGCCCACTGCCTGGCTTTCGAGATGAGCCTTGTCGTCATGATCTCCGTCCCTCTTTCCCCCGTGTAACGGGATCTCCCCTTCGAGACAGGGCGCCTCCCCTGTCCCATGTCACGCGATACCCGGTACCGCCTTTGGCCCATCGCCCCGAGAGACGACAAGGGCCTGCCTGTCGCAGGCCCCTCTGGCCGCGGCGTCCGCATGGGGGCATCAGTCCGGGCGGCGCGCCGCCAGCACCCGCTCCACCGTATCGACGATGGCCTGGGTCTGGGGATCGATCTCGATATTGGTCTGCCAGCCTGCCTTGACCCAGCCGAGGTTGGTGCGGGCCAGGGTCTCGGGGATGAGGTTGACGCAGAACTCGCTGTCTCGCACCTCCCCCACGGTGAGGCTGATGCCGTCGATGCCGATGTAGCCCTTGGTCAGCACGTATTTCATCAGTTCGGGGGCGAGGCGATACCACACCTGGCGGTTGTTCGGGGTGTCGATGACCGAGGTCACCTGTGCCGTGCCCATGATGTGGCCGGACATGGCATGACCGCCGATCTCGTCCCCAAAGCGGGCGGCCCGCTCCACGTTGACCTTGTCCCCCACCGCCAGTTGCCCGAGGTTGGTGAGGCTCAGGGTCTCCTGCATCAGATCGAAGCTGACCAGATCCCCCTCCACCCGGGTGACCGTCAGGCAGCAGCCGTTGTGGGCCACGGAGGCGCCGAGCGCCAGCCCCTCGCCCCAGGCCGGGCTCGGCATGCGGATCACGTGGGTGCGAAAGTTGGGCAGCGCCTCGATGGCCACCAGTTCGGCGGTCCCCTGTACTATGCCGGTAAACATGTGTCTCTCCACGCTGTGACAAAATTGTCGGCAGGTTACCCCCGCCCCCCCTGCAAGACAAGCATGCCGGCTGACAAGGAGAAGCGCGATCGCTATAGTGACCCCATTCAATCCAGGCTTAACGAGGAAACAAAAATGCAGGTATATCAGTGCTGTGAAGCCATTCGCATCGCCTACAACCAGATTGGCTCCGGCGAGCAGGGCTATGTGCCCCAGGCCATCGCCGCCAGCATACGGGCGCTCAACGCCGTGGCGTCCGACGAGCGGGTGCCGGCGGATCTGCGCGAGCAGGCAGCCTATGCCGCGGCCAACCTGCTGATCAGCGATCACGAGGACGCCTGATCCCGGGCACAAGTCGACCGCCGACCTTCCCCGTTGGCGGATTTTCAGGCTAGAATGACACCCCCGCATTTTGTCTCCTCAGGACGAGGAGGCAAAAGCCCATCTCTCTTACCCGCTCTTTCTCTATTATCTGATCCACTCGGAGGTGTCAGTGCAACGTTATTGGTCCGAGGCGAAGCAGCTCCTTCGTCTAGCCAGCCCCATACTGGTGGCCCAGGTGGCCCAGATCGCCATGAACTTCGTCGATACCGTGATGGCGGGACAGGTGAGCGCCGTGGATCTGGCCGCCGTGTCGGTGGCCTCCAGCTTCTGGCTGCCGGTCATCCTGCTGGTGCAGGGCATCATCATGGCGCTCACCCCCATCGTCTCCCAGCTCAACGGCGCCCGCAAACAAGACGAGGTGCGCCCCGCCGTGCACCAGGGCTTCTGGCTGGCGCTGATGGTGACCCCCATCGCCATGGTGGCGCTCTACTTCAGCCCCCTGGCGCTGCAGTTTATGGACGTGGATCCCGTCATGGCGGAGAAGACCGCCGGCTACCTGCACGCCATCCTGTGGGGGCTACCCGCCTTCGTGCTGTTCCAGGTGCTGCGCAACTTCAGCGAGGGGCTCTCCCACACCATGCCGACCATGGTGATCGGCTTCGTGGGGCTCGCGGTCAATATCCCGGCGAACTACATCTTCATCCACGGCCACTTCGGCATGCCCAAGCTCGGCGGGGTCGGCTGCGGCGTGGCCACCGCCATCGTGCTCTGGGCCATGCTGCTGGCGATGATCCTCTATGTGAAGTTCTCCTCCCACTTCCAGAAGATCAACCTCTTCGCCCAGCTGGCACGCCCCAACGGCAGCCGGATCTGGCGCCTGTTTCGCCTGGGGTTTCCCATCGCCATGGCCATCTTCTGCGAGGTGACCCTGTTTACCGTGGTGGCCCTGATGCTGGCCCCGTTCGGTGCCGAAACGGTGGCGAGCCACCAGATAGCGCTGAACTTCTCCAGCCTGGTGTTTATGCTGCCGCTGTCCATCGGTGTCGGCGTGACCATCCGGGTCGGTCACAACATAGGGGAAGGGCAACCGGATCAGGCCAGGGTCGCCGCCCGCACCGGCCTGATGCTGGGCATGGGGGTCGCCGCCGCCACCGCCGCCCTCACCGTGCTGCTGCGCGAGCCCATTGCCGGGATCTACACCGATGATCTCCAGGTGATAGGCCTGGCCGCCACCCTGCTGTTTTTCGCCGCCATCTACCAGATCTCCGACTCGGTGCAGGTGGTAGCGGCGGCGGCCCTTCGCGGCTACAAGGACACCCAGGCCATCTTCTACGTCACCATCGTCGCCTACTGGGGCATGGGGCTCCCCACCGGCATGATCCTGGGACTGACCGACTGGGTGGTGCCGCGCATGGGGCCCCAGGGCTTCTGGGTCGGCTTCATCGTCGGCCTCACCTCTGCCGCCCTGATGCTGGGGGCGCGGCTGCGCGTCATCTATGGCCGCTTCGCCAGCCCCGCGGCCTGCACCGCCCTCTCCCGGGCGCAGTAGGGCGCAGCCAGGAGCACAGGGAGCCGCGCGTTTTTTGGCGGCTCGCCTGCAAAATCAACAGGCTGCGCAAGAACTGGGCAAACAGTCTCCTTTGTGCATGTCCCTTGTTGACAGCCTTGGGGGCCATGGGTAGTATGCCGACCACGCCAGCAGTGCTGGCGGGATAAAACGGGCTTTCGGTCCGGTTTATGAAGTGGGTTTATAGCTCAGTTGGTTAGAGCACTACCTTGACATGGTAGGGGTCGTTGGTTCGAATCCAATTAAACCCACCACTTTTCGTGATGCGTCCTTAGCTCAGCTGGTTAGAGCACCACCTTGACATGGTGGGGGTCGGTGGTTCGAATCCACTAGGACGCACCATCACGAAATTCTGTTATGCGTCCTTAGCTCAGCTGGTTAGAGCATCACCTTGACATGGTGGGGGTCGGTGGTTCGAATCCACTAGGACGCACCATAACAGTTTGAATTGATTGCAGATGTGGATTTATAGCTCAGTTGGTTAGAACCGTACTTTGACATGGCGTAGGCGATGTCGTTGGTTCGAAACCGGTTGAACGCAGATGTGGGTTTATAGCTCAGTTGGTTAGAGCACTACCTTGACATGGTAGGGGTCGTTGGTTCGAATCCAATTAAACCCACCACTCCCCTGCAATCACACAAAGTCGCCTTGCGCACCCTGCGTCCTTAGCTCAGCTGGTTAGAGCATCACCTTGACATGGTGGGGGTCGGTGGTTCGATTCCACTAGGACGCACCAGATTGAAAAAGCCCGCTCCTAGAGCGGGCTTTTTGCATTTCTCCCCTTTCCTGCCCGTATCTGAACGACTGAATCCGCCGTGCGTTCAACCATGCCCGGCAGGCAGGCCCCCCGTCCGAAGGCGATCTCGTCAGAAGAGATCGAGCTGCTGGCCGCAGATCCGCTCGAACGATTCGCCGATAAAGGGCAGGATGGCGTCGGCGATGGGCCTCAGCTGCTTGTCGATATAGTGCTCGTAGTCGATGGCGCTGCGCCTGTATTCCAGCGGCTCTGGCCCGTTCAAGGTCACCAGGTAGGCGATGGTGCCCCTGTGCTGGTAGCGCTGGGGCTGACCGCGGCGCAGGTTCTCCTCGTCGGCCAGACGCGCCGCCCGCACATGGGGCGGCACGTTCTTCTGGTACTCCTCGAGCTTCTGGCGCAGCCGCTTGCGATAGATCAGCAGATCGTCGTGCAAGCCGGCCCGGGTCTCGTCCACCATGGTGCGCACATAGCCGCTGGGATCCTGGTCGTGGAAGACCAGCTCATAGAGCCGGGTCTGGAAGGCCTTGGCAAGGGGCGTCCAGTCGGTGCGCACCGTCTCCAGCCCCTTGAACACCAGGTGCTCAGCTTCCCCTTCACCCACCAGCCCCGCATAGCGCTTCTTGCTTCCCTTCTCCAGCCCGCGGATGGTGGGCATCAGGAAGCGGCGGTAGTGGGTCTCGTACTGGATCTCCAGATGGCTCGGCAAGTCGAACTCACCCCTGATCCGCGCCGCCCAGTTGTCGTTGATCAGCTTCGCCAGCCGCTGGCCGATCTCGTCCGCCTGCTCGGGGCTGGCATCCCGCCCCAGGTGCACGAAGGTGGAGTCGGTGTCGCCATAGATCACCTCGAACCCCTCCCCCTCTATCCACTCCCGGGTCTGCTGCATGATGCCGTGACCCCGCAGGGTGATGGAGGAGGCAAGCCTCGGGTCGTAGAAGCGGCAGCCCCCCGAGCCCAGCACCCCATAGAAGGAGTTCATGATGATCTTGATGGCCTGGGAGAGCGCCTTGTTGCCGGCCGCCTTGGCCCTGTCCCGCGCCGCCCACAGGGTGGCGATGAGATCCGGCAGGAAGTGCCGCTCGCGGGAGAACAGGGCGCCGCGAAAGCCAGGAATGGCGTGCGCGGGGTGTTGCAACCCCTCCACCAGCCCCATGGGATCGATGCAGAAGGTGCGGATGATGCTGGGATACAGGCTCTTGAAGTCGAGCACCAGCACGTGGCGATAGAGCCCGGGCCTGGAGTCCATCACGTAGCCGCCCGGGCTCGCCAGCCCGCCGTCGGCGGGCAGGTTCGGGGCCACGTAGCCGCCGCGGTGAAGCCGTGGCAGATAGAGGTTGGTAAAGGCCGCCACCGAGCCCCCCACCCGGTCGAGCTCCAACCCGGTGAGGGAGGCCCGCTCGATGGCGAAGGGGATGAGGTGGCAGAAGTCAAAGATCTCCCACACCAGCTTGCAGTCTTCCAGGTTGTAGCGGGCCAGCGCCTCCTTGTCGGAGTGAAACAGCTCGGTGATCTTCTCCCCCCGGTTGGCCACGTCCTCGATGTCCTTGCCGCGGCCGAGCAGCTCGCTTGCCACCGCATCCAGGCTGTAGCTCGGGAACTGCCAGGTGGCGCTTTTGAGGGTATCGATGCCGTCCAGCACCATGCGCCCGGGGATGATGACGCTGCCGCTCTGGGGGTCGTTTCGGGACGAGCGCCAGAAGCAGAGCTCCCTCCCGCGCCCGAGCCGCAGCCGCCGCTTGCCGAGCTCGGCGCGGCGCAGCAGCAGGCGAAAGTCGAAGTTGACCACGTTCCAGCCGATGACGAGATCGGGATCGTGCAGCTGGAACCAGCGCTCCAGGGCGCCGAACAGGGCGCTCTCGTCCGCCACCCACTCGACCCGGGTGCCCCAGCTATCGGCATCCGCCTCCGGGGTGCCAATCATGATGACCCGCGCATCCTCACGGCTATAGAGCCCCACCGAGAAGAGGGCCCCGTCCATGGCGCACTCCACGTCGAGAGACACCCAGGAGAGGGTCGGCGTCACGGCCTGCGGCGCGCAGCGCGCCTCGTTCACCTCCCAGTAGCCCTGACTGCCCCCCCTGCGCCTCGCCTTGCCATCGAAGCGTACCCCTGCGGTGATGAAGCGCTCCATCAAAAAGCGCTCCGGCAGCCGGATATCCGCCTCGAAGTGCTCCAGGCCGCGGATGAGCAGCAGCTCGATGGCGCGGTGGAAGGCGCTCAGGGTCGCGAAGTAGCAGCCCACCACCCGACTGCCCTCGAAGGTGTGCATGGGCAGGCGGCGAAACCGCCCCCGCACCCCGGCGCCCTTGAAGAGCTCGGCCGCCTCCTCCAGGTGGCGCTCCGGCAGGAAGAAGACCGGCTCCTGTCCCGGCACCACCAGCCGCACCGGCCCCTGGGCGCTCCAGAGCCACATCACTATCTCGGTACGCCCCTGCACATCCCGGCCGTGACGGGTCAGGATGAAACCGTCGAGCGGCGGGGTGGCGGGCGGAGCGGGCTGGATCTCGGTCATGCAGGCTATGGAGTTCAAGGCTGGGATGAGACTATTGTACGTTCATACAGTAGCGCCCCGCAATCCTGACTGCCCGGGCCGATGATATGCCGTATAATCCGCTCAAGATCAGCCTCTCTCCCAGGAGTCTCCATGCGCGTCATTCTGCTTGCCCCCCTGTTTGCCCTGAGCCTCGTCGGCTGCAGCTCCTCGTCGGGCGGCGGAGCAGGGGCCGGCCCTGGTGGCCCTTACGGCGGTGCCTATGGCGCCTCTTACTGGTGGTATGACGACTATTACGGCTATTGGAACGACTACTATCCCTGGTGCTGTGACAACCAGGGGGAGTTCGACGAGCTGATCAAGAAGTGGTGGAATGGGCTCGATCCGGCGCGCCAGCAGGAGATCAAGGAGAAGTATCAGGATTGGCAGGAGGACCATGGCCAGCCAGACCTGGTCACCCTGCGGGGGGATCTGGCGACCCGCTGGCATGCCATGACGCCGGAACAACGACAGGCGCTGCGCGACAACCGGCAGAACAGACCCAGCATCAGCAACCCGGACAAGTCCCCGCGCTCGCCGCTGGACGACAGAGGCGGCACTCTTCCCAGGGCCGAGAATGGCCTGCTAGCCCCCTCGACTCTGCCCAAGGCCGACAACGGCTTGCTGACGCCTTCCGCTCAGCCCAGGGGGGATGCCAGACCGCACCTCCCCCGCACCCTGGCCACGCCGGTACGCCCCACCGTCAGACCGGCGATAAGACCCGGCTTCACCCCCATGCGTAGCGTCGGGGGAGGTCGCCGCCGCTAGGGCCGCTGGCCTCGCCCCATTCCCTCTTCCCGCACAAGGAGCACGACATGACACATGAGTGGCAACGCATCGCCTCCCGCCTCACCGACGTAGGCGGCATCCCCGTGGCCCGGGCCCTCCCGGTCAAGGAGCGGCGCACCATAGGACCCTGGTGCTTCCTCGATCACATAGGGCCGACCCGCTTCGCCCCCGGCGCTCCCGGGCTGGACGTGGGGCCCCACCCCCACATCGCCCTGCAGACCTTCACCTGGATGCTGGAGGGGGAGATACTGCACCGGGACAGCCTGGGCAGCGAGCAGGTGATCCGCCCGGGCCAGGTCAATCTGATGACCGCCGGGCACGGCATCGCCCACACCGAGGAGTCCCTCCCGAACCAGCCCGATCTGCACGCGGCCCAGCTCTGGATAGCCCTGCCCGAGGTGGATCAGCACACCCCGCCCCGCTTCGATCACTACCCCAGGCTCCCCCGCTGGCAACAGGGGGAGATCACACTCACCCTGCTCATCGGCGAGCACGACGGGCAGCGCGCCCCCACCCTGCACTTCTCCCCCATCCTGGGGCTGGATCTGCACGCCCCCGCAGGGGGGCAGATCACCCTCTCCCTGGATCCCGCCTTCGAGCACGGCCTCTTCCCCCTGCAGGGGGAGACAGTCGTCGCCAACGATCCCCTCGCCCCCGAGCAGCTGCTCTATCTGCCGCCGGGAAACCGCACCCTGGAGCTGACCCTGAGGCCCGGCGCCCGTCTGCTGCTCATCGGTGGCGAGCCCCTGGCCCAGCCGCTGCAGATCTGGTGGAACTTCGTGAGCTTCGACAGGCAGGCCATTCGCACCGCCGCCGCCGACTGGGAGCGGGGCGATCCCCGCTTTGGCGAGGTGCGGGGCTATGCCGGCCCCCGCCTCAAGGCGCCGCCCCTGGCCGGGCTCTGACAGGCCGCACGAACGACACAGACAAAAAGAGCGCCTGATGGCGCTCTTTTTGACGACGTGACGACAGGGGCTCAGAACCCCTCCTCCTGCTCCGCCTGCTGTCTGGCGCGGCGGGCCATGGCCTCCACCTGGGCGCTCTCGATCTCGTGCAGCACCCCGTCCAGATCGATGGCCTCCCGGCTCTCCTCGAACAGGCCGGTGAGCTCGGTCTCGGGGCCCAGCTTGCCATCTTCGAACAGGGCCCACATCTCTCTGGCGTAGCGGGTCTTCAGCAGCTCGGGGGCATACATGCCGTAGTAGTTGCGCATGTTGTTGACGTCCCGCTCCAGCATGGCCTTCGCCTGGTTGTTGGCGGCGGCGTCCACCACCTGGGGCAGATCGATGATGACGGGGCCCTGCTCGTCCACCAGTACGTTGAACTCCGAGAGATCCCCGTGGATGAGGCCGGCGCAGAGCATGCGCACCACGTAGCGGATCACCTTGCCATGGTCGATGAGCGCCTGCTCCCGGGAGAGCGCCACGTCGTTGAGGCGGGGGGCCACGTTGCCGTCGGCATCGGTGACCAGCTCCATCAGGAGCACACCGTCCAGGCAGACATAGGGTCTGGGCACCCGCACGCCGGCGGCAGCCAGCTTGAACAGGGCGTCCACCTCGGTGTTCTGCCACACCTCCTCGTGCTGCTGGCGGCCGTACTTGGAGCCCTTCTCCATGGCGCGGGCGTTGCGGCTGTTGCGTACCCGGCGCCCCTCCTGGTAGACCACCGCCTGCTTGAAGCTGCGCTTGGAGGCCTCCTTGTAGACTTTGGCGCAGCGCACCTCGTCGCCGCAGCGCACCACGTAGACGTCGGCCTCTTTGCCGCTCATCAGCCGGCTGATGACCTCGTCCACCAGGCCGTCATCAACCAGGGGCTGGATTCGATTTGGAATTTTCATGACCGCCCTTTCACCCTATTCATGCCTTAGTTGCCTCTGTGTGTCCCCTGACCGCCATGGTCATCACCGAAACCGGAGCATGCGGTGCCTGCGTCATCAGGTCAATAAAAACGGCCCTCAGGCGGGCCGTGTCGCTCAAGGTTCCGGGGGCAGACCCTGGCGGATGCGCCGGATCCCCTCCTCGTAGAGGCCCTCCTCTCCCTGGTTCTCTTCCTGGGTCTCGAAGATCTTGAGAAACCACATGTACTGCTCGGGGAAGCGGGCGAGCTGCTGCTCCACGGTGCGGTTCATGGCGTTGACATCCGCCAGCAGATCCGCGGTGGGATAAGGGTCGAACGGCGGCTCTATCTCCAGCCGGTAGCAGCCCTCGTCCTCGTCATAACAGGCCAGGATGGGCACCGCCCTGGCGCCGGTGAGTTTCACCAGCTTGGGCAGGGCCGGCAGGGTCGCCTTGGGATGCCCGAAGAAGGGCACGAACACGCTCGCCTCGCGGCCATGATCCTGATCCGGCAGGTAGAAGAAGCTGTCGCCAGCGCGCAGGGCCTTGATGGCGGGCTTGATGCCGACGCTGCGCTCATAGACCCGGCCTCCCTTGCTGCGCTCACGGTTGATGTACCAGTCGAACACCAGATCCTTGGGGCTCTTCATCATGGTGCACAGGGGCACCCCCTCGTTGGTGATGAAGCGGCCTATGGTGTCCACCGCCCAGGTGTGGGGCACCACGAAGATCATGGGGCGACCGGCGGCCCGCTCCGCGGCCACGTGCTCCCAGCCCCGCACCTTGATGCGCCCCTTGAGGAAGGCCTGGCTTCGCCAGGTCAGCTCCCCAAAGCCCATGAAGGTCTTGAGACCGACCCGGATGGATTTCAGCAGCAGGGCCTCACGGCCCGCCTCATCGAGCGCAGGGAAGCAGATCCTGAGGTTGGTATCGGCGATGTAGGCCTGCTTCCTGGAGAGCCGCAGCAGCGTGGGCGCCAGGACGTCGGCCAGTTTGTCCCGGGCTCTGGCCGGGATCCAGGCCAGCAGGGAGAGCAGGGCAATCGCCAGCCAGCTGCCCCACAGGCGGGGGTGCAGCAGGCGAAGATGAAAGGAGGTGTCAAACACCGGATCTTGTGCGGACATGGTCGCCATCGAATCATCAAAACAGACCGTCATTTTAGTGATCCTGACAGTTTTTTCTACCCTGCCCTGCGCCGGGGTCTGACGCCAAGTCACTGATCAGACTAGTTAGAAACTAAAAGTGGTCCGCTTGGGACCACCTTTGACCTGCACTCAGGGATGGGGCGACAACCCCCGGCGAATGCGCCGGATCCCCTCTTCGTAGAGGCCATCCGGACCCACCTGATCCTCACGGGTGTCGAAGATCTTGAGGAACCACATGTACTGGCCCGGGTGGCGGCGAAGCTGGCGTTCCACGCTGTCGTTCATGCGGCAGGTGTCCGCCAGCAGATCCTCCCCGGGATAGTCGGCGTAGGGGGCCTCGATCTCCAGCCGGTAGCCGTGCGCCTGCTCGTCATAGCAGGCCAGCACCGGCAGCGCCCTGGCACCGGTCAGCTTCACCAGCCGTGGCAGGGCCGGCAGGGTCGCCTTGGGGTGGCTGAAGAAGGGGGCAAACAGGCTCGCCTCGCGGCCGTGATCCTGATCCGGCAGGTAGAAGAAGCTCAGGCCGGATTTCACCGCCTTGATCACCGGCTTGATGCCGGCGCTGCGCTCATAGACGCGGCAGCCGTGCCGGGTCCGCGCCCGGTTGATGTGCCAGTCGAACACGGGGTTGCGGGCGCTCTTCATCATGGTGCACATGGGCAGGCCCCGCTGGGCGAAGTAGTAGCCCGCCGCGTCGATGGGCCAGCTGTGGGGCACCACCAGGATCACCGGCCGGCCGGCGGCCTGCTCGGCCTCGATATGTTCCCAGCCGCTGACCCGGATCCGCCCCATCACGTGGGCAGGGCTGCGCCAGGTGAACTCGCCAAACCCCAGCAGGCTCTTGAGGCCCACCCGGATGGAAGTCATCAGAATGGCGTCGCGCTCGGCCTCGCTCTTGCCCTTGAAGCAGATGGCGAGGTTGGTACGGGCGATGTAGACCTGTTTCTTCGAGATCCTGAGCACCAACGGCGCCAGGGCCTCGGCCAGCCGGTCGCGCCAGCGCGGCGGCACGAAGGCGAGCACGCCGATGGCGCCGAGGGCGAGCCAGCTCAACCAGTAGCGGGGATGGAGCAGGCGGGTCTGGAATCTGGCGTCAAAAACGGGGTCGTGAGAAGACATGGAAATAGGGCAAAGGGTGGCGGTGGGATAATGGCACGCATCCTGACAGGTATTACCAGTTAACGCCAACTGAATGTCGCCTGTATGAGCAACTATTTAAGCCGGATCACGGATTGACAAGGAGATCATTTGCCTCATCTGGCGACGCCCATGCAAACGGACCCCGCAGGGCGGGGTCCGTTGCTCGCTACACCCTCTCAGCGATGCAGGGGGGCTCCCAGCGCGCCGCCCTGGCCCAGGGGCAGGAAGTACATCAGGTAGCGCAGCGCCACGTACCCCACCACCAGGGTCGCCACCCCCAGCTCCAGATAGGCCAGCTGATGGAGCTGCTCGGCATAGCGGGCCGCTTGCGGCCACTGCGACAGCAGGTGACTCACCTTGAACAGGGCGGTGGCGCCGATCACCAGGGGGAAGGTGAAGGCGGCATAACCGGGCGAGAATGGCAGGCGCAGCAGCTTGATGAAGGCCAGGTAGATGATGCCTGTCATCAGCACGGCGATCCCAAGCAGCACGGCCACCAGCAGCAGCGACGGATCCGGGCTCACGGTCAGGTAACCGGCCAGCGACAGGCTGGCGGGAGCCGCCAGGATGGCGATGGTCGGCTTGGCGGCGTCCGGCACCTCGTGACTGAAGATGAGGCGATAGATCATCAGCGGCAGCATCAGGGCGTAGCAGCCCATGCCGAACCAGAGCAGGCCGTTGGCCAGGGTGGCGAAGGGGCCGCCCGGGTAGGCGACGTCGGCGACGATGATCCCCACCGGCGGCACGAACCAGCTCGGCACCATGTGGTGGATTTCAAACTCCCTGGCCCTGTGCCAGACGAAGGTGGCGAGAAACACCAGGTGGATGACCACCGCAAACAGCCAGAGTCCCTGTCCCAGGGTCGGGGCCAGCAGGCCGACCGCCTTGGAGACCACCATGGTGCCCATGGCGTAGGTGGGCACCACGCTGCCCACCACGGGGTGGGCGAGATCCTGCCACAGCAGGCGCGGGTGGAGCAGGAACTTGAAGGTGAGGACGAGCAGCAGCACGGCGGCGATGGCGGCCCCCAGCAGTTGCAGGCGGCCATCGAACCGACCGGCATTTTCCCAGGCCCAGCCGAGGCTGGCGATCCCGAGCGCCAGCCCGGCCATGGGGGTCGGGGCCTGGCCCAGGGAACGGCGGGTGCGTGCGATCATGGCGTATACCCTCTTGATTGGTGACGATGGGCATAGGATAAAGGGGGGCTATCGTTTACGATATCTAAATGATTTGAACCAAGCGTTTAGGAAAATCAAACGACATGAAGCTCACCCTGCAACAACTCAAGGTGTTCGCCACCATAGCCCGCCACGGCAACCTGGGGCTGGCGGCCGGCGAGCTCTGCCTCAGCAAGGGGGCCGTCTCCCAGGCGCTGCAGGAGCTGGAGCGCCAGCTCGGCACGCCGCTGTTCGACCGGGTGCACCCCAGGCTCCAGCTCAACAGCGAGGGGCGCCTGCTGCAACCGGCCGCCGATGAGATGCTGACCAGGATGCAGGAGATAGAACAGCTGTTCAGCCCGGATGCCGAGCCCAGCGGCCAGCTGCGCCTCGGTGCCAGCCAGACCATAGGCAACTACCTGCTGCCCGATCTGCTGGCGGGAGGAGCCAGGGATCAGGGCGCCGCCCCCAGGGTCACCATCGCCAACACCCATCTGCTGTGCCACGCCCTGGCCCACTTCGAGCTGGATCTGGCCCTCATCGAGGGGGAGAACCACCACCCTGAGCTGGTGAGCGAGCCCTGGCTGGAAGACGAGATGCTGATCATCGCCCCGCCCCACCACCCCCTGGCGGGCCAGCCGGAGCTGCCCCTTCGCCGGCTCGCCGGCGAGATCTGGGTGCTGCGCGAACCCCAGTCAGGGAGCCGCGAGCAGTTCGAGCAGCAGATCCAGCCCCAGCTGCCGCACTGGCGTGCGGGGATCGAGCTCAACACCCTGGAGGCGGTGATGCTGGCGGTGGAGAAGGGGCTCGGCATCTCCTTCATCTCCCGCCTCGCCGTCGCCGATCGGCTGGCACAGGGGCGCCTGGTGGCCCTCACCCCGAGCCGCCGCTTCCCCCGCCGGCTCTCCCTCGCCTGGCACAAACAGAAGTTCCACTCCGCGGCACTGCGCCGTTTCCTGACCTTCTGCCGCGCCCAGACCCTGCCCTGAGCCCGGGCCGAGAAGGCAAGAGAGGGCGCCTGGGCGCCCTCTCTTTCGTTGGGATGACGGCCGCTTAACGGCCTCAGCCTGCCCCCTTGAGCCCCCCTTCGACCCAGCCCAGCACGCGGCGCGTCAGGGCGTGGGGCAGCCAGGGGGAGTCCAGCAGGCGGTGGCGCAGGCAGTCGGCGAAGTGATCCGCCTCGTGCTGCATGCCGCCCCCCTCCACCGGCAGGTAGATGTCCGCCGGCCAGGCGACCGGCGCCCCGCCCCCCTGCCAGCGAATATGCTGGGGGTTCCACCACTTGCCCTCGATGACGAGGGACCAGTCCTCCCCCTCCAGCCAGGCATCCCGGTCGAGATCCTCGGTGATGGAGGCGCCGAGCTCGGCCGAGAAGGGGTAGTGGAAGGTGAAGCTGGCGGCCAGATCCACCTCCCCGCTGGCCCGCGCCAGGGTCACCTCGGGCACGCCGCAGGCCAGCCCAAGCCGATCGCAGAGGGCGGCATAGAGCCAGAGCGGATAGACCCCCACGTCCCAGGCGGCGCCACCATCCAGGGCGGGATCGAACAGCTTGCCGACCGGGGGCTGGGCCGAGCCGAACGCCGCCCTCAGACTGCGGGGCGCCGGCAGCAGCGGCAGGCGTTGCAGCAGGGCGCGCATGGCGGGGAAGCACATCACCTTCATGGCCTCGAGCAGCAGCAAGCCGCGCTCATGGGCGAGCGCCACCAGGGCGTCCCAATCCGCCACCCGGGTCACCGCCGGTTTTTCCACCAGCACGTGCTTGCCCGCCAGCAGCATCTGCCTGATCAGGGCGGCGTGCTCCGGGTGGATCACCGCCACATAGACGGCCTCCACCTCGGGGCTCTCGGCCAGGGCCTGATAGCTGCCATAGGCCAGTGGCAGCCCCAGCTCGCGGGCGAACGCGTCGGCCCGCCCCTGATCCCGGGCGGCGATCGCCACCACCCGCCCGCCCCTGGCATGCTGGTTGACATCGCGGCAGAAACGCCGGGCGATGGCGCCCGCCCCGGCAATCCCCCAGCGCAGGGGCCCCTTTCCCTCTTCTTGCATCTCGTCTCCTCACTGCCCTGTGGCAACGCGCATCCTGCCCCGAACCTCAGGCTGCTGCCGGACTGGTCTGCAGGCTGCGCAACCAGCGGATCTCTTCACCCCAGATCGACTCGTCTATGGTCTCGAGGATCAGCGGGATGCCGTCGAAACGCGCGTCATTCATGATGTGGTGGAACACCGCCTCCCCCAGGTTCCCCTCCCGCAGGCTGTGGTGGCGATCGACCCGACTACCGAAGGTACACTTGGCGCCGTTGATATGCATCCCTTTCAGGTACTCAAAGCCCACGATGCGCTCAAACTCGGCGAACACGGCGGCGCAGGACTCCGGGGTGCGCAGATCGTAGCCGGCGGCGAAGGCGTGGCAGGTATCGAAGCAGACGCCGACCCGGCTCTTGTCCTCCACCCCCTCGATCAGGGTGGCCAGGTGCTCGAACGACCAGCCGAGGTTGGTGCCCTGGCCTGCGGTATTCTCGATCACCGCCGTCACCCCCTGGCTGCGCTCCAGCGCCCAGTTGATGGACTCGCTCACCAGTTTCAGGCTGGCGGCCTCCGGGATCTGCTTCAAATGGCTGCCGGGGTGGAAGTTGAGGTAGCAGAGCCCGAGCTGCTCGCAGCGCTTCATCTCGTCCAGGAAGGCATCCCGGGACTTGGCGAGGCCGTCGGGATCCGGGTGACCCAGGTTGATGAGGTAGCTGTCGTGGGGCAGGATCTGCTCCGGGCGAAAGCCTGCCTTGTCGCAGGCCGCCTTGAAGGCGCGGATGCTGGCATCCGACAGGGGCGCCGCCTGCCACTGGCGCTGGTTCTTGGTGAACAGGGCGAAGGCGTTGGCCCCGATGGCCTCTGCGCGGGCTATGGTGTTCTCCACCCCGCCGGCCGCACTGACGTGGGCTCCGATAAATTTCATCTCATCTCCTCTGCGCGTTGCCATGGGCCTCCCCGGGCGCTTCTGGCACGGGACAAGGCACATGGTGATGGGGCGCCATTATGCCCAAGCCGCCCCACTGCGCCAAACCGGGATTGTCGATGGGGGCCATGGAAAAGGCGCCCGCAGGCGCCTTGGTGATGGTCGGTGAACTCTGCTCAGTAATCCAGACCGGCCCCATAGGGATAGAGGGGGCTCAGGGAATCCTTCGCCACGTCGGACGACTGATTCAGCACCGCCTGCCAACTGGAGGGCAACTCGAAGGGCAGCTTGCCGCGGGCCTTCTGCTTGCCGCTGATGACGTCGAACAGGGACTGATCCAGAGCACCGAAGTTGGCCAGCAGCACCCGGGCCGCCGGCGCCACCTCGGTCAGGATGGCGGGCCTGTCCAGATAGACGGAGAGCACCAGGGGCACACCGGCCTGCTCGATGGCCTGGATGGCGGCAAAGTCGTCGGCCCCGTGGTAGATCCCCTCGTGGGCCGTCTCCTGCACCACCTGGTCATTGCTGGCAAAGCCGAGCTGGCCAAAGTGGATGCTGCCAAACGGGAAGCGGGGATCCTGCTCGCCCGGGGCGTTGACCCGCACGATGGCGAGCTCCGCCTGGGCCAGGTCCGTCACCACGGTATAACCGTTGGCCGCGGCCACCTCGGCATTGACGTTGTGCAGGTAGACCCGCTTGCCGTCCGCCTTGAGTGGCAGCAGGGCCCCCTCGTTTTTCAGCAGCACGTGGGACGCCGCCTGGGCGGCCTGGGCCTCTTGCTGGAACTCGGCCTTGCCCACCAGGGCCACCGCGGCCTGGGTATCCACATAAGGGTTCTCGAACAGCCCCAGGGCGAACTTCTGCTCCAGGATCCGTTCGGCCGAGGTGGTGAGCGCCGCCTCGGTCACCAGACCGCTCTGCACCGCCGCCAGCAGGGGGGCGGGATCCTCCACCCCGCCAAACTGATCCACCCCGGCGGCAATGGCCTTGGCGTAACGCTCAGCCTTGGTGAGCTTCTCCACGCCCCAGGACATGCCAAAGGGCACTGTCCAGGGGCTGACGCCCGCCGTCACCTCATCCTGGGTCAGCCCCTGCTCGCAGCGGCTGTCGCAGTCGTTGACTATGCCCCAGTCGCTCAGCACCACGCCGTCGAACTTGAAGTGGCCCCGCAGCAAGTCGGTGAGGATCTGGCGGTTGAAGCCAAAACCCACCTCCTCGATGGCCTGGCCCTCATGGGTCAGCCCCTCGGGCAGGGCGTAATAGGGCATCACGGCCCCGACTTTGGCCTCGAAGGCCCCCTCGAACGGCACCAGGTGATAGGCAAACTGGCCACCGGGGTAGACCTGCTCCTTGCCCCAGGGGTTGTGGGCGTCCAGCCCGTCCTTCTGGGGACCGGCCCCGGCGAAGTGCTTGACCACGGTGACCACGCTCTCCTTGCCAATGCCGTCACTCCCCTGCTGGAAGCCCTGGATATAGGCCTTGACCAGGGACTTGGCGAGCTGGTTGTCTTCGCCGAAGGTGCCGTTGATGCGCCCCCAGCGCGGCTCGGTCGCGAGATCCGCCTGGGGCGAGAGCGCCTCGTGAATGCCGACGGCGCGGTACTCCTGGCGGGCGATGTCGCCGAAGCGCTGCACCAGGGCGGCATCGCCGATGGCGGCCAGCCCCAGGGTCTCCGGCCACTGGGAGAAGGCCCCGGCGCCGACGCTGGTGGCGTTGGGATCATGGGTGAAGTGGTTGCGCGGATCCGTGCTCACCGTCATGGGGATACCGAGCCCCACCCCCTCCAGCAGGGCCTGCAGCCGGTTGTTGTCTTCGGCGATGGCCGCCGGATCCCCCGCCATCCGGGTGATGAAGGTATTCACCCCATCGGTACGCAGCATCTTGTCCATGGCGGCGAGGTCGACCCGGCCGTCGGCATCCAGCACCAGGGTGCCGTGCATCATCAGGCCCGCCTTCTGGGCCAGGGTGAGCCGACCCGTCAGGTCCCGCGCCCGCTCGGCGGCGCCGAGGCGCCAGTCCTCGTAGGGGGTGAGGGTGCCATTGCCGTCCAGATCCTTGAACTGCAGGCCGTCCTGCTCGATCAGGGCGACGGTGCGATGGCCCAGGACGGGCTGTTCCGGTTTGGGGGTGGAGTCGTTGTCGTTGCACCCTGCCAGCAGCAGGGCCCCTATGGCGAGGGCGACACGGGTTCGGGAGAGCGAGTGGTGTTTCATTATTGTTATCTTCCTTGTGTGTGTAGGAGTGACCACTCTATGCAAATGCGGCCCCCCTCACTTGCCCGTCGGGTGCAGGAAGTTGCCGGTTGGGAGCAGGGGTGAAAAGTGTGAAAAGGGTTGCAGGGTTACCCTTGGTTACAAATCCGAAACATAAAAGCGGCGCTGGCTCACGGCAATCCAGCGCCGCTGACGGATGATGGAAGGCCACCGCCGACAAGGATTTTTGCCGTGAAAACCGTCTCCAACCGGATTGCCCTGCACTGCCTCACCCACTGGCAGAGACAGGGACGAGATCCGGCCCAGCTCCTGCAAGGTGCCGGGATTGCCAGAGAAGAGCTGCTGCTCCCCCAGGGGCGGATCGACGCCCAGCGCCACTTCCGGCTGCTGACCCGGGCCGCCCCCCATATGAACAGCGACCACTGGGGGGCGCCCCCCACGCTCACCGGCCTGTTCGCCGACTTTCTGCCGCTCGCGAGCCTGTGCTGCAACGCCGCCACCCTGCGCCAGGCGCTGCACTTCTTCCTCTCCTTTCGCCCTCTCATCGGCGAGAGCGACCGGATAGTGCTGCGGGAGGAAGATGGTCAGGCGAGGCTGAGTTACCACTCGGAATCCGATCACCCGGACGTCATCGCCATGAGCAGCCTGGCGAATCTGGGCAATCTCTATGCCCTGCTCCAGTTCTATCACCCGGGGCAGGGCCAGCTGGTGCTGCCCACCCTCGTCAGACCTGCGCTCTGGCGCGACCTGGCAACCTGGCTGGGCGCCCGCCTACTGCGGGGCCAGGGGTTCGAGCTGCGCTTCCCCTCGGCCCTGCTCGATCTCGCCCACGGGGGCTGCAACCTCCCCCTGCAGCCCCTGCTGCTGGGGGAGATAAACCGGCAGATGGCCCTGCTGCGCCCGCGCACCCGCTATCGGGATCGCGTGCTCGATCTCATCCGTCAAACGCTCTGGCAGGAAGGCCTGGAGGAGCGAGCGCCTCTCGCTGTGGTCTGCGACAGCCTCGGGCTGACCCGCTGGACCCTCAACCGCCACCTGCGGGAGGAGGGCTGCCACTTCTCCGGGCTGCTGGATCAGGTGCGGCGGGAGGAGGCGTGCCGCCTGCTGCAGGATCCCGCCCTGCCGCTGCAGGCGGTGGGAGACAGGCTCGGCTTTGCCAGCCAGAGCAGTTTCACCCGCTTCTTTCGCGCGGCCTTCGCCCTCTCCCCCCGGGAGTTTCGCTCAAGGCGCGGCCGCCTCTGACTCCCCGGCCAGGGAGCGGGCGAGCAGCTCGCCCAGCCAGTGGATGAAGAGCTGGACCCTGGGCGCCAGCTGGCGGCGGTGGGCATAGAGGGCGTCGATGGGGAGCGGCGGCGCCTGCCAGGCGGGCAGTATGCTCACCAGCTCGCCGCGCGCGAGCAGCCCCTCCACCCCCACCCTCGGCATCTGGATGATGCCGAGCCCCGCCAGCGCCGCCGCCAGATAGGTCTCGCTGTCGTTGACCGTCAGGGCTCCCGCCATGGGCAGCAGGGCCCGGCTGCCGTCCTCCCGCAGGTATTCGAAGCCGGGCTCGGGGCGCCCCTGCCCACCGCCGCTCCCCGTGCCAACCCCGGGGCCATAGTGCACCAGCCGGTGATGGGCCAGATCGGCGAGGTGCTGCGGTACCCCGTGGCGGGCCAGGTAGGCGGCGCTGGCGCAGTTGATCTGGCGGTAGTGGCCAAGGGGCCTTGCCACCAGGCTGGAGGGTTCCAGGCTGCCGACCCGCACCACGCAGTCAAACCCCTCGCGCACCAGGTCCACCCGCCTGTCCGTGCTGCTCAGCATCAGCTGCAAGGCGGGATGCCTGGCCAGAAAGTCCGGCAGCGCGGGGATCACCAGGTGGCGCGCCATCCGGCTCGGCATGTCGACCCGCAACTGGCCCGAGATCTGGCCCTCCTGGCGAAACAAGCCGTCAAACTCCTCCATGTCCGCCAGCAGCTCCCGGCAGCGGGCATAGCAGATCTGGCCGTCCGTGGTGAGTTGCACCCGCCTCGTGGTGCGCTGCAACAGCCGGGTGCCCATGCGCTCCTCCAGCCGGCGGATGGCGGCGGAGAGGGTCGCCTTGGGGATGCCGGACAGCTCGGCGCAGCGGCTGAAGCTCTCCAGTTCGGCGACCCGCACGAAGGCCCTCATCGTATCCAGGTGATCCATGGCCTGATTGTCTCTCTAAACGGAACAGTGATTTCATTATCACGCTATTTATCGAGTTTGAAACGAACAATACAGTGATCCGGTCGGCTCGCACCGAGCCCTCGTCATTCACCCGGACAGGAGTCACACCATGACCAGACCCATCGCCCTCATCACGGGAGCCAGCCGCGGCCTCGGCAAGCACGGCGCCCTGGCCCTCGCGGCCAAAGGCGTCGATCTCATCCTCACCTACCGCAGCCAGGCCGGGGAGGCCGCCGCCGTGGTGGCCAGGGCCCGCGCCCTCGGGGTGCAGGCCCATGCCCTGGCGCTGGACGTGGGGGAGAGCGCCACCTTCGCCGCCTTCGCAGACGAGGTGAAGCAGCTGCTCGCCCGGGAGTGGCAGCGCACCCATTTCAACTACCTGGTCAACAACGCCGGCATCGGCATCCGCGCCAGCTTCGAGCAGACCACGGAAGAGCAGTTCGACACTTTGCTCAACATCCACCTGAAGGGCACCTTCTTCCTGACCCAGGCGCTGCTGCCGCTGATCGCGGATGGCGGCCGCATCCTCAACCTCTCCACCGGCCTCACCCGCTTCGCCATGCCGGGCTATGCCGCCTACGCCGCCATGAAGGGGGGTGTGGAGGTGCTGACCCACTACCTGGCCAAGGAGCTGGGCCCCCGCGGCATCGCCGTCAACGTGCTGGCCCCCGGCGCCATCGAGACCGACTTTGGCGGTGGCGTGGTGCGCGACGACAAGGGGGTCAACGCCTTCCTCGCGAGCCAGACGGCCCTCGGCCGGGTGGGCCAGCCCGACGACATCGGCGGCGTCATGGCCGCCCTGCTCTCCGATGACAGCCGCTGGATCACCGCCCAGCGCATCGAGGCCTCAGGGGGGATGTTTATCTAGGCGGTCATGGTTGCCAGCTGCACAAACAAGGAAGGCCCCCTCCGATGAGGGGGCCTTCCGGCATTGGGCAGACGAGGTGCGGCGCACCGGGCCCGTTACAAGGTCTTGCCACCGCTTGCAATGACCTGGCTGTACCAGTGGAAGCTCTCCTTCTTGATGCGGCGCAGGGAGCCTCCCTGCTCGTCGCGCTCCACATAGACGAAGCCGTAGCGTTTCTGGTAGCCGTTGAGCCAGCTCAGGATATCGGTGAAGGACCAGGCGCAGTAGCCAAGCAGCTCGACCCCGTCCTGCATCGCCTCCTGGCACGCCTTGATATGGCTGCGCAGGTAATCGATGCGGTAGTCGTCCTTCACCTTGTCTCCCGCCTCCAGCTTGTCGAACTCGCCGAGGCCGTTCTCGGTGATCATCAGCGGCAGGCCGTAGCGAGACGAGAGGCGACGCAGGGCGATGCGCATCCCGGTGGGATCGATGGCCCAGTCCCAGTTGCTGGTCTCGAGGTGCGGATTGGGGGCCGTCTTGTAGAGGCCGGGCACGCCGCTGGAGGGCGTAGTGCCCTTCTTGCCCGTGGTGTTGATGCGCTGCATGGTCTGACCGCCGAGGGGATTGTCGGTGAAGGTCAGGGTGTAGTAGTAGTTGACGCCTATGTAGTCCGGCGTCCCCTCCTTCAGCAGGGCCAGATCCCCCGGCAGGATCTCGGGGGCCTCGCCGGTTTCCCTCAGGTAGGCGAGCGCCGCCTGGGGGTAGCGGCCGAAGCAGTAGGCGTCCAGCCACCAGAGGTTGGTGAACTCCTCGGCGTTCTCGAACGCCAGCATGTCTTTGGGATCGCACGACGCCGGATAGGCGGGCGAGTAGGCGAAGCTCGGGCCGATCAGCCCCCCCGGCACATGCTCGCGGAACGCCTTGATGACCCGGGCGTTGGCGAGAAACGCGATGTGGTTGGCGGCAAAGAAGCGCTTCCTGTCCTGCACCGCGGGCGGGTGGGTGCCGAGCTGGTAGGCGTTGGTCAGGTTGTAGTTCTGCTCGTTGAGCGACACCCAGTACTTCACCTTGGCGCCGAAGCGCTGGTAGAGGGTCACGCAGTAGCGCTCGAAGTCGTCGATGATGCGCCTGTCTTCCCAGCCGCCGTACTCGTCCTGCAGCGCCTGGGGCAGGTCCCAGTGATAGAGGGTCAGCACCGGCTCGATGCCGTGGGCCAGCAGGGTATCGATGAGTTTCTCGTAGAAGGCCAGCCCCGCCTCGTTCACCTCGCCGCGACCGGTCGGATAGATGCGCGGCCAGCTCACCGAGAAGCGATAGGCCTTGAGCCCCATCTCCGCCATCAGCGCCACGTCCTCCTCCATACGGTGGTAGTGATCCACCGCCACGTCGCCGTTGCTGCCCTCAAAGGTCTTGCCCGGCAGCTTGGTGAACAGATCCCACACCGAGGGGCCCTTGCCATCGGCATTCCAGGCCCCTTCCACCTGGTAGGCGGCGGAGGCGGCGCCCCACAGAAAATCGGTGGGGAAGTCGTTGAACTTGTGATGATGCATCTGGTGTTGCTCCTTCTGCGCGAATGGCCCTGCCCCCCTGCGGGGAGCCCGAAATCAATTGGCATCAGCATCCAACACTTCTAAAATTCCGTCCAATGACAAATATGACCACTCAAGATTCCCAATAGGAATGAAAGGGGAAACCATGGAGCTAAGGGATCTGAAAGCCTTCGTCACCCTGGGGGAGGTATTGCACTTCGGTCAGGCGGCGGCGCGCCAGCACATCACCCAGTCGGCCCTGAGCAAGCAGATCCGGCGCCTGGAGGCGGAATTTGGCGGCGATCTGTTCGAGCGCAGCGCAAGCCACACCCGGCTCACCGCCCTGGGCCGCGCCCTCTACGGAGACGCCTGTGCCCTGGTGGCCCAGAGCGAGCAGCTCGCCCGCAGCGCCCGCGACGTGCTGGCGGGCAACGGCGGCACCCTGCGCATCGGCTTCGGGGTCGCCACCAAGCTGTTGGTGCCCGCCGCCATCGCCCGGTTTCGGGCCAGCCGCCCCGGGGTCGGCATCGAGCTCAACGATCTCTCCACCCACCACCAGTTGCTGGCGCTGGCCGAGGGGCGGCTGGATCTCGGCTTCTGCCGCCTGCCCGCCCCCAAAGGCTGGCACTGCCTGCCTGTGGTGCGCGCCCATTTCGTCGCCGTGCTGCCTGCGAGTTACGCCGGGGTCAGCGGCCTCAAAGATCTGGTGGACAGGCCGCTCGCCATCCTGCGCCGGGACAAGGCCCCCTCCTTTTACGATCAGTTCGTCCACTACCTGGCCCAGAGCGGGCTGAGGTTTCAGGAGATCCAGTACGTAAACGACTTTGCCGCCGGCATCGCCACCGCGGCGGCAGGCATCGCCTGGACCCTGGTCCCCTCCTCCACCACCATAGAGCACCCCGACGTGCTGACCCTGCCCCTGGAGGAGCCCGAGGCGAGCTGGATCATCGGGCTCATTCGCCCGCCAGGCAACGACAACCCCCTCATCACCCCCTTCTGGCAGACGGTGGCGGCGCTGGCGGATCCCGCCCTCGGCGATCCGCCCGGGCAGCAGATCAGGGTGTCACCCGACGACCCTACCCCCGACGAGAAGGGTATCACCTGAGAACCACATTAAGGGTAGCTTTGGGCGGACACCCCCCTTAAAATCGTGCCATTGCCTCTGGCGCCCACGACAAGGATCCGTTTCTTCCATGCCATCCCACTGGTTGCTGAGGTTTGACCTTCATCGCCTCATCCTGGCCCTGGCCGTGCTCGGCGTGCTGGCCACCTTCGGCAACAGCTTCTACGCCATCCATCAGGCCCAGCGGCAGTTGCTGATCGACAGCACCCTGGAGGCGAACCGGGTCTATGCCGCCAAGCTGGCCGCCTCCACCGACGCCATGCTGCGCTCGGCCCAGGGGCAGCTCGCCTATGGCGCCAGCCGGCTGGCGCCCATGCTGCTGGCCAATGACGTCGAGGGGCTCGATGAGCTGATGAGCCAGCTGCGCCAGCAGACCAACACCTTCAACTCGGTGGCCGTCGTGAACACCGAGGCCACCGTGGTCGCCGTCTCCCCCGAGACCCTGAAGGTCAAGGGGGTCAAGCTTAGTTCCCGCAGCGCCCGTCAGAGTCTCGCCAGTCGGAAGCCACTCATCTCGGACCCGCTCATCGCCCTCTCGGGCAACTACCTTATCAGCCTCTCCTATCCGATCTTTGCGGCCGACGGGCGCTACCTCGGCTTCGTGGCAGGCAGCATCTATCTGGAGTCCGCCAGCGTGCTCTCCAGCCTGCTGGGCCAGCACTACTATCAGGACGGCTCCTACCTCTATGTGGTCGACCGGCAGAGAACGCTGATCTACCACCCCAATCCCAAGCGCATCGGCCAGAAGGTCGGCGACAACCGGGTGGTGGACGAGGTATTGCAAGGGCGGCAGGGCGCACAGGCCGTGATCAATTCCGGAGGAAACGAGATGCTGGCGGGCTTCGCCCCGGTGGCAGGCGCCGGCTGGGGCGTGGTGGCCCAGCGCCCCCGCAGCGCCACCCTGGCCGGGCTGGATCAACAGATGTTCGAGATCCTCAAGGGGATGATCCCGGTCACCCTCTTCATTCTCTTCGTCATCTGGCTCTCCGCCACCGCCATTGCCAGGCCGCTGCGACAACTGGCCAACCGGGCCAGGCTGATGGATCAGCAGGGGGCGGCCTCCAACATCTCCGGCATCCGCGCCTGGTACTACGAGGCGGCCCAGCTGAAGCTGGCCATCCTCAAGGGGCTGGGGCTGCTCAACACAAAGATAGACAAGCTGCACACCGACAGTCACACCGACCCCATGACCGGGCTCTTCAACCGGCGGGCCATGCAGCAGATGCTGGACGACTACCAGGCCCAGTCACGCCCCCTGGCCGTGATCGCCCTCGACATCGATCACTTCAAGGCCATCAACGACGGCTTCGGCCACGACGTGGGGGATGCCGTCATCATCGCCCTGGCGACCCTGATGCAGCAGGATCTGCGCCCCGATGCCGCCCTGTGCCGCAGCGGCGGCGAGGAGTTCCTGTTGCTGCAGCCCGGGGTCTCCCTGGCGCAGGCCCAGCGGATCGCCGAGCGGCTGCGTGCCAGGGTGGCCAGCCACGAGATGGAGACGGGCGGGCATATCACCATCTCCCTCGGGGTCGCCCACTGGCCGGCGGATACCACGGATCTTGCCGCCGTGCTAAAGCAGGCGGACAAGGCGCTCTACGAGGCCAAGCGCAGGGGCAGAAACTGCGTGGTGGTGGCAGAGGCGGATTGACATGCGGCCCCATGAGGGGCCGCGTTGTATCAGAAGCTGTAACCCATCTTCAGGTAGATGCCGGCGTTGTCATCCTTGCCCATGGCGTATTCGAGGTTGGCCACTATGCCCGCCTCCGGCTTGAGCAGGTACTGCACCCCCGCCCCCCAGGCGGGATAGACGTTGTCGCGGTCGCCACAGTCGAGGGCCTCGCCGTTGACGCCGTCCCCATAGAGGCAGGCCACCCCGGCAAAGGCGGTCAGGGTCCAGCGTTCCGTCAGCTGGTAGCGCTCCTCCACCTCCACCGCCGACATGTGCTGTCCCAGGTATTCCCCCGGGGTGTAGCCACGCAGGTAGATGGGGGAGTAGGAGCCCGTCGGCGCCTGGTGAGAGAACTGGTTGCGATTGCGCCAGGCGAGCACATGGCCATCGCCGTGGCTCCAGTAGCCGCGATAATCCACCCGGTAGATATCGAAGTCCTCCTCTCCCCCCAGCCCCTCCCGGTAGGCCAGGTTGTTGACGTTGAGGTACCAGCCCCTGGTCGCGCGAAAGTCGCTGTCCCGGGAGTCGTGCTGCACCACCAGCCCCAGGCCCCCCGAGGTGAACCCCTCCAGCCCCAGCTCCTCCAGGATCTGGTCGGACTGTGGATCCTGCCCCTGCATCTCGTAGTTGGAGTAGGCCGCCATGCCACCGACGAACCAGTCCCCCTCCACCCGATGGAGGTAGCGCAGGAAGGCGGAGCGGAAGTGGTCGTTGGTCTCGAGGGAGCGGCCGCTGCCGAGGTAGTCCTCGTAGTCGTTGTTGATGTCCCCCGAGATGATGCCGCCGACGAGGCGGTGGTGGTCCGCCCCGAACGACGTCTTGGCGAAGGCGCTCGCGATCAGGGACTCCGAGGTGGTGTACTTGGCCGAGACGGTGAAGAGCGAGGGGCGCGATCCCTCGTCGAACTGGTGCAGGTAGCTCACCATCAGGCCCCCCGCCGTGTCCAGCTTGGGGCTGGAGCTCAGCAGCGGCACGAACAGCCAGGGCGAGCGCCCGGCCTCCCCCTTGCCGTTCGCCCCGGCCTTATCCTTGTCCTCCCCGCCCTCCTGGCTCGCCTCCTCAGGGGGCGCCGCGTTCACGATCGGGCTGGCCAGGATCAGGGCGAGGCTGGCCAGCAGCGCTGTGCTTGAATTCAACATCTGTGGGATCCGTATCGGGTTGAGTGCGCCGCCGCTCGGGATGGACCGGTGCGGGCGCGCCACTTCAGGTAACCGTCCCGGCCTGGTCGAGGGGGAGCGGGAAAGGGGCAGAAGCATAGGAGCAAGCGCGGGCCCCGGCTACCTAAAGGTGGTCAGCCATACAATCGCCATACAGCTTGGCCACACATTGGCCCGGATGAATACCACTCAAGCCAAGACCCCTGTCATGGACAGGGGTCTTGGGAGGGTCAGAGGTTGACGGCCAGGCTCGCGGCCTGTGGCTGGCTTGGGGTCACCAGCACGGGCACCGACTTGGAGGTGGGGGTGAAGGAGCCCTCCCCTATGCTGTCGATGGCCACCAGGGGGTTGGTCTCCGGGTAGTAGGCGGCGATGTTGCCCCTGGGGATCTCGTAGAAGATGACGCTAAAGCCGCGCACCACCCGCTCGCGCCCGTCGTTGCAGATGGCCGCCATGTCCACTAGCTGCTCCTCGGCGAGCCCCAGCCTCCTGGCGTCCTCCTCATTCATGAAGACCACGTTGCGCCGCCCCTTGATGCCGCGGTAGCGATCGTCCATGCCGTAGATGGTGGTGTTGTACTGATCGTGGGAGCGCAGGCTCTGGAGCAGCAGCACGGGCTGATCCTGCATCTGCTCCGCGTGGCTGGTGCACTCGGGCAGGATGGAGTCCGGCAACCGGCTCGCCCTGAATTCGGCGCGCCCGCTCGGGGTGTTCCAGCGCAGCAGGGCGGCGCTGTTCTCCAGGTGGAAGCCGCAGGGCTCCTCGATGCGGCGATTGAAGTCGTCAAAGCCGGCTATGGTCTCGGCGATGAGATCCCGCAGCAGTCCATAGTCATCCCGCAGTGCCAGCCAGTCCACCCGCTCGCTGCCGAGCGTCGCCTCGGCCATGCGCGCGACTATGTCGATTTCGGAGAGGCAGAGTGGCGAGACCGGCTCGTTCATGCCGGTGGAGGCGTGCACCATGCTGAAGGTGTCCTCCACGGTGATCTTCTGCACCCCGGTGCGCTGCAGGTCGAGCTCGGTGCGGCCGAGACAGGGCAGGATCAGGGCATCCTTGGAGACCATGAGGTGGCTGCGGTTGAGCTTGGTGCTGATCTGCACATTGAGCTCGCAGCGGCGCATCGCCTCATAGGTGAAGTCGGTGTCCGGCGCCGCGGCCGCCAGGTTGCCCCCGAGGCAGATGAGTACCTTGCTCCTGCCGCCTTGCAGGGCCTTGAGGGCCTCATGGACGTTGTGGCCCGGCGTGCGCTTGAGGCCCACCGGGAAGCGGCGCTCCAGGCGATCGAGGAAGGCGGCGTTGGGTTTCTCGTTGATCCCCATGGTGCGGTTGCCCTGCACGTTGCTGTGGCCGCGCACCGGGCAGAGCCCGGCCCCCGGCTTGCCGATCTGGCCGCACATCAGGTGCAGGTTGACGATTTCGCGAATGGTGTCGACCGAGTGCTTGTGCTGGGTGATCCCCATGGCCCAGCAGCTGATCACGCGATCGCTCTTGGCGAAGATCTGCGCAGCCCGGGTGATCTCCTCTCGACCGAGCCCGGATTGCGCCTCGATCTGTGCCCACTCCGTGGCCTTCACCTTGGCAAGATACTCGTCAAAGTGCGCGGTGTGCTGCTCGATAAAGGCGAGATCGAGGCGGCTCCCCTCCTCTTCCAGGATGTATTTCGCCATGCCGCGAATGGCCGCCATGTCGCCGCCAAGCTTCGGCGTGAGGTACTGGTGGCTGATGGTGGTGGCCGCCGGGGTCAGTAGCTCCGCCGGGCTCTGGGGGCTCGCGAAGCGCTCGAGGGCCACCTCTTTCAGGTTGTTGAAGGTGACTATCTGGCAGCCCTGGCGCGCCGCCTTGCGCAGGGCGTTCATCATGCGCGGGTGGTTGGTGCCCGGGTTCTGGCCAAAGACGAAGATGGCTTTGGCGGCGTCGAAGTCATCGAGCACCACAGTGCCCTTGCCCACCCCGACGGACTGGATGAGCCCCACCCCGCTCGCCTCGTGGCACATGTTGGAGCAGTCGGGGAAGTTGTTGGTGCCATAGAGGCGGCCGAACAGCTGATACAGATAGGATGCCTCGTTGCTGGCACGTCCCGAGGTGTAGAACTCCACCTCGTCGGGGCTGGCCAGGCTCTTGAGCTTGTCGGCGATGAGGGCAAACGCCTGGTCCCAGCTTATCGGCTCGTAGTGGTCGGTGGCCGAGTTGTAGCGCAGGGGCTCGGTCAGCCGCCCCTGGTATTCGAGCCAGTAGTCGCTCTGGGTGGCGAGGCGTCGCACCGAATGCTCGGCGAAAAAGTCGGCCCCCACCGTCTTGCCGGTGGACTCCCAGGCCACCGCCTTGGCGCCGTTCTCGCAGAACTGGAAGGTCCCCTGCTTGTTGTCACCCCAGGCGCAGCCGGGGCAGTCGAAGCCGTCGGTCTGGTTGACCCGCAGCAGGTTCTTGATGTTCTGCCGGGTCTTCTGGCTCTGCAGCACCTGCTTGAAGGTGGACTGCAGGGAGGAAAAGCCGCCGGCCTTGGCCGGTTTCTCAATATGACGGGACATGGGGTTCTCCAACGTGATCCTGGGCGCGGGGGCTGGCATAGCAGACCGGGGCGTCGGATCGGGGCACATGAATGAGGGTCAGGTTGTACTTCAAGGCCAGTCGCACCGCGAGCTGGCTGGGAGAGGCAAGGCTGATGAGGTGGGGGGCGCCAAATTGCACCGCCTTGTGAATGAGTTCGCTGCCGCAGCGGCTGGTGATGACCAGAGTATCAGCCTGCGCAGATTGGCGCAGCTGCATGCCGATGAGCTTGTCCAGGGCGTTGTGGCGACCTATGTCCTCCCGGCAGGCGAGGATGTCGCCGCGCTCGTCCAGCGCCAGGGCGGCATGAAGGGCCCCGCTCTGGCGGGCCTTGCTCTGCCAGGGGGCGATGCGCTCGCGCAAGTCCCGCAGACGCTCGATATCGAAGGGGACGCCCGGAGTCAGGGGGGTGAGCGCCGGCAGCGCATGCTCGATGGCCTCCACCCCGCAGATGCCGCAGCCGCTCGCCCCGGCCAGGCGGCGCTTGCGCTGGCCCAGGGCCGCCAGACAGCGGTTGGCGATGGTGACGTCGAGCACCACCCCCTGCTCGGAAGGGGTGCTCTGGATGTCGTGCACATCGTGGTTGCCGCCGATGATCCCCTCGCCAAACAGAAAACCGATGGCGAAGTCGTCGAGATCGTCCGGGGTGGCCATCATGACCGCGTGGTTGATGCCGTTGATGTTGACGGACACGGCCACCTCTTCCACCAGCTCATCCAGCCTGGGCAACCGTGAATTGAAAGGGTTCATTCGAGACGCTTATAAGCTGTATTCGGGCCTCAAGTTTAGATAAGCCGCCGCGCCAAAACCAATGAAACAAATCTATTCGCTGATAGACCACCTCTATTGCCATGGCTATGTCGATTGATTAACTTTGTCAGCCATCCTCCACCTCAATCGCCTCTCTTCGATGAACATCAAGCAGTTGCACTATTTCCACGAGCTGGCCCAGCACAAACACTTCGCCAAGGCGGCCAAGGCCTGCTTCATCACCCAGCCGACCCTGTCGGCCAGCATCACGGCGCTGGAGAAGTCCCTCGGCACCGAGCTGGTGGTGCGCAACAGCCAGTTCGTGGCGCTGACCCAGGCAGGGGAAGTGGTGCTGCGCCACGCCGAGCGGATGCTCCGGGAGCAGGACTCCCTGCGCCAGGAGCTGAGTCTGTTCAGTGGTGGGCTGTCGGGAGCGCTGCGCATCGGCGTGGTGCCCCAGTCGAGCATCGACATCATGCCGCTGCTCAAGGGGTTCAACGACGCCTTCCCCAAGGTCGGCCTGCACCTGTCGGTGATGACCCACGGCACCCTGATGGATCAACTGGATCTGCACCGCATCGACATCGGCCTCGGCTTTGACGAGCTGCTCACCGAGCACCAGCGCCGGACCCTCGACGTCCAGCTGCGCCACCCCAACCCCATGGCCCTGCTGGGTCCCCTGCCCCCTCACCTCAACGAGAACCAGCCCCTGAGGCTGGCGGACTTGCAGGATCTCCCCCTGATCCTGCCGAGCACCACCATGCAGTTTCGCCGCTACCTCGACGAGACCGCCGCCCGCCAGCAGCTCAGCCTGCGGGTGGTGCTGGAGACCGACTCCCTGTTCCACCTGGTCAACGGGGTGAGCCACGGCCTGGGCTGCGCCGTGGTCAGCGCCGGCATTGCCGCCACCGCCCAGCAGCTCTTCAAGCTGTCCTGCCACCCCTTGAGCGATGCGAGCGCCGGCACCATCGCCTTCATCACCCGAAAACACAGCGTCACCCCCGCCATGAAGGCGTTTCTCGCCAAGGCCGAGACATGAAAAAGGCAGCCCACCCTGGGCTGCCTGCATCTGTCGTCTGGAGAGCTGTCGCCTCCCGTGGCGTCAGCGCGCCCCTTGCTGCTTGTCCAGCGCCGCGATGAAGGCGCTCGCCAGGGCGTGGTCGGAGAAGGGATTCTGGCCTGTGATGAGCTCCCGATCGATCACCACGCCGGGCTGCCAGGGGGCGACGAACTGCATCTTGCCACCGGCTTGCGCCATGGCCTGCGCCGGGTAGTAGCGCAGCTTGTCGCCCCCAAGGGAGCCTTCAAACACCGCCTCTTCCTTGTCGGAGAAGATGGTCATCCTGTAACCGTCGTAGATCCACTCCCTGGCGCCGTCCGCCTTGCCTGCAATGACCGACTGCTCGAACCCGGCTGGATCCGTCTGCGCCGCCAACAGCGCGATGGGGCCGTGGCAGATGGCCGCCGTGGGCTTCTGGTGTTCGTGGAAGTGGCGCAGCAGAGTACCCACCTCGGGATCCTTGGCGAGATCGATAAGCGGGGCATGACCGCCGGGAATGAAGAGGCCGGCATAGCGCTCGGGACCGGATTGCAGCACCTCCCTCAGGGAGAGCACCTGGTTGGCACCAAACAGCCCCTCCACCACGGCGCCGATGCGCGCCATCTCCTGCGGGTTGCCGCCAAAATACTGGGGATCGATGGAGTGCTTGTCGGCTTCGGGCCGGTTCCCTCTCGGGGTCACCGGGGTCAGGGTATAACCGGCCTCCAGCAGGGCGGCGGCAGGCACCCCCAGTTCATTCTGGTAGAAGCCGGTGGTCAGGCTCTTGCCCCCTTGCAGCGGCAGCTCGGTCTCGCTCGAGAGCAGCACCAGGATCTCGCCTTTCGGGGCGGCGCTGGCCGCGGCCGAGGTCGCCAGCAGCAGTGAGGCCAGCACGGCCTTGAGGGTGTTCTTCATCGTGATCTTCCTTCTGATGGGTGTGATCGATCGGGCGGCCACCGGGCCGCCCTCGATGAGCAATTTACTGATTACCCACGGGCGAATAAACTCACACCATTGAACTTGATTATTTACATAGATGAACATATGTCCCGTGCCTTCGACCCCGTCCAGCTCGGCACCATAGAGCTCTTTTGCAAGGCAGCCGAACTTGGCAGCTTTACCGCCACGGCCCAGGTGCTGGGGGTGACGCCCGCTTCGGTGAGCCGCTCCATCCAGCGGCTCGAGGCCAGGCTCGGCGTCAAACTCTTCCATCGCACCACCCGCAGCGTGCGCCTCACCCACGACGGGGAGCTCTATCGGGATCAGTGCCAGCAGGCGCTCGAGCAGATCGCCGAGGCAGAGCGGGCCATCACCGGCCGCCAGCGCCACCCCAAGGGGGTGCTGCGCATCAGCGTGGGCACCGTCTATGCCCACCACCGCCTGGTGCCCCTGCTGCCGGGCTTCATGGCGGCCTATCCCGAGGTCGAGCTGGAGCTCAATGTCTCCAACAGAAACATCGACTTCGTGGAGGACGGCTACGATCTCGCCATCCGGCTGGGGGAGCCGCGCGATGGGCGGATCATCGCCCGCAAGCTGGAGGATGCCAGCCTCGGGGTCTTCTGCGCCCCCGACTATGTCGCCCGCCACCCCACGCCGACCTCCCTGGACGCCCTGCAGCAGCACGATCTGATCCAGTTCATCACCCCGAGCACGGGTCGTCCCTTCCCCTGGCAGTTTGTGGACGAGCAGGGATCCCCTGTCGATCTCCATGTGCACAGCCGCCAGCGGGTGCTGGACGACGTGCTGGCGGGCCTGGGCTGGGCGATGGCGGGCGGCGGCCTGTTCCAGATCTACCATTTCGTGGCGGCAGAGGCGCTCCGCCAGGGCAAGCTGGTGGAGGTCATGACGCCCTTTGCGGGGCGAGCCCGCCCCTTCTACGCCCTCTATCCCCAGCACCGCCACCTCTCCGCCCGGGTGCGGGCCTTCGTGGACTACCTGCTGGCGGCGGTGCGCCCCTGAGGCAAGATCCCTCTCTTTTTTAAATAACGGGGCGCGCCAGGCTGGCGCCCCTCTGACCAACCTTCTTCCGGGGCGAGAAGGCGATGCCCACTCTGGACACTCTGGTTGCCGGAATAAATATGCAGAGAAATCAACGCAGCCCCCGCCGGATATATGAACTCTTCTGCTGTTTGTATGAAGCATCGTGCTGCTGAAAATTTTCTGTGAGCCACCTCCCGCCGTTTAATTAAAGAGCCTATAACCTTGACCCGTACAATAAAAACCTGACGCGTTCCGGTTTATTTCACCATGCATCACAAAGGAGTGTCATATGTATAAAAAAGTGAAACTGGCGAGCATTATCAGCACCCTTGTTCTCTCGGCCACTGCATATTCTGCAGAGATGACCGTGGGCTTCTCGCAAATAGGTTCTGAATCCGGGTGGCGGGCCGCGGAAACCTCGGTCGCCAAGAGCGAAGCCCAAAAACGCGGCATCATCCTGAAAATTGCCGATGCCCAGCAGAAACAGGAGAACCAGATCAAGGCCATTCGCTCCTTTATTGCCCAGGGGGTGGATGCCATCTTTATTGCCCCCGTGGTACAGACCGGCTGGGAGCCGGTATTGCAGGAGGCGAAAGAGGCCGAGATCCCGGTCTTCCTGCTGGATCGCAATATCACGGTAAAAGATGACGGCCTCTTCATGACCGGGGTCGCCGCCGACAGCGTCCACGAAGGGAAAGTGGCAGCCCAGTGGCTCATCAAGCAGCAGGATGGCAAACCGTGCAACGTGGTGGAATTGCAGGGCACGGTGGGTGCCAGCGTGGCGCTGGATCGCAAGAAGGGCTTCCTCGACACCGTCTCGGCCGTGCCCACCATCAAGATCATCCGCACCCAGTCCGGCGACTTCACCCGCAGCAAAGGCAAGGAAGTGATGGAGAGCTTCATCAAGGCGGAAAATAGCGGCAAGAATATTTGCGCCGTCTACGCCCATAACGATGACATGGCCATCGGCGCCATCCAGGCCATTAAAGAGGCCGGGCTGAAACCGGGCAAGGATATCAAGATCATCTCCATCGATGGCGTGCCGGATATTTTCAAGGCGATGATGGCAGGTGAAGCCAATGCCTCGGTGGAGCTCACGCCGAATATGGCGGGACCGGCCTTCGATGCCCTGCTGGCCTATAAGAAAGATGGCACCCTGCCCCCCAAACATATCAAGACGGAGTCCAAACTGTTTGAGCCCGGGAGTGCCGAGGCGCAGCTCGAGCTGAAAAAAGACATGGGTTATTAATCCCGCTCCCCCGCCAGACTGTCACATAGCGCGCCATATAAGTGATTGAACTTGTATGGCGCGCTATATCGGAGAGCCAATGTTCATGTCAGAGAACACTCACGATGTCGTATTGAATGCCCGCGGAATATGCAAGGCGTTTCCCGGAGTACGGGCCCTGCATCAGGTGGACTTCTCCCTGCGCCGGGGAGAGATCATGGCGCTGCTCGGCGAGAACGGGGCCGGCAAGTCCACTTTGATCAAGACCCTCACCGGTGTCTATCAGCGAGACGCCGGCCGTATCGAACTCGATGGCGTCCCTATCTCCCCGACGGACACCGCCCATGCCCAGCGTCTGGGGATAGGCACCGTCTATCAGGAGGTCAACCTGCTGCCGAACATGTCGGTGGCAGACAACCTCTTCATCGGCCATGAGCCCCGCCGTTTCGGCTTCATCGACCGGGGCGCCATGACCCGGCAGGCCAGCGCCATCATGGCCAGCCACGGCTTCGAGATGGATGTCACCCTGCCCCTGGACCACTACTCGGTCGCCATGCAGCAAATCGTGGCCATCGCCC
Organism: Aeromonas sp. R7-4; assembly: GCF_040908055.1. Taxonomy (NCBI): domain Bacteria; kingdom Pseudomonadati; phylum Pseudomonadota; class Gammaproteobacteria; order Aeromonadales; family Aeromonadaceae; genus Aeromonas; species Aeromonas sp. R7-4. The sequence continues at coordinate 120,966 of NZ_JBFODA010000026.1, forward strand.
GGGCGGTGTCACTCTCCGCCAGGATCCTGATCCTGGACGAGCCCACCGCGAGCCTGGATGCCAGCGAAGTCCAGATGCTCTTCTCCCTCATGACACGCCTGCGGGATCAGGGGGTGAGCCTCATCTTCATCACCCATTTTCTCGATCAGGTCTACGCCATCAGCGATCGCATCACAGTGCTGCGCAACGGCGAGCTGGTCGGCACCCGCGACACCCAGGCACTGCCACAACTGGAGCTGGTCAAGATGATGCTGGGACGCGAGCTGGACGACAATGCCCTCAAGCGGGCGGGCAAGACGTTGCGCAGCCACCAGCCCATGGTGTCGTTCAGGGACTATGGCAAGCGGGGAGTCATCGCCCCCTTCAGTCTCGACGTCATGCCCGGGGAGATAGTGGGCCTCGCCGGCCTGCTCGGGTCCGGTCGTACCGAGACCGCCGAGCTGATGTTCGGCATAGTGCCGAGCGACAGCGGCGAGTGCCGGGTGCGGGACAAACCGGTGACCATCCGCTCTGCACGCCAGGCGGCCGCCAACGGCTTTGGTTTCTGCCCGGAGGATCGCAAGAGCGCCGGCATCATCGCCTCGGCCTCGGTGCGGGAGAACATGGTGCTGGCCCTGCAAGCCCAGCGGGGCTGGTTGCATCCCCTGTCTCGCAAGGAACAGGACGAGATCACCGCCCGCCTCATCGAGCAGTTGGCCATCAAGACCCCGGGACCGGAGCAGCCCATCCAGTTTCTCTCCGGGGGCAACCAGCAAAAGGTGCTGCTCGCCCGCTGGCTGCTCACCAAACCCCAGTTCCTGATCTTGGACGAGCCCACCCGGGGCATCGACGTGGGGGCCCACGCCGAGATCATCCGCCTCATCGAATCCCTCTGCGCCAACGGGCTGGCCCTGCTGGTCATCTCCTCCGAGCTCGAGGAGCTGGTGGGCTATGCCGATCGGGTGATCGTCCTTCGTGACAGAAAACAGGTGGCAGAGCTTGCGACGGACGCCCTGAGCGTCCCTGCCATCATGAACGCCATTGCATGTGAGGCCTGATATGACGTCATCCATTCTCCCCCTCGCCAAGGGGCCCAGCCCCCGCAGACCCTGGCCCACGGGCTCGGCCCAGTGCGCCGCCCTGGTGTGCGTGCTGCTCATCAATGCCCTGGTCGCCGACAACTTCTTCGCCATCCACATCCAGGATGGGCGGCTGTTTGGCAGCCTCATCGACATCCTCAACCGCTGTGCCCCGGTGGCCCTGCTCTCCCTCGGCATGACGCTGGTGATCGCCACCGGCGGCATCGATCTGTCGGTGGGAGCCGTCATGGCCATCAGCGGGGCCACCATGGCCAGCCTGGCCACCGGCGGTCACAGCCTGCCGGTCATCTTCGCCGCCGTCATCGGGGTGGGCCTTCTGTGCGGCCTGTGGAACGGCCTGCTGGTGGCGGTGTTCAAGATCCAGCCCATAGTCGCGACCCTGATCCTCATGGTGGCAGGCCGGGGCATCGCCCAGCTCATCACCGAGGGGCAGATCATCACCTTCAACAACGACGCCCTCGCCTGGATCGGCAGCGGTTCCCTCTGCTATCTGCCCACCCCCGTCATCATCACCCTGGGAATGGCGCTGCTGCTCTGGCTGCTGACCAAGCGCACCGCCCTCGGCCTCTTCATCGAGGCGGTGGGGATCAATATCAAGGCTGCCAAGAACGCCGGGCTCAACACCCCCATGGTGGTGATCGCCACCTACCTGTTGAGCGGCATCATGGCCGCCGTCGCCGGCATGATAGTCGCCGCCGACATCCGGGGTGCCGATGCCAACAACGCCGGGCTTTGGCTCGAGATGGACGCCATTCTGGCGGTGGTGATAGGGGGCACCTCCCTGATGGGGGGGCGCTTCAACCTCGCCCTCTCCCTGATCGGCATACTGATCATCCAGGGGGTGAACACCGGGATCCTGCTCTCCGGCTACCAGCCCCAGTGGAACCAGATCGTCAAGGCCCTGGTGGTGCTGGCGGTGCTGGTCATGCAGTCGCCGGCCCTCAATCACCTGTTCCAGCGAGGGACTCGCCATGTTTAAACGCAACCTCCCCCTGATGGTGACCATCATGGTCTTCGTGCTGGGCTATCTGCTCTGCCTGGCCTCCTTCCCTGCCTTCATGTCCACCCGCATCATCTGCAACATCCTGACGGACAACGCGTTTCTGGGCATAGTGGCGGTGGGCATGACCTTCGTCATCCTCTCGGGGGGCATCGATCTGTCGGTGGGCGCCGTCATCGCCTTCACCGGCGTGCTGCTGGCAACCCTCATAGGGGATCTGGGGGTCAGCCCCGTGCTGGCCATCCCCCTGGTGCTGGTGCTCGGGGCGGGCTTTGGCGCCCTCATGGGCTGGCTCATCGACACCCTGAAGATCCCCGCCTTCATCATCACCCTGGCGGGCATGTTCTTCCTGCGGGGGGCCAGCTTCCTCATCTCCGAGCAGTCCCTGCCCATCGATCACCCCAGCTTCACCTACCTGTCGAGCCTGTCGTGGAAGATACCGGGGGGCGGACGCCTCAGCCTGCTGGCCCTCATCATGCTGGCGGTGGTGGTGCTTGGCATACTGCTCGCCAACCGCACCCGCTTTGGCAACAACGTCTACGCCATCGGCGGCAACGCCACCTCGGCGGCCCTGATGGGGATCTCGGTGCGCCACACCACCATCCGCATCTACCTGCTCTCCACCACGTTGGCGACCCTGGCGGGCATCGTATTCGCGCTCTATACCTCGGCGGGCTACCCGCTCGCCGCCGTCGGGGTGGAGCTCGATGCCATCGCCGCCGTGGTCATCGGCGGCACCCTGCTGAGCGGCGGGGTGGGCACCGTCTTCGGCTCCCTGTTCGGGGTGCTGATCCAGGGGCTGATCCAGACCTACATCAACTTCGACGGCACCCTCAGCTCCTGGTGGACCAAGATCATCATCGGTCTGCTGCTATTCAGCTTCATCGCCCTGCAGCGCCTGCTGATCCTGGTCTCGGAACACCGCAAGGCCAACAAAGCCACCCCCTTCAAGCGGCAGATCCCCGTCACCCCCCTTGAGTGAAAACATCGCGGGGCCTTGCCCCGGTCAACCCGGGCACAAGCCCCGCGATAACACGCCTTTATGGTGGCCAGGCGCTAGTATTCGCCCACCCCCAGCAGCCGCTCTTTCCAGAGATAACCCTGCACCCCCAGATCCAGCCAGGGCCGTGGCGGGAGATAGTTTGCCGTGCCCAGGGCGCGCATCTGCTCGCCCCAGGGGTTCTCCACCCCGCACACCAGATCGGCCAGCGCCTTGCCCGCCATGGTCTGCTTGCTGATGCCAGCCCCGTTGCATCCCAGCGCGGCGTAGAGATCCGGGCCGAACTGGCCCCACAACGGCGCCCCATTGCGACTCACGCTGATGAGCCCGGACCAGCTGTGGGCGAAGGCCAGCTCCCCCAGCGCGGGAAAGCGGGAGAGCAGCAACTGGCGGTGACGCCGCACCATGGCCTCATTGGTCCCGCCACGGCTATGCAGTGTCGGCGCATGAGCGACATGCTGGCGGATCAGGATGCGGTGATCCCGGGTGTAGCGAAAGGTGGCGCCGACGATGGCGTTGACCGGGGTCAGCCCCCAGGGGGCAATGTCCCCCAGCACGGTCCGCTGCTTGGGCGTCAGCGGCTCGGTCAGGGTGGCATGGGTCACCAGGGAGGCGAGCTTGCCGGCAAAGGGGGTCAGCTGACCCGCGCCGCCATTGATGGCAAACATGGCCTTGCCCGCCACCACCTCACCATGGGGCGTGGTGATGCGAACGCCGCCTGTGTTGTCCACCCGCAGGGCAGGGCTGCGCTCATACAGGGTCACATTGTCCGGCAGCTTGTCGGCCAGCCCCCGCACCAGAGCGGCCGGATTGAGCAGCACGGTATTGGGGATATAGATGGCCGAGTGGTAGAAGCCGGTGCCGAGGCGGGCCGAGAGCGCCGCCCCCTCCAGGTACTCATAGCCTTCGTCCAGCAGATCCAGCTCGTGGGCGTATTGCTTCAGCAGCCCGGCGGATCCGGCCTTGACGGCGCAGTGATACTTGCCGCTCTGCTGCCAGTCGCAATCGATGCGATATCGACCGACCCAGTGCGCCAGCTGGGCCAGTCCCCCTTTCAACAACTGCCGGTAGTGGCTGGCCTTGGCCAGCTCGGCGGTGCCACTGCCGATATTGTGGGGCAAGTCGATGGCAAACCCCGAGTTGCGTCCGGCTGCGTTGTCCCCCACCACACCCGCCTCCAGCAGCACGATGCGGGCCTGTGGCTGATGCTCGGCCAGCGCATGGGCAAAGGCCAGCCCGGCATAGCCCACCCCTACCACCACCCAGTCCCCCTGGACCACCTCCTGCAGATGGGGTGTGGGGACCCGCTCGGGCAAGATGGCGGCCCAGCCGTTGGCCTCTTTGTGCCGAGGCAAATAACGAAACTTCATGGGACATCCTGTTCACACGAAAAAATCGGCAAGGACCCTGTCAATCATGGGCCCTGCTGGTGACATGCCTTGTCAGGCCTTATTGTGCAGCCAGAGAATGCCGTATACGGGCGCCCCTTCCGTGAGGGCAACCCGTATTAAAAAACGGCATCAACGGCAGGTGGATATGATGGATAAATCACTGTCATTTCATTACCACGCGGGGATTGCCGTCCCTTTATAATATTTATCCAATGCAGCCTTGACCTCCTCATTCTGGTAAGAAGCAACCAGGGGTTTCACCCAGGGGGCACTTTCATTGCCACTTTTGACCGCGATGAAATTATTGTAAGGATTCTCTTTTGCCGTCTCGGAATAAATACGTTGCTGCTGGCTCAGCCCGGATTTCAATGCCCAGTCCGTATTGACCACGGCCGCATCCAGATCCTCCAGCGAGCGCCCTATGATGCCGGTATCCAGCTCCCGGATTTGCAATTTCTTGGGGTTGTCGATGATGTCGGTGGTGGTCGCCAGTATGCCCGAGCCAGGGCGCAGCTTGATGACCCCGGCCGACGCCAGCACCCGCAGCGCGCGCCCTTCGTTGCTGGGATCATTGGGCACCCCTATGATGGCCTCCTCCGGCAAGTCACCGACTGCCTTGAATTTCTTGGAATACAGGCCGATGGGCCACACGGCCGTATTGCCGACCGGCACGATATGATAGCCGCGGCTCTTTACCTGATTATCCAGGTAGGGTTTGTGCTGGAATGCGTTGGCATCTATTTCACCATTCTCCAGCGCCTCGTTGGGTAGGATATAGTCATTGAACTTGACAAGTTCGATATCCAGCCCCTGTTTCTTGGCCTGTGCCGACGCAACTTTCCACACATCTTCATCTTCGCCGCTCATGATCCCCAGCCGGATGGTTTCCCCGGCACTGGCATACCCAGAAATAATGGCGGCAACCAGAGGCGTCACTTTGAATATCGATTTCAACATGGCTATTTCCTTGCTAATGAGTGATGACGACCCCGAGATTACGGGGTCGGCGCAAGGAGCACAAAGCACAAGATATCCCTTGGATATATCAGAAATGAGGAATGCCGGGATCAGTGAAATAGCCCGATGACAAGGGCTATTTTCAATCTTTTACTTCCACCATGTGGTACACAGATGGCGGCCGATACCGGATGCTGGAACCGTCCATGTCGGCCTCCTGCGAAGTGAGAAAACAGGCAAGGCCTAAGAGAGGATATTGACGACCTGCACGGGCTGCCAGCTTGTCTCGGGTTGGCAGGGATGTTTGATCCCGTTACGACGACCACTCTTGATGACGACAACAGGGAGCAGTGTCACCTTGCGGTAGTACCAGATACCTTGAGGACTGAGCCAGAGATTCACAGAGAAGACTCCTGATTCATCCACATAAAGTGGATGACCAAGAGGTCTGAAGAGGGTGATTAGCTGTAACTTATTGAATCGCAGAAAAAAGTGGTGGCCCTACCAGCCACATCCCGGCACTCGAGTCCCCCGCCTTGGCTGCTACCTTCCGGTCCTGACCAGGTCGACGGGTTATCAATGCGAGAGGACCAATAGGACCACCGGCGAGGAGAATAGGCAAACTGGCCTGCCAATGCAATGGCTTTCTGCCCTGGGCCTGACCGTTCGCCTGCTTTTTCGGCAATTTTCCAATAAATCAGGCGTTGTTTCCCAAATCAGCCAGCAAGTCATGACTTCCCCAGTCCTGGGTGACCACTACACTCGGGGCTTTCTGACAGGTAGGCCAAGGGTATTAAGTTTGTTTATGGTGCTTACATACGCCATGACTTCTCCCACTTGGCCGTTGTAGTTACGCAGACTGATTTTCCCCGTCAGCAACTGCTTGAACCGATACATCGCCGTCTCTGCCAGCGAGCGACGGTGATACCCCGATATCTTCTTCCAGTGCGCCAGCCCTTCCTTGCGCATTACCAGCACAGCCTCATTTCTTGGATGCCCCTTTTTCCATAACCCCGCGCTCTTGCGACGCGGGATACAGGCTGTCGCCCCTTTGCGCGAGATAAGCTGATAGCTGGCTTTACTGTCATAGGCGCCATCCGCATAAACATGTCCCAGCTTACGCCGCAGAGGGTTGAGCAAGGTGGGTAACACCTCGGCATCATGGACATTTTCCAGCGAGACCTCCGCCGCCACGATATCGTGGGTGGCCGGGTCTACTGCCAGATGCAACTTGCGCCAGACTCGCCGCTTCTCGGCGCCGTGTTTTCTGACCTTCCATTCGCCTTCGCCAAACACCTTCAGGCCAGTTGAGTCGATAACCAGGTCGGTGATGCGCCCCTTGCTGGGCTGCCGATAGGCCACTGTCACCGTGCGGGCCCGCTTGCTGACACAGCTATAGTCCGGTGCGCACAACGGCACATTCATCAACTCGAACAGGGAGTCGAGTAGTCCCTGAGTAGCCCGCAGAGTGAGGTTGAAAATTCCCTTGAGCATCAGGAAGGTACAGATGGTCTGGTCAGTGTAAAGCTGGCTGCGGCCCCGCCGCCCATGATGGTCGTGGTGAAACCAGTTGTTCATGGCGGCGGCATCAACCCAGAAGGTGAGTGAACCACGGTTAATCAAAGACTTGTTGTATTTAGGCCAGTTAGTGATGGGGTGAAGCGATGTGCCCATGATGCAGACTTGAAGAGGATGGTGGAGATCAGATCACCAAGTACTCAGTTAGTTCCATTCAAGCCGCATCGATTTGGGAAACAACGCCAATAAATCAGCTAAATAGCATAAATTTCGCCCCCACCACCAGCATCAGCAGGGCGAACGCCTGCTTGAGCCGCCTGGGGGAGAGGCGATGGGCCAGTTTGGCGCCGAGCCGGGCAAACTGGGTGCTGGTGAGCACTATGCCGAGCAGCGCCGGCAGGTAGACGAATCCGACGCTCCACTCGGGCAGATCGGTGCGGCCCCAGCCCGCATAGAGGTAGCTGAGGCTGCCCGCCACGGCGATGGGGATGCTGCAGGCGGCAGAGGCCGCCACGGCGTTGCGCATGGGCACCGAGTTCCAGCTGAGGTAGGGCACCGTCATGGAGCCGCCACCGATGCCGAACAGGGCGGAGAGCCAGCCGATGACGGTACCCGCGATGCTGGTTCCGACGGGGCCGGGCAGATGGCGCTCCGCCTTGGGCCTGAGGTTGAGCCCCATCTGCAGCGCCATGGTCCAGGCGAAGCAGCCGATGATGATGTTGAGGGTGCTGGCGCTCAGCAGGTTGGCGGTCATGCCACCGAGCCAGGCACCGATCAGCATCCCGGCGCCGAGTCTGCGGATCATCACCCAGTCCACCGCACCAGCCTCCTGGTGCGCACGCAGGGAGCTGATGCCGGTGAAGATCATGGTGGGCAGGGAGGTGCCAAGCGCCAGGTGGGTGATGATCTCCGGCGCCACGCCCTGTGCGTGGAAACTCAGGACCAGCACGGGGACGATGATGAGCCCGCCGCCGATGCCGAACAGCCCGGCCAGCATGCCCGCAAAGGCCCCCAATACCAGATACCCCACAAACAGCATAAAAATTCCTTCACCGAGTGAATGGCGGTCAAGTTGACCATTAATTCGCATAAAAAAAGAGATGGCGCCAGGCCATCTCTTTATTGTGCCGATTAATGCAGGGGAATGGTACCGTCCATCACCTTGTAGAAGGCCAGCACGGCGCAACCGAGCAGGGCCGCCGTCATCCCCTGCTCCAGCCGGTTGAGGCTGCGCAGGCCATGGTGCTGGCGCGCCTTCCAGTAGATGAAGATGCCCGGGCTGTAGAGCAGCGCCACCAGCAAGAGGTACTCCACCCCGGCGGCATAGACCAGCCAGCAACCGTAGACGGTGGCTACCAGGGCCAGCAGCAGGTCGCGCTTGCGCTGGTGCGGCTGGTGCTCGTAGGTCTGCCCCGAGAGCGCCAGCTTGAGGCCGTAGGCACCGGAGAATACGTAGGGCACCAGGGCCGCCGAGGTGGCGATGTTGACCAGCGCCAGATAGGTGCTGCTCTGGAAGTAGATGATGATGAGGAAGATCTGCACCAGGCAGGTGGAACACCAGAGCGACACCTGGGGCGAGCCGTTCTTGTTCTCCCTGGCGAACCAGGCCGGGAAGACACCGGTCTTGCCGGCGATGTAGGGCACTTCCGCCGCCAGCACTGTCCAGCTCAGCAGGGCCCCCATCACCGAGATCACCAGGCCGATGTTGATGAGCCAGGCGCCCCAGGGGCCGACCACGGCCTCCAAGATCATGGCGGTGGAGGGGTTCTTGAGCGCCGCCAGCTGCGGCTGGTTCATGACCCCGAGGGAGAACAGGGTCACCATGACGTAGAGCGCCAGGGCGCCGAGCAGGGCCAGCACGGTGGCACGGCCCACGTCCTTGCGATGGCGGGCCCGGGCGGAGACCACCACGGCCCCCTCGATGCCGATGAAGACCCAGAGCGTCACCTTCATGGTGGACTTCACCTGATCCATCACGGAGCCGAGCTCGGGGCTCCCCTGCCCCCAGAGATCCAGGGTGAAGGTCTCCATGTTGAAGGCGAGCAGGATGGCGACGCAGAAGACGATGAGGGGCACCATCTTGGCGATGGTGGTGACTATGTTCACCAGGGCCGCCACCTGGATGCCGCGCAGCACCAGGGCATGCACCGACCAGATGAGCAGGGAGGCGAGCGTGATGGCGACCGGGGTGTTGCCGTCACCGAAGATGACCTTGTCCGGCGTGTCGAAGAAGTAGCTCAGGGCGCTGAACACCACGATGGCATAGGAGACGTTGGCCAGCAGCTGGCAGAGCCAGTAGCCCCAGGCCGCGTTGAAACCGACGAAATCGCCGAACCCCGCCTTGGCGTAGCTGAAGATGCCGCCGTCGAGATCCGGACGACGCATGGAGAGGTTCTGGTACACCAGGGCGAGGCAGATCATGCCGATCCCCGTGATCGCCCATCCCAGGGCGACGGCCCCGGCGCTGGCGTGCGCCGCGATGTTTTGTGGCAGACTGAAGACCCCGGCGCCGACCATGGAGCCGATCACCAGCGAAATGAGGGCGCCCAGCCCTAGTTTCTTGTCCATCTCAAACCTGTTTTCTTAGGCGGCGGCTGAGCATCCGTATTCATACAGCGCGCGACATGGGAGGGGCGAAAAATCCATACCCCGTGAAAAAGGCGGCAACTATATTGCATGACTATTCCGACCGCAATCCCTCCTGCCGTCAATCATGAGCCACCTTGACCGCGCGCAATTTTACAGCACTGACCCGGGGGGCCTGTGAGCTGGTTCAAATTAAGAGAGACTCGTTGATCTTTCACGTTTTTTCATGATGTCACCCGGTGTTTTCGGGACCAGACCTGCATGGCTATGCATCCCCCGGGATCGCCTGCCGGGCGCGCCCGCGCGCCCATGACAACGCCCCGGGAGTCGGGGCGTGGAGTCAAGGGGAAGTGGGGCTAGAGCCTCAGCCCGCCATCTATCTCGATCATCCGCCCCGACAGATAGTCGTTGGCGAGGATGAACTGCACCGTCTGGGCCAGCTGGGCCGCCTCCCCCAGGTGCCCCACCGGGATGGCCTGCTGCATCCGGGCCATGGCTTCGGGTTTCATGGCCGCCGTCATGTCGGTGGCAAAGACTCCGGGGGCGATACCCATCACCCGGATGCCGTGGCGGGCCAGCTCCCGCCCCCAGGTCACCACCAGCGAGGCCACCCCCGCCTTGCTGGCGGCATAGTTGCTCTGACCCATGTTGCCGGCGCGAGCGATGGAGGAGATGTTGATGATGACGCCCTGCCCCCCTCGCGCCATCAGCGCCGCCCCCTCCCGGCCACACAGGAAGGTGCCGGTGAGGTTGACGTCGATGACAGCCTGCCACTGGGCCAGGCTCATCTTCTCCACCAGCTCCCCCTCCTTCACCTTGATGAGCATGCCGTCGCGCAGGATGCCGGCGCAGTTCACGAGGCCGTGCAGGGCACCGAACTGCTCGTCGATGGCGGCGAAGGCCGCCTCCACCTCCGGCTCGCTCGCCACGTTGCAGACGAAGAGGGCGCAGCGACCGTCACGGCTGTGCACCTCGGCCTCGGTCACCTCCAGGTCGGCGCGGTTGACATCCATGAGCGCAAGCACGGCCCCCTGCTCTGCCAGGCTCAGGGCGATGGCGCGACCCAGGCCCCTTCCGGCCCCGGTGATGGCGATGACTTTCTGTTTGATATCCATAAATGCTCCTGGTGAGATGGCCGGTGACTGTCGAGTCAAAGACTATCGGGTAAAAAGGTAGATAGCGGCCCTTAACCCGGCGCTGTCTTGTCCCGATAGAGCTCGAGGATGCTGGAAAAATCCTTGTTCTCCTGCCCCTGACTCGCGTGCAGGTTGAAGAGGTTTCGGGCCAGAGCCCCCATGGGCACGGCGCTGTGGGCATGCTCGGCGAGCGCCATGGCGAGCCCCAGATCTTTCACCATCAGCCGGGTCATAAAGCCCCCTGCATACCCACGGGACGCCGGGGTGTTTTCCATCACCCCGGGCCAGGGGTTGTAGCGTTCCAGGCTCCAGTTGTTGCCCGAGCTCTTGCCCATGATGGTGGAGAGGACGCTCGGGTCCAGCCCCTCCTTCACCCCGAGCGCCAGCGCCTCCGCGGTGCCCGCCATGTGGATGGCGAGCAGCATGTTGTTGCACATCTTGGCGATCTGGCCCGCCCCGAGTGCCCCGGCGTGGAACAGGTTCTGCCCCATGCAGGCGAACACGGATCTGGCCGCCTCAAAATCGGCCTGTTCACCGCCGACGATAAAGGTCAAAGTGCCCGCCGTGGCGCCCGCCACGCCCCCCGAGACGGGGGCATCGATAAAGCGGATGCCGCGCGACTTCGCCGCCTCCCCCACCCGGCGGGCCGAGGCCACGTCTATGGTGGAGCAGTCGATCACCAGGGCCCCCGCAGGCAGGGCCGCCAACAAGTCCTGACCACCCCGCTCACCGGCACTCTCGCCGAGCCAGAGCCCGCGCACGTGCTCGCCGGCCGGCAGCATGCTGATCACCACCTCGCAGCCGCTCACCGCCTCGCGGGCATCCCCGGCGGCGATGCAGCCGGCCTCGATCGCCCTGGCGAGGCTCTCCGGCACCAGATCGAAGACCTGCACGACGTGTCCCGCCCGGGCCAGGTTGGCGGCCATGGGCCCCCCCATGTTGCCGAGCCCGATAAATCCCATCCTTGTCATGGTGTGCTCCTTGTGTGTGATCCCGCGTCAGCAGGCGGGGCGCAGAGGGTTGTTCCCTTGTGGCCAGCGATAGAAATCGTCGAGCCAGTCAGCGCCGGGCCGGGGCGCCTGCCAGCGGGGGGACTTGTCCTTGTCGATGAGCAGGGCCCGCACCCCTTCCACAAAATCCCCCCTGAGCACGCAGTTGACCGAGAGCGCCAGCTCGTCGGCAAACACCTCGGCCAGGGACTGGCGGCGCGCCTGCCAATACTGGCGCCAGAGGATGGCGCGGCTGATGGGGCTGCCGCTCTGGCAGATCTCCCTTGCCTGGGCCAGGCCGGCCTCTGCATCCTCGAAGCTGGCCTCAAACAACCGGGCCAACACCCCTTCCAGGCTGCGGCCCGCCAGCAGGCCATCGATGCGAGCCTGATGGGGCAGGATCACCGGCGCAGGCAGCCGCGCCGTCACCTCCCTGTGCAGCCCCCTGAACAGCCGATCCAGCTGCTCGCGGGGATCCTGGCATTCATCCGCACAGGAAGACCAGTCGAGGGCGGCCAGGCGGGGCAGCAGCTCGGCGCGCTCAGGGCTCGCCATGGCGTGATCCGCAAGCCCGAGGCCGATGGCATCCGCCCCGTTGAAGCGGGCGCCGGTGAGGCCGAGCCAGAGCCCGAGCCGACCCGGCATTCGGCTCAGGAACCAGCTGGCCCCCACGTCCGGGTAGAGGCCTATGGTCACCTCCGGCATGGCGAACAGGCTCCGCTCGGTTACGATCCGGAACGCGGCGCCGGCAAAGAGGCCGATGCCCCCTCCCATGCAGATGCCGTCCGCCACGCAGATGAGCGGCTTGGTGTAGCGGTGGATATGGTGATCGAGCCGGTATTCCTGCTCGAAGAAGTCGCGGGCATAGCCAAACAGTTCCGACTCGCTCGCCTCCTGCTTGCGGTAATAAAAGGAGCGGATGTCGCCACCGGCGCAGAACGCCTTCTCCCCCGTCCCCTGCAACAGCACGCAGACGATGGACGAGTCCTGCTCCCAGGCGGTGAGCGCCTCCTGCAGGATCTGGATCATCGGCAGGCTCAGGGCATTGAGGGAGGCGGGGCTGTCCAGGGTCAGCACGCCCAGCTTGTGGCCATCGGCGGTGGGACAGGTTTCTACGCGTACGGGTCTATTCATTCGTCGCTCCATCGGGCTTGTCATATCGCCAGCGCGGGGCGCGCTTCTCGAGGAAGGCCGCCACCCCCTCGCGCTGGTTGGGATCCGCAAACAACTCGAGGAAGAGGCTGCGCTCGCGCGGCAGCGCCGCGTCTCTATGGGTGCTGCGGCCCTGGTTGATAAGCGTCTTGCAGGCGCGCAGGGCGCTCGGGCTCTGGCGCTCAACCAATTGCGCCATCTGCTGCGCCGCCGTCCAGGCGTGTCCCTGGGTCACGACCTCCTCCACCAGCCCCATCTCGTAGGCCAGGGTGGCGCTCACCTTCTCGCCGCACAGGATCATCCGCTTGGCCCAGCCCGGCCCCACCAGTTCGGTGAGTCGCTGGGTGCCGCCGGCGCAGGGCAAGAGCCCCACCGAGGCCTCCGGCAAGCCCAGCTTGGCCTGCTGCTCGGCGATGCGGATGTCGCAGGCCAGCGCCACCTCCAGCCCGCCCCCCATGGCGTAGCCGTTGATGGCGGCGATGCTGACCCCGTGGAAACGGGCCAGGGCCTCGAAGGCGCGGCCGAACGCCTCGGCCACCTCGCGGGCGTGCTCCAGGTTGCCGTCGGCGAACATCTTGAGATCGGCGCCGGCGCAGAAGAACTTCTCCCCGGCGCCGCGGATCACCAGGGCCACCACGTCGGGGCGGCTGTCGAGCTCCACCATCATCTGCAGGAAGGCCTGCAGGCTGGCGAGGGTCCAGGTGTTGGCGGGCGGGTGATCGAGGGTGATGTAGGCCACGTGACCGTGGTATTCGAGCCTGATCCTTGTCATTGCATCGTCCTTGTCATGGAAACCTGCCCATGATGGCAGGGTTGAATGGCGCCGACTCTCGGCTGGCTCACACAGCCAGACGGCGAATGGGGCTGACAACGGGCCTCGCCGCTACTGGCCAGGGGGGCCCCAAGGAGCCCCATCACTCCAGCGACAGGCCGGGGTCGGCCAGCAGACGGCGGGCGATGATGAGCCGCATCACCTCGTTCGTCCCCTCCAGGATGCGGTGCACCCGGGTGTCGCGCAGGTAGCGCTCCAGGGGGTACTCGCGGATATAACCATAGCCGCCAAAGAGTTGCAGGGCTTCGTCGCAGATGCGGTGGCCCACGTCGGTGGCAAAACGCTTGGCCATGGCGCACCAGGCGCTCTTGTCCGGACTGCCTCCGTCGAGCTTGGCGGCGGCCTGGCGCACCAGCAGGCGGGCGGCGGCGAGTTCGGTGGCCATGTCGGCGAGGCGAAACTGCACGCTCTGGAATTCGCTGATCGGACGCCCAAATTGCTGGCGCTGGCGCACATGGGCCAGGGCGTCGTCCAGCGCCTGCTGGGCGGTGCCGAGGGAACAGCTCGCGATATTGATGCGCCCGCCATCGAGCGCCTGCATGGCGAACCTGAAGCCCTCCCCCTCCTCCCCCAGCCGGTAGCGGGCGGGGATGCGCACGGCGCTGAAATTCACCTCCCGGGTCGGCTGGCTGTTCCAGCCCATCTTCTCCTCCGCCTTGCCATAGCTCACCCCGGGCGTATCGGCGGGCACCATAAAAGCAGAGATCCCCTTGGCCCCCTCGCCGCCGGTGCGGGCCATCACCACCAGCACCTGGGTGCTGCCGGCCCCGGAAATAAACACCTTGCTGCCGTCGATGAGGTAGTCATCGCCGTCCCGCACGGCGCGAGTCTTGAGGGCCGCCGCATCCGACCCGGCCCCCGGCTCGGTGAGGCAGTAGGAGCCGAGCAGCTCGCCGCTGGCGAGCCTCGGCACCCACTCCTCGGCCACCTCAGGAGGCAGCCAGCTGCCCAGCATCCAGCTCACCATGTTGTGGATGGTGAGATAGGCCGTGGTGGAGGTGCAGCCCATGGCGAGGCGCTCGAAGATCAGGCTGGCATCGAGGCGGCTCAGGCCCAGGCCGTCGTATTGCTCCGGGGTGTAGAGGCCGCACAGCCCCAGCGCCGCCGCCTGCTTGATGGTGGGGATGGGGAACTCGTGCTCCCTGTCCCAGCGCGCGGCGTGGGGTTTGAGCGCCAGATCGGCGAAGGCGCCGGCCGACTCGACACAGGCTCGTTGGGATTCGGTCAGGGTAAAATCCATCTTGTTCGCTTCCTCGTTATCTCAATCGTTCGGGCCACTCAAGGCAGGTGGCCGGTCGTGGCTGTCCCGGCGGGAGTGCCTTAGGCCCATCCCTCAACGCAAATGGATGGTCATATTGGGCCCGCCCGGTATGTCCTCGTCGAACCAGCGCTCCGTCACCGTCTTGGTCTCGGTGTAGAAACGCACCGCCTGCTTGCCGTAGGCGTGCAGATCCCCGTAGAAGGAGCCGCGCCAGCCGGTGAAGGAGAAGAACGGCAGCGGCACCGGGATGGGCACGTTGATCCCCACCTGGCCCACCGCCACCTCGTGGCGAAACTTGCGGGCCGCGGCGCCGCAGCCGGTGAAGAGGGAGGTGCCGTTGCCGTAGGGGTTGGCGTTGATCAGGGCAAGCGCCTCGTCCAGGCTCTCCACCTCGAGGCAGACCAGCACTGGCCCGAAGATCTCCTCTCTATAGATGCGCATCTCGGGCGTCACGCCGCGAAACAGGGTGGGCCCCACCCAGTTGCCCACAGGGTAGCCGGGCACGTCGCAGAAGCGTCCGTCCAGCAGGCACTCGGCCCCCTCGGCGATCCCCGCCTCGATAAGCCCCTCCACCCTGACCTTCGCCTCGGGGCTGATAAGGGGACCGTAGGCCGCCTCTGGATCGTGCCAGACGCCGGGTTTCACCCTGGCAAACTCGGCGGCGAGCTCGGGGATCCACTCCCTCGCGCTCCCCACGAACACCGCCACGCTGATGGCCATGCAGCGCTGGCCGGCGGCGCCAACACCGGCCCCCACCAGGTTGCCGAGCACCTGCCCCTTGTTGGCATCCGGCATGATCACCATGTGGTTCTTGGCGCCGACGAAGCACTGGGCCCGCTTGAGCTGCGACGTGGCGGTGCGATAGACGTGGGCGCCCACCCGGGCCGACCCCACGAAGCTCACCGCCTTGACGTCGGGATGGGCCAGCAGCGCATCCACCTGCTCGGCGCCGCCGTGCACCACCGACAGAATGCCCGCTGGCGCCCCTGCCTCGGCGAACAGCTGTGCCAGGCGCATGGGGGTGAGCGGGTCCTGCTCCGAGGGCTTGAGCACGAAGCCATTGCCGCAGGCCACCGCCAGCGGGAACATCCAGAGCGGGATCATGGCCGGAAAATTGAACGGCGTGATGCCCACGCACACCCCGAGCGGCTGCACCCAGGAGTGGCCGTCCACCCGGCGTGCCACGTTGCCCATGGTCTCCCCCAGGGTCTGGCTCGCGATGGCACAGGCCTGCTCCACCACCTCGATGCCGCGCCACACATCCCCCTTGGCGTCCGCCAGATTCTTGCCCGTCTCCTGGGCCAGCAGGGTCGCCAGCTCGTCGTGATGCACCTTCAAGAGATGCTGGTAGTTGAACATCACCCGGGCCCGCTCCGAGGCCGGCACCTCCCGCCACTGCAGATAGGCGTCGTGGGCGGTGCGCACCGCGAGTGCGATCTCTCCCTGGGTGGCTTTCGGTACCCGCGCCAGCAGGCTCTGATCCGCCGGGTTGGTCACTTCGATCCACTGCTCGCTCGCCGACGGGTAGGCCTCGCCGCCGATATGGAGCGGCAGATCCCCGTACTGGGTATGGTGTTGGCTCATGCCGCCCCCTCCTCTGGTTGACAGGAAATAGCGGCTCGCGACAGACCCGCCTCCCCCATGCACATGCTGTTCATCCTGTTCGCTCCTTGCGGTTGCCCACCCGAAGGGATCCCCTTGCAGTCGGCAGGCAACGAATTTACCTTAGACTAACAACTCATTTACGTTTACGCTAACGTAAACTTAATTCATGAATGGACTGACCAGTGCCAACGGTGCCAACCCGCCTG
Organism: Aeromonas sp. R7-4; assembly: GCF_040908055.1. NCBI lineage: Bacteria > Pseudomonadati > Pseudomonadota > Gammaproteobacteria > Aeromonadales > Aeromonadaceae > Aeromonas > Aeromonas sp. R7-4. The sequence continues at coordinate 137,678 of NZ_JBFODA010000026.1, forward strand.
GGTGAGCCCACAGCACTCGGTCCCACAGAACGGAACCCCCAGGAAAAGGAGAGCACGGATGCATGCCCTGATGGACGACACCCTCCAGGCCCTGACCGAACAGGTCGAGGCCTTCTGCCAGAAAATCATCGCGCCGCGCGCCGAGGAGATAGACAGGAGCAACGCCTTCCCCCGGGATCTCTGGCCGCAGATGGGTGAGCTGGGGCTGCACGGCATCACGGTGGCAGAGGCCTATGGCGGGGTGGACCTGGGTTACCTCGCCCATGTGCTGGTCATGGAGCAGGTGAGCCGCGCCAGCGCCTCGGTCGGTCTCTCCTACGGCGCCCACTCCAACCTCTGCATCAACCAGATCCACCGCCACGGCACCCCTGATCAGAAGGCCCGCTACCTACCTGATCTGGTCAGCGGTAAACACGTGGGGGCGCTGGCCATGAGCGAGCCGGGGGCCGGCTCCGACGTGGTCGCCATGCGCCTGAGCGCAGAAGAGAGGGGCGATCACTTCCTGCTGAGCGGCAACAAGATGTGGATCACCAACGGGCCCGATGCGGACACCTTCGTCATCTATGCCAAGACGGATCCCGTCGCCGGTCCCAGGGGCATTTCCGCCTTCATCGTGGAGAAAGGGACGCCGGGCTTTACCACGGCCCAGAAGCTCGACAAGCTCGGCATGCGCGGCTCCAGCACCTGCGAGCTGGTGTTCGAGGCGTGCAAGGTGCCCAAGGAGAATCTGCTCGGCCCCCTGCACGGCGGCGTCCGGGTGCTGATGAGCGGCCTCGACTACGAGCGGGTGGTGCTGGCGGCCGGGCCGCTCGGCATCATGCAGGCCTGCATGGACGTGGTGCTGCCCTATGTGCGCGAGCGCAAGCAGTTCGGTCAGGCCATCGGCGAGTTCCAGCTGGTGCAGGGCAAGCTCGCCGACATGTATACCCGTCTCGCCAGCAGCCGGGCCCTGGTCTATTCGGTGGCCTCGGCCTGCGACAAGGGGCATACCAGCCGCAAGGATTGCGCCGCCGCCATCCTGTTTGCCGCCGAAAACGCCACCCAGATGGCTCTGGACGCCATCCAGCTGCTGGGGGGCAACGGCTATATCAACGACTATCCCACAGGCCGCCTGCTGCGGGACGCCAAGCTCTACGAGATCGGCGCCGGCACCTCGGAGATCCGCCGCTGGCTCATCGGCCGCGAACTGATGGGGGAACACGCATGAAGCATGTCGCCCCGTCCACCACCATCGGCAACGACGCGCCCAGGGGAGAAGGCAGATGAGCCGCATCCACTCCCGTCTCGACACGGCCAGCCCCGACTACCTCGCCAACAGATCCGCCATGCAGGAGCTGATCGAGGATCTCCATGCCCGGCTGGAGGAGATAGCCCAGGGGGGCGGCGCCGCCAACAACGCCCGCCACCAGGCCCGAGGCAAGCTGCTCCCCAGGGAGCGCATCGACCGGTTGCTGGACCCGGGCTCCCCCTTCCTCGAGCTCTCGGCCCTGGCCGCCTGGCAGGTCTATGACGAGCCGGTGCCCGCCGCGGGCATCCTCACCGGCATAGGCCGGGTCTCTGGCCGGCTCTGCATGCTGGTGGTGAACGACGCCACCGTGAAGGGCGGCACCTACTACCCCCTCACGGTGAAGAAGCATCTGCGCGCCCAGGCCATCGCCGAGCGGCTGCGCCTCCCCTGCCTCTATCTGGTGGATTCCGGTGGTGCCTTCCTGCCCATGCAGGACGAGGTGTTCCCCGACCGGGACCACTTCGGCCGCATCTTCTACAACCAGGCGCGCATGTCGGCCAAGGGCATCCCCCAACTCGCGGTGGTGATGGGACTCTGTACCGCCGGTGGCGCCTATGTGCCCGCCATGGCGGACGAGTCCATCATGGTCAAGGACCAGGCCACCATCTTCCTGGCGGGCCCGCCGCTGGTGAAGGCCGCCACCGGCGAGGAGATCAGCGCCGAGGCCCTGGGCGGCGCCCTGGTGCACTGCGCCCACTCCGGGGTGGCGGATCACCTGGCGCAAGACGATGCCCATGCCCTGGCGATTGCCCGCACCCTGGTGAGCAACCTGGGGGCCAACAATCCGGGAGAGTCACCCGCCCAATCCAGCGCCGCCCATAACGAACCGCTCTACCCCATCGAGGAGCTCTATGGCCTGGTGGGCACCAGTCTCAAGCGCCCCTATGACGCCCGGGAGCTGATCGCCCGTCTGGTGGATGGCTCTGAACTCGACGAATTCAAGGCGCTGTTCGGCACCACCCTCGTCACCGGCTTTGCCCGGATCCAAGGCATGCAAGTGGGGATCCTCGCCAACAACGGGGTGCTGCACAGCGACAGCGCCCAGAAGGGCGCCCACTTCATCCAGCTCTGCAATAAACGCGCGATTCCCCTGCTGTTCCTGCAGAACATCACCGGCTTTATGGTGGGCAGCCAGGCGGAACAAGAGGGCATCGCCAAGCACGGCGCCAAGCTGGTCACCGCCGTGGCCTGCAGCCGGGTACCCAAGATCACCCTGATCGTCGGCGGCAGCTTCGGCGCCGGCAACTACGGCATGTGCGGGCGCGCCTATGAACCCGATTTTCTCTTCAGCTGGCCCAACAGCCGCATCTCGGTGATGGGGGGCGAGCAGGCGGCCGGCGTGCTGGTGCAGGTGCGCCGTGACAGGCTGGCCGCCGAGGGCAAGGCCTTGAGCGAGCAGGAGGCAGGCGCCATCCGCGCCCCCGTGATAGCGCAGTATGAGCAGCAGGGTCACCCCTATTACGCCAGCGCCAGGCTGTGGGACGACGGCGTCATCGATCCGGCCCAGAGCCGCACCGTGCTGGCCCTGGCGCTGGCCACCTGCCAGGGGGCCCTGTCAGACTCAACAACCAGCCCCGAGCAGTACGGCATCTTCCGGATGTAAGGAGTTCGACATGTCTGATCCTATCTGCAATGACCCCCTGGCAGGTTTTCGGCTGGAGCGCCATGGCCCCCTGATCGAGCTGGTGCTCGCGCGCCCCGAACGCCACAACGCCCTCGACGCCGACCTGATGCAGGGGCTGCTCGAGTGCCTGGGGGATCTGGCCCACTGCCACGGCCAGCCCCTGGCCGAACGCCCCCATGTGCTGCTGCTGCGGGCCGAGGGCCCCCACTTCTGTGCCGGCGCCGATCTCAACTGGATGCGCAAGATGGCCGGAGGGGATGCCTCCCCCGGCGCCTTCGACCGGAACCGGGAAGACGCCAGGGTGCTGGCACACCTGATGCAGGCTCTGGATGAGCTCCCCTTCCCCACCCTGGCCCTGGTACAGGGCGCCGCCTACGGCGGGGCCTTGGGACTTATCTGCGCCTGCGACATCGTGCTGGCCAGCGAGGATGCCCGTTTCTGCCTCTCGGAGGTGAGCCTTGGCCTGGTCCCCGCGGTGATCAGCCCCTATGTGGTGCGCGCCATGGGCATGCGCCAGGCCCGCCGCTACATGCTGAGCGCCGAACCCTTCGATGCCATCACCGCCTGCCGGCTCAATGTGGCGCACCGACTCAGCAAACCGGCCCAGTTGCTGGCCGAAGGGCGCCTGCTGGCCCTGCGCCTGTGTCGCAACGGTCCAGAGGCGATGAAGGAGACCAAGCGGCTGCTGGCCGCCATCGAGGATCACCCCGGCCGTCAACACGAAGAGAAAACCGTCGAGACCATCGCCCGGGTGCGGGTTGGACTCGAGGCCCAGGAGGGGATCCAGGCCTTCTTCGACAAGCGCCCCCCCACCTGGCGCCCCCGTTTCAAGGACGAAGCATGACCCAATACCATCCCATCAAGCGCCTGCTTATCGCCAACCGAGGCGAAATCGCCGTGCGCATCATCAAGACCGCCAGGCGCCTTGGCATTCACACCATCGCCCTCTATTCGGACGCGGACGCCAACGCCATGCACGTGCGCGAAGCCGACGAGGCCTGGCACCTGGGGCCAGCCCCCGCACGGGAGAGCTACCTCGATGCCGGCAAGGTGCTCTCCATCGCCAGGGAGACGGGCGCCGACGCCGTGCACCCGGGCTACGGCTTCTTGTCGGAGAACAGCGACTTCGCCACCGCCTGCGAACAACGCGGCCTGCGTTTTGTCGGCCCAAGCGGCGCCGCCATCCTCGCCATGGGGGACAAGTCCGGCGCCAAGGCGCTGATGGAGGCGGCCGGCGTGCCCGTGCTGCCCGGCTATCACGGTGCGGATCAACGACCGGCAGTCTTGCGTGATCAGGCGACCCTGGTGGGCTTTCCGCTCCTGATCAAGGCCGCCAGCGGTGGCGGCGGCAAGGGGATGCGCCGGGTCGATCAGCTGGGCGAGTTCGACGCCGCCCTGGCGGCGGTCAGGCGCGAGGCCCTGGCGGCCTTTGGCGACGACAGGGTGCTGCTGGAGCGCTACCTGCCCCGCGCCCGCCACGTGGAGGTGCAGGTCTTCGCCGATACCCTCGGCAACGCCCTCTACCTGGGGGACAGGGACTGCTCCCTGCAGCGCCGCCACCAGAAGGTGATCGAGGAGGCCCCCGCCCCCGACATCCCTCCGGCGCTGCGCCGCGCCATGGGCGAGGCGGCCGTGGCCGCCGCCCGGGCCATCGCCTATGTGGGGGCCGGCACCATCGAGTTCCTGCTCTGCAAGGATGAATTCTTCTTCATGGAGATGAACACCCGGCTGCAGGTGGAGCACCCGGTCACCGAGGCCGTCACCGGCCAGGATCTGGTGGCCTGGCAGCTGGCGGTGGCCGAAGGCAGGCCGCTGCCCCTGACCCAGGAGGAGGTGGTGCTGCGCGGCCACGCGGTGGAGGCGCGCCTCTACGCCGAGGACGTCGCCGCCGGCTTCCTGCCCGCCAGCGGCCCCATCCAGTGGCTCAATTGGCCCAAAGGGGTACGCATCGATACCGGGGTGGCCGCCGGTGATGCGGTGAGCCCCTATTACGACCCCATGATCGCCAAGCTCGTCGCCCACGGCGATGACAGGGCCCAGGCCTTCGCCAGGCTGGCGGACGCCCTGGCGGCACTGGCACTGGGCCCCCTGGTGCACAATGGCCCGCTCCTGCTGCGCCTGTGCGAGGATCCCGAGGTGCTGCAGATGGACCACCACACCCAGTGGCCCATCCCCACAGCCCCCCTGCCCATCCCGGCGCTCGCCTGGCCCCTGGCCACCCTCTGGCTCGCCAGTCGCCCCGGTCCCTCCCCCTGGCAGCAGGCCCCCGGCTTTCGACTGGGGCAGGCCGGCAGCCTGACGGCGGCGGTGCGCATCGGCGACGAGGCCAGGGTGCTGACCCTGCGCGCCCTGCCCGGCCGCATCGAGTGGCAGGGGGAGAGCATCCACTATGCCCTCGGGCAGGATCACATCCGCCTGCGACGAGGCGATGGCTGGCTACGCTGCCCCGTCAACGAGCTGGCCGACGGGGCCTTCGTGCTGCAGCTGGATGGCCGGCGCCTGCGCGTTGACGAAGACGATCAGCAGCACAGGCCGCACCATGATCACGACCACCCCAGGGGCGCCGTTGCCCCCATGCACGGCATCATAGTGGCGATCCTGGTCGAGGCCGGGCAGGCCGTCACCCGGGGCCAGCCCCTGCTGGTGCTGGAAGCCATGAAGATGGAGCACGTCCTGAAAGCGGACAAGGACGGGGTGGTCGCCGCCCTGCCCTGTCGCCAGGGGGATCAGGTGAGCCAGGGCACCCTGCTGGTGCACTTCGCCACCGATCATGACGAGACAGACGAGCAGGGGGAAGCGCCATGAACAAGGAGATCCACTCTCCCGTCGATCGGGTCAGCCTGGTGGAGATGGGGCCGAGGGACGGCCTGCAAAACGAGGCTCGCATGCTGTCGCTGGCCCAGCGGCGGGCCTTCGTCGAGCGCCTCGTGGCGTGCGGCCTGCAGCGCATCGAGGTGGGGGCCTTCGTCTCCCCGAAACGGGTGCCCCAGATGGCGGACTCCGCCGCCCTGCTCGAGGCGTTGCCGCGCAAGGGCGCCACCCGTTACGGCGCCCTGGTGCCCAACCTGCAGGGCCTGCAGGGGGCCATCCAGGCCAGGGTCGACGAGATCGGCCTCTTCACCGCCTGCTCGGACGGCTTTACCCGGGCCAACATCGGCATCGGCGTGGAGGAGTCCCTGGTGCGTTTCGCCCCTCTGGTGCAGGAGGCACGCCGCCTCGGCATCAAGGTGAGAGGCTATCTTTCCACCGTCATCGCCTGCCCCTATGAGGGACCGACCAAGCCCAAGCGGGTCGCCGCCCTGGCCGAGCGCCTGCTGGATCTCGGCTGTCACGAGATCTCCCTTGGCGACACCATAGGCGTCGGGACCCCGGGCACCGTCGTCCCCATGCTGGACGCCGTGCTGCACGAGGTGCCGGCCGGGCGCCTCGCGGTGCACTTCCACGACACCTATGGCCAGGGGCTGGCCAACCTGCTGCCGGCGCTCGAGCGCGGCATCCGCACCATAGACTGCTCGGTGGCCGGGCTAGGTGGCTGCCCTTATGCACCCGGCGCCTCGGGCAACGTCGCTTCGGAGGAGGTGGTCTATCTGCTGCACGGCCTTGGCATGCACACCGGGGTGAACCTGGAGGCGCTGGCAGCCACCGGCCAGTGGGTGAGCGAGCAGCTCGGTCGCCCCAACGGCTCCCGGGTCGGCCAGGCCCTGCACGCCAGGGCCCGCCAGCCTGCTGCTGAGACAACGCAAGGAGATCACCATGCCGGATAACGTCATGAGGACCGGCGGCTTCGGCGGCAAGGAGAGAACCTACAGCATCTCGGAGCTCGCCCAGGAGTTCGACATCACCCCGCGCACCATCCGCTACTACGAGGACGAGGGGCTGATCACCCCGGCCCGGGAGGGGCAGACCCGCATCTACAGCCACAAGGACAGGATCCGCCTCAAGCTCACCCTGCGGGGCAAGCGGCTGGGGTTCAGCCTCGCGGAGATCCGCGAGCTGTTCGACATGTACGACACCGACCGCTCGAGCCGGATGCAGCTGCACTCCATGATCCAGCTCATCGAGGCGAGGCGCCACTCCCTGCGCCAGCAGCTGGAAGACATCCAGATGGTGATGGCCGAGCTCGATGCCGCCGAGCAGCGCTGCATCCACTCCCTCGATGGCTTGAAAACCGACGCGGATTGACCGAATCTGGGGGCATATCGCCCCCGGAGTCCCCCATGCCACAGATGCGCCCCAGGTACACGACAGCCCCGGCAGGAGTGGCTCTGTGCCCCTTGCTCAACATGGTGCTCAACATTTGTGCCATCCCGGTCAGAGTACGGCGCAACCCATGAGCCCCAGCCATGATCCCCTCTCGATTACTTGCTACCATATGCGCATCAAATGGAGACCATCATGCTCAAGCCCCTCCCTGCTCGTCTGCTGCGCTATGTCTTCTATCTCTGCGCCGGTCTGCTCGTCTGCGTCACCCTACTGCTCTGGCAAGCCCCCAACCTGATCCAGCGTCACCTGCCCGGCTGGCTCGCCACCCACTACGGTCTGCACCTCACCCTGGGAGAAATAAAGGTAGGGCTGCGCTCCCCCTCCCTCACCCTGGGCCCCAGCGCCCTGCTCGATGAGCAACAAAAGACCCTGGTGTCGTTCGACGAGCTGAAGGTCATTCCCGCCCTGAAAGAGAGCTGGCGGCAGAGGGCACTGGTACTGGAGGAGGTCACCCTGACCGCCCCCAGGGCAGATCTGGTGCGCCTGGACGATCTCAAGGGGAAGGTGCGCTTCAACCTGACCGAGGCCCTGGCCTCCCTGCTCACGCCTTCGCAGGTGCAGACGCCGCCATCCGCCACCGAGCCCCTGCCGGTACGCATCGGCAAGCTGTCGGTTGAACAGGGTCGGCTCAGCTACCGGGACAGCCGCAAGCAGAGCAGTCCGGGCTGGGTGCCCCCCCTCGCCCTTGCCGACCTCGGTCTGCAGGTGCCCGGTTTCTCCAGCGCCGCGGGCGCCCTCACCCCCTATCGCCTCAGGGCCACCCTCAACGAGAGGAGCCCCCTCAAGGCCGAAGGCGAGCTCGACCTCCTGACCGGCGCCGGCAAGGGTCGACTCAGCCTCGGCAAGGTGGTGGTCGCCCCCTTCACCCCGCTCTGGGCGCCCTACGTCAGGGCCAGACTGACCAAGGGAGAGGTCAGCGCCGAGCTGGACTATCGCCTCGCCCCGGGCAAGCAGGGGTTGGGGTGGCAGCTCTCCAAGGGCAGGCTGACCCTCGATGACTGGCAGCTCAAGCAGGAGAAGGGCGGCGAGTTTGCCCGCTTCAAGCAACTGGCGCTGACGGGGATCCGGGTCGATGGCAACAAGCACTCCCTCGCCGTCGATGCCGTCACCCTCAAGAGCCCGGCGGTCAACGCGGTGCTCGACGACAAGCAGCAGCTGGATCTCGCTGGCCTCATCATTCCCCAGCCGACCCCCAAGGCGGTCAAACCACCGGCCAAACCAGCCGCCCCATGGCGCTGGGCCCTCAAACTGACCCGCATCGACCAGGGCCGGCTCAAGCTCACCGAGTCCAGCAGCGGCAAGCCCCTGCTGAGGGAGCTCTCCGGCCTCACGCTGGCCCTGGGCCCCCTCGGCAGCCAGCCAGGCCAGGGCAGCCCCCTCACCCTCGGCACCACTTTCGACAACCACACGACGCTGGACTTTGACGGCACCCTGGGGCTGGCCCCCTTCACCCTGGACGGCACCCTCAAGCAGCAGGGGCTGCCGCTCACCCTGGCACAACCCTACCTGCAGGATCTGCTGCGCATCAGCGTGCGGGAAGGCGAGCTCGCCAGCCGCATCAAGCTGGCGCTGGCCACCGATGACAAGGGGGCACTGAGCAAGCTGGAGGTCAGCGGCGGGCTCGACGTCGCCGGGCTCAACGTGCTGGATCGGGCCGACAACCAACGCCTGCTGCAGATAGACAAGCTGCAGCTGAGCGGCCTGCACTACGACGGCCTCAGCCGGCGGGTGACGATTGCCGACATCCTGCTGAGCAAGCCCTTCGCCCGCATCGAGATCAGCGAAGAGGGGATCACCAACGTGCAGCAGTTGCTGCTGCCGCAACCGGCCGGCCAGGAGAGCGCCCCAGCCCCACGCATCCTCATCGATCAGGTGCGCACCGAGCAGGGCAACCTGCGCTTCGCCGATCGCAGCCTGAGCCCGGAGTTCGTGGTGGACATCGCCTCCCTCGAGGGTCAGAGCCGCCACATCAGCAACACGCCGGGACAGCGCTCCGAGCTCGCCTTCCACGGCAAGGTGGACAGGTATGCCCCCGTCACCATCCGGGGGGGCGCCAACCTGCTCATCGCCGATCCCGTGCTCGACGTGGCCGTGGCCTTCAACAACCTGGAGCTCACCACCTTCACCCCCTACTCCAGCACCTATGCGGGCTACGCCATCGACAAGGGTCAGCTCTCCATGAGGCTCAACTACAAGCTGCAGGGCAACCGGCTGGAGGGGGACAACGACATCACCATCAAGAAGCTGCAACTCGGGGAGAAGGTGAAGAGCGAGCAGGCCAGGGATCTGCCCCTGGGCCTCGCCATCGCGTTGCTGAGCGATGCCAGCGGCGTCATCAAGATGAACCTCAAGGTGAAGGGCAACCTGGATCAGCCGGATTTCAGCCTGGGCAACATCTTCTGGGACGTGCTCGGCAACACCCTCGGCAAGGCCATCACCTCCCCCTTCTCCCTGCTGGCCTCCCTGACGGGCGGCACCCAGGATCTCGACGAGCTCCCCTTCCTGCCCGGCGATCCCGCCCTGACCCCGACCCAGCAGACCAAGCTCGCCACCCTGGCCAAGGCGCTGCAAGAGAGACCCAGGCTCAGCATGAACATCCGCGGCAAGGTCAACTTCAACGAGGAGCGGCCCATTCTGCAGCGCCAGAAGCTCGAGCGGGCGCTGGCCAAGATCACCGGCAGCCCGGTGGACCTGGCGCAGCTGGAGCAGGATCCCACCATGCAGTCGGCACTGGCCCAGGCCTATGAGGCCAAGTTCAACGAAGACCTCAGGGATCTGGCCGACAAGTTGCAGCTCGAGGAAGGGAGCGAGGCCCTGCACGCCCGGGCGGTGCTCCTGCTGCGGGATCAGCAGCTCATCACCGCCAAGTCCCTGCGCAACCTCGCCATGCGCCGCGCCCAGAACACCAAGGAGTATCTGGTGGACACCCAGGGTATAGCGCCGGAGCGCCTCTTCGTGCTCGACAGCCAGGTGAAGGAGACGGACAAGGAGGCCAAGGTCGTGCTGACCCTGGACGACTGACCCAAAAAGGGGAGCCATAGTGGCTCCCCTTTTTGTGGTCGGGCACGTTAGCCTTGGTTACGCCCCGCCCGTTCGCCGCTTGGCGCCACTCCCTTTCTTTACTGGCGGCCACGCCCCTTCCCCACAGCCGCTGTTCGGCCTTTCCCCTCCCTTAACCCCCTCGCAAGGGTTCTCCCGTCCGCCTCCGAGTGGCCGACAGAAAAGGGCATGCCGGTTGTCTGGGAGTCGAGGTGAGAGAAATGGTGGTAAACATCTATTGTCTGATGGCATATCAGATGTTTTTTTGTACCAAACCCTGCTTGCACCCAAGTCCCGCAGCACCCGTTCGCTGCCAGCGGGGTCACTGCCCCATTCGTTACCCAGTTTCATTTTCGACGTCAAAAACACAAAAATGCAACGAAGAAAACGTTATTCATTCACGTGTTGCCTACCTGAATCGCACGAATGGTTGGCTGCGTAAAATTTCGTGTCATTTTTTTACCGTTTCAGCCCTTCCCCCCCTTGCCCGGGACCAAGAGCCTGCCTAAAATCGCGCGTCTTTTATCAACCCCCACCTCTATTGTTGGAGAACACCACGTGAGCGAAAAATTGGCCAACCCTGCCCCTCTGGGTCTGATGGGTTTCGGTATGACCACCATTCTGCTGAACATCCATAACGCAGGTTTCTTCCCCATCAGCGCCATGATCCTGGCCATGGGCCTGTGCTATGGCGGTCTGGCCCAGATCATCGCCGGCATCATGGAGTTCAAGCGTGGCAACACCTTCGGCGTCACCGCCTTCATCTCCTACGGTACCTTCTGGTGGAGCCTGGTGTTCCTGCTGGTGATGCCGACCATGGGTCTGGCCGAAGCCACTCCCCACGCCTACATGGGCTGGTACCTGCTGATGTGGGGCATGTTCACCCTGTTCATGCTGGCAGGCACCGTCAACTTCCCGCGCGTGAAGCAGTTCGTGTTCGCCTCCCTGACCGTGCTGTTCTTCCTGCTGGCCGCCCGTGACTTCACCGGCAGCACCCTGATCGGCACCATCGCCGGTTTCGAAGGCATCATCTGCGGTGCCAGCGCCATCTACCTGGCCATGGCCACCGTGTTGAACGAGCAGTTCGGCCGTACCGTGCTGCCCATCGGCGATCACAAGAAGGCCGCCGCCGTCCAGCTGAAAGCCGCTGCCTAAGTCTGCCGCTGTCATTGCTGTCACGAAAAAGGCACCCCGCGGGGTGCCTTTTCGTTTTTGCTGGTTTGGCCATGCCAGGGGATCTCCCAACTAGCCGCGAGGCTCAGCCTCCCCCGCCAGCAGCCGGGTGGCCGGGAAGCGCGTGGCAGGCTCCTGGCCGTAGAAACGGCAGAACTGCTCATACACCGCCGGATAGACGTCGCGCAGGCGCAGCGGCTCGGTGAAGAAGCTTTCGCTGCACACCGCGAAGAACTCGGCGGGGTGCGAAGCCGCATAGGGATCGATCTCGGTCACCTCCCCCCTGGCCAGCTGGTCGTTCATCTCGTCGAATGCGCTTTGCAGCGCCCGGGTCCATTGGCGCGGATCCATGCCGCCCGGCAGCGGCGGCGCTCCGTCCGCCGCCCCCCCCAGCATGTCGAGCTTGTGGGCGAGCTCGTGGATCACCAGGTTGAAGCCATCCCAGTCCCCGTCCTGCTGCAGCTCGCTCCAGGCCAGCACCAGGGGGCCCTGGGGCCAGGATTCACCGGCGTTCTCCTCTTCAACCTCGCTCACCAGACCGAACTCATCCTGCACCTCCTGCCGGCGGGTGACGGGCTCCGGGATGATGATCACCTCGTGAAAACCGCGATACCACTCCAACCCCAGGTGCAGGATGGGCAGCACCGCCTGCAGGGCCAGCACCCCCTGCTGCCGGGGGCTCAGCTCGACCCCTATCTGGGTGAGCGTCTTGCGCGCAAGGAAGTGGCGCGCCAATTCAATCAGAGTCTGCTCCTCCTCGCCGGAGAAACCCTGCAGGATGGGCACGGCCGCCAGGGCCTGCCGCCACTCCAGCTCCCCCGGGAGCGCACGCTCGATGGGGGAGGCACGCCCAAACACCTCTTTCAACCTGGACCAGAACACAGGGACTCCTCTTGCCAATCAGACAGCTTTCACGAAGCGCTTCGGGCGCTCGCAATAGCCTTGCGCCAGATAGAAACGGTGTGCCCCCTCGCGCTTGAGGCTGCTGGAGAGCTCCAGCTGGCAGCACCCCAGATCACGGGCCCGCCGTTCGGCCGCCGCCAGCAACCGGGCACCGATACCGCCTCCCCTTGCACCCTCATCGACAACCAGCGCCGAGATCAGGCCCCAGGCTGGTGCAAGGTGCACGGGGTGCAGGCGGTGCCACACCAGCACACCCACCATGCCACCCCGGTGACATGCCACCAGCACCTCCCGGGCCGGATCGGGCTCGGCCAGGCGCGCGGCCACCTCGCCGTCAGGGTTCGGGTAGCCCAGCTGGGCAAACAGTCCCGACAACGTGGCCCCATCCCCCCGTTCGGCAGGGCGAATGGTGCACTCCTGTTCCGTCATTGCCACTCATGGCCTCCTATTTGCATTATGCCCCTTGGCCCCAGGACATGAAAAAGGTGTAGATGATGGGTAAGTACCGAATCTTGTCCAGTTCCATTCATCGTTTGTTAATGTCAATTCACAAATTAACAAAGTGACAACACATTTCACTAGGAAGGGCCTGTACAAACCGATATGTTAAATCCCGCGGACCAAGCAGTGGAAAGTCCTGCCCAATGCTGAGTGACCCCCTTGGTCACCGTCTATTTCAATGTTAAGGGAGCGAGGCACAGACCTCGCCAAGACAGCGCAACAAAGGAGTTGTTGTACATGAATGAGATCGTCAATGCCATCAATGGCGTGATTTGGAGCCCAGCGCTCATCTATCTGTGCCTGGGGGTAGGCCTCTACTTCTCCCTGCGCAGCCGCTTTTTGCAACTGCGCCACATCAAGGAGATGATTCGCCTGATGTTCGATGGCAAGAGCACGGATGCGGGAGTCTCCTCCTTCCAGGCCCTGGCCATGACCCTGGCCGGTCGCGTCGGTACCGGCAACATCGCCGGTGTCGCCACCGCCATCACCTTCGGCGGTCCGGGTGCCCTGTTCTGGATGTGGATGGTCGCCTTCCTCGGTGCCAGCTCCGCCTTCGTGGAGTCCACCCTGGGCCAGGTCTACAAGGAGAAGATCAACGGTGAATACCGCGGCGGCCCGGCCTTCTACATCGAGAAGGGGCTCGGCATGAAGTGGTACGCCTGGACCTTCGCCATCGCCACCATCTTCGCCTGCGGCGTGCTGCTGCCGGGCGTACAGGCGAACTCCATCGGCTCCAGCCTGCAGACCGCCTTTGCCATCGATCCCAACGTGACCGCCGCCGGTCTCGCCCTGCTGCTCGGCTTCATCATCTTCGGCGGCGTCAAGCGCATCGCCAACTTCGCCAGCACAGTGGTGCCCTTCATGGCGCTCGGCTACATCATCGTCGCCTGCGTCATCATCGCCCTGAACATCGGCCAGCTGCCAGGCGTGATCCTGCTGATCTGGAAGAGCGCCTTCGGGATGGAAGCCGGCTTCGGTGCCATTCTGGGCCTGGCCATCATGTGGGGCGTCAAGCGCGGCGTCTACTCCAACGAAGCCGCCCAGGGCACGGGTCCGCACGCCTCCTCCGCCGCCGCGGTGAGCCACCCGGCCAAGCAGGGTCTGGTGCAGGCGTTCTCCGTCTACATCGACACCCTGTTCGTCTGCTCCGCCACCGGCTTCATGCTGCTCATCACCGGCCTGTACAACGTGCAGGGTCCGGACGGTGCCGCCCTCTACACCGGCATCGCCGGCGTGGCCGCCGGCCCGGGCTATGTGCAGACCGCCATGGAGAGCATGATGCCGGGCTTTGGCAACTACTTCGTCGCCATCGCGCTGTTCTTCTTCGCGTTCACCACCATAGTGGCCTACTACTACATCGCCGAGACCAACATCGCCTACATCAACCGCAAGATCAACCGCCCCTGGCTCACCTTCCTGCTGAAGCTGGCCCTGATGGCCTCCACCGTCTATGGCACCGTCAAGACCGCCGAGCTGGCCTGGGGTCTGGGTGACATCGGGGTCGGTCTGATGGCCTGGCTCAACATCGGCGCCATCCTGCTGCTGCAAAAGCCCGCCTTCGCCTGCCTGAAGGACTACGAGGCCCAGAAGGCCCTGGGGCTGGATCCCGTGTTCCATCCGGAGAAACTCGGCATCAAGAACGCCGACTACTGGACGGGCCGCCGCTCCGAGCAAAACCTGGAGCAGGAGCAATCCGGTCACCCATTCGAGCCGGATCGCGAACCCACCTGATCCTGTGATCCACAAGCAGATAAAAAAATGGCAGCCTAGGCTGCCATTTTTTTGATCCATTTTGATTGGGCCAGACGGGTGAGCCAACCGCTCAGAGGGCGTTGCGCCTGGGGCCGAACGGCAGGCGCCAGCGCAGCAGGCTGTTGAGGGTGGCCCGCCACTGGTTCGGACGCCCCAGGATCTGCCGCTGCAGCCGGGTCTCTTCCTTGAGCATGGCCTCATCACTGCGGGCCCAGGCCTGGGTGTAGAGCTGCTTGATCCCCGCCAGCGCATCCGGCGACTTGGTGATGAGGGTCCTGGCGAATGCCCGCGCCTCCTCCAGGGGGTCAGTGCAGACCCGGCTCACCAGCCCCAGGCTCTTGGCCTCCGCCGCCTCCAGCTCGCGGCCGCTCATGGCCAGCTCCATGGCGGTATCCATCCCCATCAGGTTGCGCAGGGTGACGCTGCCACTCATATCGGGGATGATGCCCCACTTGATCTCCATCACCGAGAAGCGGCAATCCGGGGTGCTGAAGCGAAAATCGGCGCCGAGCGCGATCTGCAGGCCGCCACCGAAGCAGACTCCCTGGGTCACCGCGATCACCGGCACCGGCAGCTGGTGCCAGCCATAGGCGACCCGCTGGGCCAGGTTGGTCGCCTCGTCCGCCTCGCGCTTGAGGATCTCGAGCGCCGCCACCGGCTGTCTCAGCATGGATTTCACATCCAGCCCGGCGCAGAAGGCCCGCCCCTCCCCGTGCAGGATCACCGCCCTCAGCCCCTTCTGCCGCGACACCTGGCCCAGCACCTCGTCGATGGCATCAAACATGGCCCGATCCAGCGCGTTGAGCTTGTCACCCCGGGTCAGCATCACCTCGGCGATACCGTCCTGAAACCCCCATTTGACCCTTGGCTTGTCCATTTCCGTCCTCGTCCTCTCATTCAACTGGTCATACCACAACGTTACCAGAGTGTTACCGGCAGGTACAGGGAGGCGACCCCGGGTCTGCGACTAAAGTCGGCTGGCCCCGGCCCTGTCCCTTTGCCAGACTGGCCCCATGCTCACGGCGGAGAGTCGTCATGTCACTTCTGTTCAATTTTTCCCGCCCGCCGTTCGACTGCCTGGACGAGGCGGCCCGCCAACGGCTCGGCCAGCTGCTCAGCATCTGCTACTTTCGCGCCGGCCAGACGGTGCAGAGCCCGGGGGACGAGCCCGAGGGCCTCTATCTCATCATCAAGGGGGCCGTAGAGGAGTCCGCCCCCCATCAGACGTTCGGCGACTACGGCGAGGGGGACATGTTCGACGTCCGGGCCCAGTTCGACGGTCGCTGCCGCCACCGCTTCGCCGCCCTGGAAGACACCCTCTGCCAGCTCGTTCCCCGCCCAGACTTCCTGTCGCTGTGCGACCAGCATCCCGACATCGCCCGCTACTTCACCGCCACCCTGGCGGAACGCCAGCGGGAGCAGGAGCGGCGCGGCCAGCTCGGGCAACAGAACCTGGCGGAGTTCATCCTGACGCGGATAGACCCCGGGCATCTGCAGCCGGCCCTGCAACTGGACAACCAGACCAGCCTGCTGGCCGCCACCGAGGCCATGGTGGCCCGGGGAACGGACTGCCTGCTCTACCCCGCCGCTGATGGCAGCCAGAGCCTCGCCACCCGCAAGACCCTGCTCCATGCGCTGACCCTCAAGGGACTGCCGCTCACGGCGCCGCTCGCGGTGCTGACCCCCGCCCCCCTGATCGGCCTGGCCCAGGGCAGCTATCTGTTCGACGCCCTGCTGCTGATGACCCGCCACCGCATAAAGCGCCTGGTCATCTGGCAGGGGCAGGAGGTGGCAGGCATACTGCACCTGACCCAGGTGCTGGGGCTCTTCTCTGCCCACTCCCACGTGCTGACCCTGCGCATCGCCCGGGCCGACAGCCCCGCCGCCCTCGAGGCGGTGGCCCGGGAGCAGCAGCAGCTCACCCGCTCCCTGTTTGCCCAGGGGATCCACACCCTCTTTCTGATGAAGCTCATCGCCACCATCAACGAACAGCTGATCGCCAAGGCCTTCGCCCTGGTGATCCCCCCCGAGGTGCAGGAGAAGGTCTGTCTGCTGATGCTGGGCTCGGAGGGGCGCGGCGAACAGATCCAGAAAACCGATCAGGACAACGCCCTGATCCTGCCAGAGGGCCTGACATGGCCCGCACGGGAGGCGGATCTGGCCGCCTTCAGCGATCTGCTGGCACGGCTCGGCTACCCTCCCTGTCCGGGGCATGTCATGGTCAGCAACCCGGCCTGGGTGAAGGGGGCGCAGCAGTGGCAGGCGCAGATCGAGCTGGCCTGCGCCCGGGCCGACGAGGACGATCTGCTGTGGCTCGCCACCCTGGCCGATGCCCAGGCCATCATGGGGGATCGCCCCCTGCTCGCCCCCGTCGCCCGCCACCTGAGAGCCTGCCTGGCCGACAGGCCGGATCTGCTGGCGGAGATGGCGCGGGCGGCGGTGGCCTTTCACACCCCCCTCACCCTGTTTGGCCGGCTGGAGCAGGATCCCGAAGGGCTGGATCTCAAGCGGGGCGGCCTCTTCCCCCTGGTGCACGGTGTGCGGGTGCTCTCCCTGGAGGCGGGCGTGCTGGAGACCTCGACCCTGGGGCGCATCGACGCCCTGGTGGCCCAGGGGCGCCTCAGCAGCGACTACGGCGCCAATCTGGCGGAGGCCTTTCGACTGTTTATGCGGCTTCGGTTGCGCAGCCAGTTGCAGGAGGGGGACGGGCGGGTACACGTGGCCGGGCTCGGCCACACCGAGCGGGATCTGCTGCGCCATGCCCTGCACCAGGTGAAGAAGTTCCAGCAGTGGCTCACCTTGCACTTTCGTCTGAGGCAATAGGGATGTGGGCGCACTGGCGACGCCGCTGGCAAGGCAGGGCCTTCCGGGACGGGGAGTTTGCCCCCCTCTTTGCGAGCCCTCCCGCCGACGAGTGGGTGGCGCTGGACTTCGAGACCACCAGCCTCAACCCGGCGCGGGCGGAGATCGTCTCCATCGGGGCGGTGCGCATCCGCGGCAACCGGATAGAGACAGGCGACGCCCTCAGCCTCCGGGTCCAGGCCCCCGCCAGCCTGAGCACCCAGTCTGTGGTGATCCACGGCCTGCGCCACCGGGATCTGCAACAGGGCATGACGCTGGAAGCCGCGCTGCGCCAGCTGCTCGCCTTCATCGGTCCCCGCGAACTGGTGGGTTACCATATCGCCTATGACCTGCGCATCCTCAACCTGGCGTGTCAGCGGCTGTGGGGGCTCACCCTGCCCCAGCGGGGCCTTGAGGTGAGCCGGCTCTACCACGACCAGCTCTACCGCCGTTATCCCGATGCCGCCATCGACCTGCATCTGGCTGCCATCTGCGCCCACCTGGCACTGCCCCCCCTGCCCCTTCACGACGCTCTGAGTGACGCCGCCGCCGCCGCCCTCATCTTTGTCCGCCTGCGCAATGGCGGCCCCCTGGCTTATCCCAAAGTCTAATTGTCGACAAATAACATTTAATTCACATTTTGCTTACATGAGCGGCCTGGCTGCTCGGTAGGGAACCCCCTTCATCCACCGCTGACACTCAATGTCATGGAGCACTGCAATGGAACAGCAACCGTATCTTCGGATCCAGCAAGATCCCAACTTCCAGGCTCTGGTCGCCAAGCGCCAGCGCTTTGCCTGGATCCTCTCCATCCTGATGCTGGGACTCTACCTGGCGTTCATCCTGCTCATCGCCTTCGCCCCCGGCTGGCTCGGCACCCCCTTGAGCGAAGGCTCGAGCATCACCCGCGGCATCCCGGTCGGGATTGGCCTCATCCTGTCGGCCTTCGTGCTGACCGGCGTCTATGTGTTTCGGGCCAACGGCGAGTTTGACGAGCTGAACCAGAAGATCCTCAAGGGAGTGCAATCATGAAAGGCAAGTCTCTGCTGCTGTTGACCGGTCTGGTCTCCACCCCCCTGCTGGCGGCCGATGCCCTCACCGGCGAGGTGCAACGCCAGCCCCTCAACGTCTCGGCCATCGTCATGTTCGTGGCCTTCGTGGCCGCCACCCTGTTCATCACCTACTGGGCCTCCAAGCGCAACCGCTCGGCCTCCGACTACTACGCCGCCGGCGGGCGCATCACCGGCTTCCAGAACGGTCTGGCCATCGCCGGTGACTACATGTCTGCCGCCTCCTTCCTCGGCATCTCCGCCCTGGTCTACACCTCGGGCTATGACGGCCTCATCTACTCCATCGGCTTCCTGGTGGGCTGGCCCATCATACTGTTCCTGATCGCGGAGCGGCTGCGCAACCTCGGCAAGTACACCTTCGCCGACGTGGCCTCCTACCGCCTCAAGCAGACCTCGGTGCGCAGCCTCTCCGCCTGTGGCTCCCTGGTGGTGGTCGCCCTCTACCTCATCGCCCAGATGGTCGGTGCCGGCAAGCTCATCGAGCTGCTGTTCGGCCTGCAATACCATGTGGCCGTGGTGCTGGTCGGCATCCTTATGGTGCTCTACGTGCTGTTCGGCGGCATGCTGGCCACCACCTGGGTACAGATCATCAAGGCGGTGATGCTGCTCTCCGGTGCCTCCTTCATGGCCATCATGGTGATGAAGTCCGTCAACTTCGACGTCGGCGCCCTGTTCAGCGAGGCGGTCAAGGTCCATGCCAACGGCGCCGCCATCATGAGCCCGGGCGGCCTGGTCGCCGATCCCATCTCCGCCATCTCGCTCGGGCTGGCCCTGATGTTCGGCACCGCCGGTCTGCCCCACATCCTGATGCGCTTCTTCACCGTGAGCGATGCCAAGGAAGCCCGCAAGTCGGTGTTCTACGCCACCGGCTTCATCGGGTACTTCTACATCCTCACCTTCATCATCGGTTTTGGCGCCATCCTGCTGGTCAGCACCAACCCTGACTTCAAGGACGCCACCGGCGCCCTGCTGGGCGGCACCAACATGGCGGCGGTCCACCTGGCCGATGCGGTGGGCGGCAGCCTGTTCCTGGGCTTCATCTCCGCCGTGGCCTTCGCCACCATACTGGCGGTGGTCGCCGGGCTGACCCTGGCGGGTGCCTCCGCGGTCTCCCACGACCTCTATGCCTGCGTGATCAAGCAGGGCAAGGTCAACGAAACCGACGAGCTGCGCGTCTCCAAGATGACCACGCTAGTGCTGGGGGTCGTCGCCATCGGTCTGGGCATCCTGTTCGAGAAGCAGAACATCGCCTTCATGGTGGGCCTGGCCTTCTCCATCGCGGCGAGCTGCAACTTCCCTGTGCTCTTCCTCTCCATGTTCTGGTCCCGCCTGACCACCCGTGGCGCCGTCTATGGCGGCTGGCTCGGGCTGGTGAGCGCCGTGACCCTGATGATCCTGGGTCCCACCGTGTGGGTGAAGGTACTGGGCCATGCCGAGGCTATCTTCCCCTACGAATACCCGGCGCTCTTCTCCATGGCGCTCGCCTTCGTCGGGATCTGGTTCTTCTCGGTGACCGACAAGTCCCAGAGCGCCTCCGACGAGCATGCTAAGTTTTTCCCGCAGTTCGTCCGCTCCCAGACCGGGCTCGGTGCCTCCGGCGCCTCCGCCCACTGAGGTCCCCCTCCCCCTTCCAAGCCGGCCCTGCGCCGGCTTTTTTCATGTGAGGCGCCCCTCGCCCCCCCCTGTTCGCCCCGGCGGCCCCAGGGGTCCGTTGCACGATGGCAAAACCCCCTGCAACCGGTCTGGATCACAGTTCTTGCTAAAACTTTCGGGGGATCTGTGCCATAATGCGCGCCATTTGACAGATCAACCGGGACATTCCAGTGCTTTCGAGTAACAACATCACCATGCAGTTCGGCGCCAAGCCGCTGTTTGAGAACATCAGCGTCAAGTTTGGCGGCGGCAACCGCTACGGCCTTATCGGTGCCAACGGCTGTGGCAAGTCCACTTTCATGAAGATCCTCGGCGGCGATCTGGAGCCCACTGGCGGTAATGTGAGCCTGGACGTCAACGAACGTATCGGTAAGCTGCGTCAGGATCAGTTCGCCTACGAAGAGATGCGCGTACTGGACGTGGTCATGATGGGTCACACCGAGCTGTGGGCCGCCATCGCCGAGCGCGATGCCATCTACGCCAACCTGGAAGCGACCGACGACGACTACATGAAGGCCGCCGAGCTGGAAGGCCTGGTCGCCGAGTATGACGGCTATACCGCAGAATCCCGCGCAGGCGAGCTGCTGCTGGGTGCCGGCATCCCCATCGAGCAGCACAACGGCCCCATGAGCGAAGTGGCGCCGGGCTGGAAACTGCGGGTGCTGCTGGCACAGGCGCTCTTCTCCAACCCCGACATCCTGTTGCTGGACGAACCGACCAACAACCTGGACATCAACACCATCCGCTGGCTGGAACAGGTGCTCAACGATCGCGAGAGCACCATGATCATCATCTCTCACGACCGTCACTTCCTGAACTCCGTCTGCACCCACATGGCGGATCTGGACTACGGCGAACTGCGGGTCTACCCGGGCAACTACGACGAGTACATGACGGCCGCCACCCAGGCCCGTGAGCGCCTGCTGGCCGACAACGCCAAGAAGAAGGCCCAGATCGCCGATCTGCAATCCTTCGTGTCGCGTTTCAGCGCCAACGCCTCCAAGTCCAGCCAGGCCACCTCCCGTCTCAAGCAGATCGACAAGATCAAGATTGAGGAAGTGAAGGTCTCCAGCCGGCAGAACCCCTTCATCCGCTTCGAGCAGGAGAAGAAGCTCTACCGCAACATCCTGGAGATCGAAGGGGTATCGAAAGGCTATGGCGAAGCCCCTCTGTTCAAGGGCCTCAACATGATGCTGGAAGTGGGCGAGAAGGTCGCCATTCTGGGGACCAACGGGATCGGTAAATCCACCCTGATCAAAACCCTGGTGGGTGCGCTGGCACCGGATACCGGCACCATCAAGTGGTCCGAAAACGCCCAGATCGGTTACTACGCCCAGGATCACGCCGAGGACTTCGACACCGACCTCAACGTGTTCGACTGGATGGCCCAGTGGAAACAGGAG
Organism: Aeromonas sp. R7-4; assembly: GCF_040908055.1. Classification (NCBI taxonomy): domain Bacteria; kingdom Pseudomonadati; phylum Pseudomonadota; class Gammaproteobacteria; order Aeromonadales; family Aeromonadaceae; genus Aeromonas; species Aeromonas sp. R7-4. The sequence continues at coordinate 159,188 of NZ_JBFODA010000026.1, forward strand.
AACGAAGACGAGCAGGCGGTACGCTCCGTACTGGGCCGTCTGCTGTTCTCCCAGGACGACATCAAAAAGCCGGTCAAGGTGCTCTCCGGTGGTGAGCAGGGCCGCATGCTGTTCGGCAAGCTGATGATGCAGCGCCCCAACATCCTGATCATGGATGAGCCGACCAACCACCTGGACATGGAATCCATCGAATCCTTGAACCTGGCGCTGGAGATGTACAAGGGCACCCTGATCTTCGTCTCCCACGACCGTGAGTTCGTCTCCTCCCTGGCGACCCGTATTCTGGAGCTGACTGAAGACGGCATCCGCGACTTCGGCGGCACCTACGAGGATTACCTGCGCAGCCAGGGCGTGGTGTAACCCCTCGCAATGCAAAGAGAGAAACCGGCGCCGGGTGCGCCGGTTTTTTTATGGGCGCCTCACGCTTCCGGGATTGTCCGGAGGAGCTGGCCCGCTGGCTTGCGCAGCTTTAATTGACGATAGCGGCGGCCCGCGTCCCCTCCCCCGGGGCTGCAACCCGCTTCTCTTGCTCCCCCTTCTCCCGCAAGGAGGCAGTAGAAAAGCACAGAACACAAGTTGGCCGCGCAACCGGCCTCCCCCTCTCGCGCATAAAAAAACGGCCCCGTAACGGGGCCGTTTTCAAGCGGGAGCGGCGTCGGCTTACTCGACGGCCGCTTCCACATCGGTGAAGTACTCGATCTTGGCCGCCTTGCGCAGTTCGTCGATGAGGGACTTGTAGTCCGCCTGGGCCTTGCCCTGGCCGAGCTGGCCTTGCAGCAGGCTCACCATCTGGGACGGCTCCTTGATCAGGTTGACCCTGTCAAGGGCCACCACCACGCGATCGCCGTTGGCCTCGGTCACCAGCTCCACGCTCGGCTTGCCATCCTTCGGATGGGGCATGCGGAAGGCCTGGGCCACCAGGTTCTGATCCATCTCCTGGGCGAAGCGGGCAACACCCTTGTGGGTCTCCACCTTCAGTCCCAGCGCAGCCAGGTCGGCCTCGATGGATTCGCCGGCACGCAGCTTGTCCAGCAAGCCCTGCGCCTTGCCGCGGGCCACTTCGCTCGCCTTGTCGTGCTTGATGGCCGCGATCACCTGCTCTTTCACCTCCGCCAGCGGCTTGGCCGCCTTCGGCTGGTGACCCATGATGTGCAGCACCAGCGCCTTGCCGTCGCCGAGCTCGATCACGTCGGAGTTGGTGTTGTCATCGCGCAGCTGCTCGGAGAAGGCCACGGAGAGCACCTTGGGATCGCTGAGCGGTGCCGGCGCATCGGCCTGGCTGAAATAGTCGGAGGAGACGACTTTCAGACCCATGGTCTCGGCGGTGAGATCTAGGGAGTCCGGGTTCTCGAAGCTGCTGTCGGCCATCTTCTGCTGCTCGGCGAAGAACTGCTCCTTGGCCTTGTCAGACTGCAGACGGGCGATGGTGTCGCTCTTCACATCGGCAAAGGGCTTGGTCTTGGCAGGCTCGACCGCCAGCAGCTTGATGATGTGGAAACCGAACGGGCTCTTCACCACGGCAGAGAGATCCCCGGCCTTGGCCAGCGCGAAGGCGGCCTGCTCGAAGGCGGGATCCATCACCCCTTTCTCGAACCAGTCCAGCTCGCCGCCCTTCTTGGCGGAGAAGGTATCGGAAGACTCGGCCTTGGCCAGCGCGGCGAAGTCGTCGCCCGCCTTGGCCTTGGCCAGCACGGCCTCGGCCTTCTGTTCGGCGGCCTTGTCATCCTTGCCAAACGGGATCAGGATATGAGCCACCTGGCGACGCTCGGCACGCTGGAACAGATCCTGATGCTGATCGTAGTAATCCTGGGCGTCCTGCTCGGTGACCTTGATGTTCTTGCCAAGATTGGCGGCATCCAGCAGCAGATAGTCGACCTTGACCTTCTCGTCGTTCATGAAGCGGCCGCTGTTGGCCTTGTAGAACTGCTCAATCTCGGCATCGCTGACCTCGACCCCGTCCACATAGGCGGAGGCGGCCAGGCGCACCAGGCGCAGATCCCGGGTCTGGTTGTAGAGCCGGTCGAGCTGCTCGGCCTCGCCCTTGAGGGCGAACTCTGAGCCCAGCACGGCCCCCATCAGTTGCTGGCGCACCATGTCCTGGCGCAGGGAGTCGCGGAACATCTCGGGGGTCATGCCGGCGCGGCGGATGAGCTGCAGGTAGCGGTCGTTGCTGAACTTGCCATCTTCGGCAAACTCCGGCATGGCGACAATGGCCTGCTTGATCTGCTCGTCACTGACGCGCAGGCCCAGGGAGCGGGCCTTGTCATCGATCAGCGCCTGATCGATCAACCGGTCCAGCACGCCGCGACGGAACTGTTTCATGTAGTCGGGGTTGGCAGCCAGCTGGTTGAAGGCCTCACCCATTTGGGCTTCCATGCGGGCCCGCTCGTTGCGGTAGGCATTCTCCAGTGCGGGGGCACTGATGTCATTGCCGTTGACGGTGGCGGGGGCGGTACGTGCCGGGCCGTTGAGGTAGCTGCCTACACCGGCCAAGGCAAAGGAGAGGATGATCAGGCCCAAGATAACCTTGGCTACCTTGCCCTGCGCCCCTTCGCGTAGTTTATCCAACATCATGTTTGTACTTATGCTCCCGAACTCGATGGGCGTAAATAATGAAAAGGCGCACCGATTGCGATGCGCCTTGGTCAATCAGTATGAGGGAGAGCCCTCTCACTTGTCTGGTCAACGACCAAGGACGGTGCCGATGTGATATCAGCGACCGGCTTAGTTGACCGCGTCTTTCAGGGCCTTGCCGGCTTTGAAGGCAGGAACTTTACCGGCGGCGATTTCGATGGTCGCACCAGTTTGCGGGTTACGGCCAGAACGGGCGGCACGCTCGCGCACGGCGAAAGTACCGAAGCCAACCAGTGCAACCTGGTCACCCTCTTTCAGAGCTTCGCCCACGGCATCGATGAAGGCATCCAGCGCACGGCCAGCGGCAGCTTTGGAGATATCAGCACCGTCTGCAATCTTGTCAATCAGTTGAGATTTATTCACTCTTATATTCCCCTTTTATCGAACATCGCTGCGGCGCTGATTTCCCTGGCCACAACAAGTGGAGGTTTTATAACAAGCCTCCTGATCAGTTGCAAGTGACAATCTGGCGCAAACCCGCGCCACATCACGCCTTGCGACTCATCATGAGTACCCGATCGGTGGTCAAGGCTACTTCCGTTGTCCGGCGCATGCAAGCCTTAACCACCCCCCGAATGCGCCAAATTTGCGGCGCATCAACATTTACACGACAGAAACGCGTTCGAAACCCTGCGGATTGTCCTGCAGCGCCAGTGCAAGCACCTCGTCAATCCAGCGAACCGGATAGATTTCAAGATCTTGTTTGACGTTGGCCGGGATCTCCTCGAGGTCACGCTCGTTCTCTTTCGGGATGAGCACCCGCTTGATGCCGCCGCGGTGGGCCGCCAGCAGCTTCTCCTTGAGACCGCCGATGGGCAGCACTTCACCGCGCAGGGTGATCTCGCCGGTCATGGCCACGTCGGCACGCACCGGGTTGCCGGTGAGGCTGGAGACCAGGGCGGTACACATGGCGATGCCGGCGCTCGGACCGTCTTTCGGGGTCGCCCCTTCCGGCACGTGCACATGGATGTCGCGCTTCTCATAGAAGTCCGCGTTGATGCGCAGTTTCTCGGCACGGGCCCGCACCACCGTCATGGCCGCCTGGATGGACTCCTGCATCACGTCACCTAGGGAGCCGGTGTAGGTGAGCTTGCCCTTGCCCGGCATGTTGGTGGTCTCGATGGTGAGCAGATCGCCCCCCACCTCGGTCCACGCCAGGCCGCACACCTGACCGATCTGGTTCTGGTCGGTGGCCTTGCCGTAGTCGAAGCGCTGTACCCCCAGGAACTCCTTGAGGTTGGCCTGATTGACCTGAACATGCTTGATGCTCTTGTCCAGCAGGATGCGTTTGACTGCCTTGCGACAGATCTTAGAGATCTCGCGCTCCAGGCTGCGTACCCCAGCCTCGCGGGTGTAGTAGCGGATAACCCCAATCAGCGCCGAGTCCTCAATGGTGATCTCGGAGGCCTTCAGGCCGTTGCGCTGGATCTGCTTGGCCACCAGGTGCTGCTTGGCGATGTTCAGCTTCTCGTCCTCGGTGTAACCGGACAGGCGGATCACCTCCATCCGGTCCAGCAGCGGACCCGGGATGTTCATGGAGTTGGAGGTGGCCACGAACATCACGTCCGACAGGTCGTAATCCACTTCCAGATAGTGATCGTTGAAACTGCTGTTCTGCTCGGGATCCAGTACCTCCAGCAGGGCGGAGGCGGGATCGCCACGCATGTCCGAGCTCATCTTGTCGATCTCGTCGAGCAGGAACAGCGGGTTCTTCACGCCGACTTTCGCCATCTTCTGGATGAGCTTGCCGGGCATGGAGCCGATGTAGGTGCGACGGTGACCGCGGATCTCCGCCTCGTCACGCACGCCACCGAGCGCCATGCGTACGTATTTGCGGCCAGTGGCCTTGGCGATGGACTGACCGAGGGAGGTCTTGCCCACCCCGGGAGGCCCGACCAGGCAGAGGATGGGGCCCTTGAGCTTGTTGACCCGCGCCTGCACCGCCAGGTACTCGAGGATGCGATCCTTGACCTTGTCCAGGCCATAGTGATCCGCGTCCAGCACCTCCTGGGCCTTGCCCAGGTCCTTCTTGACCTTGGAGCGCGCCTTCCAGGGCACCTGCACCATCCAGTCCACGTAGCTGCGCACCACGGTCGCCTCGGCAGACATGGGGGACATCATCTTCAGCTTGGCGAGCTCGGCCTGGGCCTTCTCGCGCGCATCCTCCGGCATCCCCGCCTCGTCAATCTTGCGATTGAGGGCTTCGAATTCGTCCGGGCTGTCTTCCAGCTCACCCAGCTCTTTCTGGATGGCCTTCATCTGCTCGTTGAGGTAGTACTCCCGCTGGCTCTTCTCCATCTGTTTCTTGACCCGGGAGCGGATGCGCTTCTCGACCTGCAGCAGATCGATCTCCGACTCCATCATGGCCATCAGAAACTCGATGCGTTCGGACACTGAGGCGATTTCCAGCACCTTCTGCTTGTCTTCGAGCTTGAGCGGCATGTGGGCAGCCATGGTGTCGGCCAGGCGCGCCGCGTCATCGATCGCCGAAATCGAGGTGAGCACCTCGGGCGGGATCTTCTTGTTGAGCTTGATGTAACCTTCGAACTGGCCGATGGCGGAGCGCACCAGCACATCCTGGTCCTTCTCCTCGATGGGGGAGGATGCGATGTACTGCGCCTCGCCGACGAAGAAGTCGCGATCGTCGATCATCCGCTCGAGGCGGGCACGCTGGCTCCCTTCCACCAGCACCTTGACGGTGCCGTCCGGCAGCTTGAGCATCTGCAAAATATTGGCCACTGTCCCGACGGAGAAGATCTCCTCCACCGTTGGCTCGTCAGTAGACGCATCCTTCTGGGCCACCAGCAGGACTTTCTTGTCCTGCTCCATGGCCGCTTCCAGACAGCGAATGGATTTTTCCCGCCCCACAAAGAGTGGAATGACCATGTGGGGGTAAACCACCACGTCACGAAGAGGCAGGACGGGAATCTCGATGCGTTCTGAACGCTCTAGGTTCATATATGTCCTCTCGGCTTGTTATACCGTTGGCAAAGCGCTTGGCTGAGTATATGGGGGCGCAAAGATGAGATTCAATCGCCTTGGCCGTAAAAAGCATGAAAGGGGCAAAAAGCCCCTTTATGTGATTAAAAATCAGACAGTTACTCTGAGGCTGCGGCCTGAGTCTCGGGATTGTCGTAGATCATCAGGGGCGCTGAGTCTCCCTTGATCACCGTCTCGTCGATCACCACCTTGCTGACCCCTTTCAGGGACGGCAGGTCATACATGGTGTCAAGCAGCACGGCTTCGACGATGGATCTCAGACCGCGGGCACCGGTCTTGCGCTCCATGGCCTTGCGGGCGATGGCGTTCAGAGCGTCGTCACGGAACTCCAGTTCCACCTCTTCCAGAGCGAACAGGGCGGCATACTGCTTGGTCAGCGCGTTCTTCGGCTCTTTCAGGATCTGGATGAGGGCGGCCTCGTCCAGCTCGGTCAGGGTCGCGACCACCGGCAGACGACCGATGAACTCGGGGATGAGACCGTACTTGATGAGATCTTCCGGCTCCACCTTGGCAAAGTTCTCGCTCAGGGTTGCCTTGGCATTCTTGGACTTCACCTCGGCGCCAAAACCGATGCCGGTTCCCTTGACGGAGCGCTGCTCGATCACCTTGTCCAGACCCGCAAAGGCGCCTCCACAGATGAAGAGGATCTTGGAGGTGTCGACCTGCAGGAACTCCTGCTGCGGGTGCTTGCGACCACCTTGCGGCGGCACTGAGGCAATGGTGCCCTCGATCAGCTTCAGCAAAGCCTGCTGCACCCCTTCCCCGGAAACGTCGCGGGTGATGGAGGGGTTGTCCGACTTGCGGGAGATCTTGTCGATCTCGTCGATGTAGACGATGCCGCGCTGGGCCTTCTCCACGTCGTAGTCGCACTTTTGCAGCAACTTCTGGATGATGTTCTCCACGTCCTCGCCCACGTAACCGGCTTCGGTCAAGGTGGTGGCATCGGCCATGGTGAAGGGCACATCCAGCAGGCGTGCCAGCGTTTCGGCCAGCAGGGTCTTGCCGCTGCCGGTCGGGCCAATCAGCAGGATGTTGGACTTGCCCAGCTCCACGCCACCGGACTCGCTGCCGCTGCGCAGACGCTTGTAGTGGTTGTAGACGGCGACCGCCAGCACCTTCTTGGCGTACTCCTGCCCGATCACGTAGTCGTCCAGATGGGCGCGGATTTCATGAGGGGTCGGCAGGTCGCTACCATCGCGCTTGGGAGAGATCTCGCGGATCTCCTCGCGGATGATGTCGTTGCACAGCTCGACACACTCATCACATACGTAGACGGAAGGGCCAGCGATCAGCTTGCGCACTTCATGCTGGCTTTTGCCGCAGAAAGAGCAATACAGCAGCTTGTCGCCCTCACCCTTGCGTTTCTCTGTCATTCAGCGACCTCGTTTTATCAATAGAGGATGGATCGTCCTGTTGAGTTTACAACAGGACGGGATACCCTGCTCAGCCGCGCTGGCTCAGGATGCCGTCAACCAGACCATAGGCCACGGCCTGCTCCGCCGACATGAAGTTGTCACGGTCGGTGTCGCGCTCGATGGTGACCATGTCCTGGCCGGTATGGAACGCCAGACGATCGTTCAGGGTATTCTTGATTTTCAGGATCTCCTGGGCATGGATCTGGATGTCAGAAGCCTGACCCTGGAAGCCGCCCAGCGGCTGGTGGATCATCACACGGGCATTGGGCAGGCAGAAACGCTTGCCCTTGGCGCCACCGGCCAGCAGGAAGGCCCCCATGGAGCAGGCCTGCCCCATGCAGACGGTGCTGACATCCGGTTTGATGAACTGCATGGTGTCATAGATGGACATACCCGCAGTGACGGCGCCACCCGGCGAGTTGATGTAGATGCTGATGTCCTGATCCGGGTTCTCGGACTCCAGGAACAGCAGCTGAGCCACCACCAGGTTCGCCATGTGGTCCTCGACCTGTCCGGTCAGGAAGATCACCCGCTCCTTGAGCAGACGGGAATAGATGTCGTAGGAACGCTCACCCTTAGCCGTCTGCTCGACCACCATAGGGATGAGCGCATTGCGTGGGGATTCAGTCACATCGTTATAGTTCTTGTACATAAGGCATTGTCCCTAAAATAAAATGGCCCGAGTGGAGATCACACGAGCCATTATACTTAACAGTTTTGACCTTAAGTCAAATGTTCTTAGGCAGCGGCACCGGACTTGTTGATCACTTCGTCGAAGGCCACTTCTTTCTCGGTCACTTGCGCCTTGGACAGGATCAGATCGATGGCTTGATCTTCAATGGCCAGGTTACGCACGCCGTTCAGCATCTGCTCGTTCTGCTGGTAGTACTCGATCACTTCCTTCGGATCTTCGTAAGCGGTGGCCATGGACTCGATGATGCTGGTCACACGGGCTTCGTCAGCCTTGATCTCGTTGGTGCGGATCACATCGCCCAGCAGCAGGCCAACGCGTACGCGACGTTCGGCCTGGGCCTGGAACAGCTCGGCCGGCAGCTCGGGAGCGTTGCCGCCCTGGAAGCCACCGAAGCGCTGCAGAGCCTGCTGACGCAGGGTGTCGATTTCCTGAGCAACGGCAGCCTTCGGCAGATCGATCTGGTTGGCTTCAACCAGGCCGTTCAGCACCTGCTCTTTCACGCTGTTTTTCAGGGCCTGGGCCAGTTCGCGTTCCATGTTCTTGCGCACTTCGGCTTTCAGCTCTTCAACGCTGCCGCTCTCGATGCCGAAACGCTTGACGAACTCTTCGGTCAGCTCGGGCAGGATCTGCTCTTCAACCTTGTGCAGCTTGGAGGCGAACTTGGCAGCCTTGCCCTTCAGGGCTTCGGCGTGGTAGTCGGCTGGGAAAGTCACGTCGATGGTGAACTCGTCGCCCGCTTTCTTGCCCAGAATGGCGTCTTCGAAGCCCGGGATCATGCGACCGGCGCCCAGTTCCAGCGTGAAGCCTTCGGCCTTGCCGCCGTCAAACTCTTCACCGTCGATGGAACCGACGAAGTCCAGGGTCACGCGCATGCCGTTGGCGGCAACTGCGTCAGTTTCGGACCAGGTGGCGTGCTGCTTGCGCAGGGTGTCGATCATGTTGGCCAGATCGGTATCCTTGACGGAGGCAACCGGCTTCTCAACCTTGATGCTCTCCAGACCGGCGATCTCGAACTCCGGGTACACTTCGAAGGTAGCGGTGAATTCGAAGTCCTGGCCTTCCTTGATCTCTTTCGGATCCATGGTCGGCGCACCGGCCGGGCTCAGTTTGTTCTCGATGATGGCCTTGATGAAGTTGTTCTGCATCATTTCATCGGCAACACGGGCGTGAGCCATGGCACCGAACATCTTCTTGATAATGGCAACCGGAGCCTTGCCAGGACGGAAACCGTCGATGCGACGAGTCTTGGCCAGGCCATTCAATTCTTTGCGCACGGCGGCGTCAACGGTAGCGGCCGGTACAGTGATGGTAAGACGGCGTTCCAGACCCTGGGTTGTCTCTACAGAAACTTGCATTCTTTTACCTCGTTCAACTCAGCACTGCGTGCTGACCCTTTATTGCCCCCGGGCGAACCCGGAGTCTTCCTGTTTATAAAGACAACGACTGTCTTTGTGATGAGAAAATATGACGCGACATTATAGCGGCGTGCAGTGGTCGCGTCGAGCCGCACGTCCCCCATCCGGGGCACAGACAGCACAATTTGCGCAAGACTTTCTCCTATATGGGGAAGCCTTGCACCGAGTTCAAGCAATCGATCCGCAATAATTTGCACTGGCTCACTCTTTTTCACGGCGAACGGGCCATTTTGATCGCCATCCTGTCCCAATCGACCGCCAAAATGGCGTGTTGCGACCCAAATTGTCCACCTTCTCGCCTGTGCCATTGCGTCCCCCGGCAGGGCTCGCTATGGTGACAACCAATTCATGACCCTGGAGTCACCCACATGTCCTTTTTCCGCTTCTTGTTCAATCTGCTCTGGTTCCTGCTCGGAGGCGTCTTCATGGGGCTGGCCTGGTGGCTGGCGGGGCTGCTCTGCTTCGTCTCCCTCATCGGGATCCCCTGGGGGCGCGCCTGCTTCGTCATCGGCACCTTCACCTTCTTCCCGTTTGGCAAGCAGGCGGTAAGCCGCAAGGCCATGACGGGCCAGAGCGACATCGGCACCGGCGCGCTCGGGATGATTGGCAACATTCTCTGGTTCGTGCTGATCGGTGTCTGGCTCGCCATCGGCCACATCGCCTCGGCGCTGGCCTGTTTCGTCACCATCGTCGGCATCCCGTTCGGCATCCAGCATCTCAAGCTGGCGCTCATCAGCCTGGCCCCCATCGGCCAGATGATAGTGACCAATCAGGAGGCGGAGTCGGGCCGCTATATTCGCTGAGGGCGATGCCTGGAACCGAAAAAAAGGGCAGACTAGGGTCTGCCCTTTTTATTTCCCAGTTCGAGGCCCCCATGCTCCCCAGCCACTTCTTCGCCAACCTCTCCCGCATGCGGCTCATCTACCGCTGGCCGCTGATGCGCAACATCCAGCCCGAGAACATCGCCGAGCACAGCCTGCAGGTGGCCATGGTGGCCCATGCCCTCGGCGTCATCGGCAACCGGCTGTTCGGCGGCCATGTCGATGCCGATCGCGCCGCCGTCATGGCCCTCTACCACGACGGCAGCGAGGTGCTGACCGGGGATCTGCCCACCCCGGTCAAGTATTTCAATCCCGAGATTGCCCGGGAATACAAAAAGATAGAGCTCGCGGCCGAGCAGCGCCTGCTGGGGATGCTGCCGCCCGAGCTGGTGGAGGACTTTCGCCCCCTGCTCGACTCGGCAGCCCAGGATGACGACCTCGCCCGGCTGGTGAAGGACGCCGACACCCTCTGCGCCTACACCAAGTGCCTGGAGGAGTTGAGCGTCGGCAACCGGGAGTTCGAGCCGGCGCGCAAGCGCCTCGAACAGATGCTGACCGAGCGGATGAACCCGCCCATGCGCTACTTTATCGATGTCTTTGTGCCGAGCTTCTCGCTTCCCCTGGACGAGCTGAACGCCCACTGACCCCCGCAAATGCGAAGGGCCCGTCGGCAATGCCGGCGGGCCCTTCTTTATTTTGACACCGTGGTGGTGTCCGGATCAGTGTCCCAGCTCCCGTGACGGCACCAGGCCGCTCGCCCGCCAGGCGGGGTAGAGGGTCGCCACCAGGCTCATCAGGATGGCCGCACCTGTCACTATCCCCACGTCCTGCATGTGCAGCTCGGTGGGCAGGAAGTCGATGAAGTAGATGTCCGGATTGAGGAAACGGTGGCCGATCACCCCTTCGATGGCGCCCAGGATCTGGGTCAGCTTGCTGGAGAGCAGGCCGCCGAGCAGGGCGCCTAGGAGGGCACCCGCCACCCCGTTCACCATGCCCTGGATGACGAAGGTGAGCCGGATCTGGCCGGGGCTCGCCCCCATGGTCTTGAGGATGGCGATTTCGCTGCGCTTCTCGTTCACCGCCATCACCAGGGTGGAGACGATGTTGAAACAGGCCACCGCCACCACCATCAGCATCACCACGTACATCACGGTGCGCACCATCTGGATGTCCTGATAGAGATAGCCCTGGCGGCTCATCCAGCTGCTGATGTAGACGTAGTGCGGGAATTTCTGGGCCGCCGCCACCGTGATGGACTGCGCCTTGAGCACGTCGCTCACCTTGAGGCTGAAGCCCTCCACGGCGCTGCCCATGCCGGTGATGGCCTGGGCGTCGGCCAGATGCATGAAACCGAGCAGGCCGTCGAGCTGGCCGCCGATCTCGAGCAGGCCCACCACCTTGAGCACCTCCCGCTTCGGGTTCTTGATGCCGGTGGCATCGCCCCCCTGGGGCAGCAGCAGGGCGACCGAGTCCCCTATCTTGACCCCCAGCTTGTCGGCGATGGTCTTGCCGAGGATGAGGCCGTGCTCGCCCGCCTGCAGTTCGCGAAAGCCTCGCCCCGTCATGTACTTGCCCGCATCGGACAGATTGGCCTCGAGCTCGGGCAGCACGGCACGCACCTGCACCCCCTTGATGGCCGAGCCGTGCTCCAGCAGGCCGTCCAGACGAATGACGGGGGCAGCCGCCTCGATCCCCGGCTGGGCCAGCAGGTAATCTCTGAGCCTCGGCCAGTCCGGCAGCGGCGCCTCCATGCCGATGAGCTCGCCGTGGGGCACCACGGAGAGCACCCGGTTCTTGAGCTCCCGCTCGAAGCCGTTCATGGCGGAGAGCCCCAGGATCAGCGCCATCACCCCGAGGGCGATGCCGATGAGGGAGGAGGCCGAGATAAAGGCGATGAAACCGTTGCGACGGCGGGAGCGGCTGTAACGCAGGCCCAGGAAGAGGGGCAGCGGCTTGAACATCAGGCGACCTCCGCCATGATGCCGCTCACCAGGGTCACCCGCCGGTGCAGCTTGGCGGCCAGGCTCAAGTCATGGGTGACCACCACGAACGCCGTGCCGAGCTCGCGGTTGAGCTCGCACAGAAGCTCGTAGACGGCGGTGGCGCTGGCGTGGTCCAGGTTGCCGGTGGGCTCGTCCGCCAGCACCAGGCTGGGCTCGTTGACCAGCGCCCGGGCGATGGCCACCCGCTGGCGCTCGCCGCCGGAGAGCTCGGACGGACGATGGTGGAGGCGATGGGAGAGCCCCACCCGTCCCAGCATCCTGCTCGCCTTCTCGGTGGCGACCGCCACCGATTCACCCGCGATCAGCAGCGGCATGGCGGCATTTTCCAGCGCGCTGAACTCGGAGAGCAGGTGGTGGAACTGATAGACGAAGCCCAGCTCCTGGTTGCGGAATCTGGCCTGGGTACGGCTGTCCCAGCCATGGATGTCCTGCCCCTTGAACAGCACGGCGCCGCTGGAGGGGTTGTCCAGCGCCCCCATCAGGTGCAGCAAGGTGGTCTTGCCCGAGCCCGAGCTTCCCACCACCGCCAGCATTTCGCCGGGGGCGACACAGAGATCGATCCCCTTGAGCACCTGGGTCTCCAGATTGCCCTCTTTGTAGACATGGTTGAGGGCCTGGCAGCGCAGCAGCGGCTCACGGGACTGGGGTTGATTCATACAGGGGACTCCACATATACCAGTCACGACGCCGGCACTCGCACCGGGGGTCGCAACAGAAGATGAATGATTCACGGCACTATTCATAACGCAGTGCCTCGGCCGGTTTTACCCGGGCCGCACGGGCCGCCGGATAGAGGGTGGCACTGAAGCTGAGCAGCACGGCTCCCAGCAGGATGGTCACCACCTGGGCCGGTTCGACGATGACCGGCAGACCGGCCCCGCCGGCCGCCATATAGAGGTTGAGCCCCAGCCCATCGAGCAGGGGGTTGAGACCGAGACAGAGCGCCAGCCCAGCAAGGCCGCCCACCAGGGCGCCGATGACGCCGCTCGACGCCCCCAGCACCATGAAGATCTTGACGATGCCGGACTCGCTCATGCCCATGGTGCGCAGTATGGCCACCTCCCCTTCCTTGTCGGTGACCACCATCACCAGGGCGGAGAGGATGTTGAAGGTGGCGACCGCGATGATGAGCACCAGCATCAGCCCCATCATGCGCTTCTCCATGGCCACCGCCTGGAACAGCTCGCCGCGCTCGCGGCGCCAGTCCTGCCACTCCAGCCCGTCCGGCAGGACGGTCTTGATCACCTCGTCGGCGGCGAAGGGATCGTCGAGCCAGAGGCGAATGCCGCCTACCTGGTCCGCAGGCAGGCGCAGCATGCGCTGGGCATCCCCCAGGGCGATGAGCGCCACCTGGCTGTCCACGTCCGCACCGACCCCGAAGATGCCGGAGACGGTGAAGAGGCGCTGGGCCGGGACTCGGCCAAAGGGGGTAAAACGGGTGCCTTCGGTCAGGATGAGGCGCACCTGGTCGCCAATGGAGACCTTGAGCCGGTTGGCCACCCCCTGCCCCAGTACGATGTGGTATTCACCGCGCTGCAGGCTGTCCAGGCGCCCCCCCAGCATCTGGGTGTGCAGGATGTCATCCTTGGGCCAGCGGGCGGGGTCGATGCCCTGCACGCTGACGCCGGTGAGCTGGCCCGGGCTTTGCAGCATGCCTTCGCTGTCGAGCATGGGCGCCGTGGCCACCACGTGGGGCAGCCCGGCCAGATCGGGCAGACCCTCTGGCTCGGCCGCCATGCGCCCGGCCTGGTTGGTCACCACCACATGGGGGATCACCCCGAGGATCCGCCCCTTGAGCTGTCCCTCGAATCCGTTCATGACCGAGATGACCACCATGAGGGCGGTGACCCCGATGGCGATGCCAAAGGTGGAGAACAAAGAGATAAAGGAGACGAAGCGGTTACTGCGTCGCGAGCCTGCGTAACGCAGGCCGATGGCCAGCGAGAGTGGCTGAAAAAGTCCGGTCTTCAAGGATATCTACGTTGCCAACAAAATAAGATGCCGGATAATAGGGTCTGTTGACGCTTCAACGCAAGCCGCGTCGCTGCGGCAAGTGGCGCCGGAACCGGTGCAGGACGCAGGCGGTGGCCGCTCCCTCGCCGGGTTTTGCAACCCTCCCTGGCGCCATGATCCGCGCCTTTTGCCAGGGACGGGCCCCGTGACGGTCCGCTCGGGCACGCCAGCCCCGCGTCGCGATGAAACGCCAACGGCCCCTACCGCGACATCGTTAAGACAACAAGGGATAGCCCCATGCAGGAACAGTTCTTCAGCGTCACCCATGCCATGCCGGTCAATGTGATCCCCATGCCGGCCGACTTCCACCTGCCGACGCTGGAGGCCCTGGAGGCCGAGTTGCCCGAGCCCTTTCGCATCGCCTCTGCCATCACCTCCATCGACCTGGTCAGCAGCCGCCTGATCCGCAACCAGAACGAATCCATGCACGATCTGGTGGAGATCATCAACCAGCAGTCCCGCAAGATCGACATGATCATGGGCTATGTGCTGGCGGCGCAGGATCATCCCGAACATCGCTTCCATACCCTGCGCTTCGGTGCCGGCCAGCTCACCTACCTCCATCCGCGCCAGGGCCACGGGGAACCGCCGGCACTGCACCAGATAGTGCGGCTCAAGATCTTCCTGCGGGAGGAGGCCTCCGCCGTCTACTGCTATGGCGAGGTCAAGCAGCGGGAGCCCGGGGAGCACGGCACCCACGTGGTGCTCGACTACGTGCGGATCCGCGAGGATGACCGGGAGCTGCTGGTGCGCGCCAGCCTCCACGTGCAGTCAAAACAGCTCAAGCTGCGTGCCCAGGAGCGCCAGCGCTAACCCGTCCACGCCAACAAACACGCCAACGCCAGAAAGAATCCCATGATGCCAATGACACTCCCCGCCTTGCCCGCCAAGGCGGGCCAGAAGTTAACGTTCGGCCAGCTGATCGGCAGCAGCCTGGCACTGGTCGCCGCCCGCCTCACCCGGGAGGTTCGCCGCCCCGTTCTGCTGGTGACCGCAGATACCCCGAGCGCCCTGCGCCTCGAACAGGAACTCGGCTTCCTGCTGGCCGATCAGGATTGCCCCGTGCTGCTGTTCCCGGACTGGGAGACCCTGCCCTACGACAGCTTCTCCCCCCATCAGGACATCATCTCCCAGCGGCTCGAGACCCTCTACAGGCTGCCGCAGATGAGCCACGGCGTGCTCATCGTACCCATCTCCACCCTGATGCTGCGCACGGCCCCCCGGGCCTACCTCGACAAGTACAGCCTGATGGTGACAAGCGGCCAGCGCCTCAACCTGCAGCAGTTGCGGGGGCGCCTCGCCGAGGCGGGCTATGTGGCGGTGGAGCAGGTACTGGAGCACGGCGAGTTCGCCGCCCGCGGCTCCCTGCTGGATCTCTTCCCCATGGGGAGCAGCCGCCCCTATCGCATCGACTTCTTCGACGACGAGGTGGACAGCATCCGCCCCTTCGATCCCGAGAGCCAGCGCTCCAGCGAGCCGGTCGAGTCGGTGAGCCTGCTGCCCGCCCGGGAGTTTCCCACCGACGAGGGGGCCATCGAGCTGTTTCGCGGCCAGTATCGGGAGCAGTTCGAGATCTCCCGTGCCGAGGGCTCCGTCTATCAGGAGGTGAGCAAGGGACGCTGGCCCGCCGGCATCGAGTACTACCTGCCGCTCTTCTTCCAGCAGACCGCCAGCCTGTTCGACTATCTGCCGCCGAACACCCTGCTGCTCACGGTGGGAGAGATTTATCCTGCCGCCCAGCGTTTCTGGAACGACATCGGCCAGCGCTATGAAGACAGGCGCTGGGACAACACCCGTCCCCTGCTGCCGCCCCAGCACATCTACCTGCCGGTGGAGCAGCTCTTCGCCGCCCTCGGCGACTATGGTGCCGTACGCCTGCAGGAGGCGGCCGGTGACGGCGGCGCGGGCCAGCACGATCTGCCCCTCGCTCCCCTGCCCGACCTGCAGCTCGATCACAGCAAGGAGCAGCCCCTGCTGGCCCTCAGCCAGTTCCTGCAAGACTTTGCCGGACGCACCCTGTTTGCGGTGGAGTCCGAGGGGCGCCGCGAAGGGCTCGGGGATCTGCTCGCGCGGATCAACCTGCAACCCCGGGAGTTTGCCTCCCTCGATGCCTTCCTCGGGAGCGAGGCGCGCCACGGGCTCCTGGTCTGCCCCCTTGAGCGGGGCTTCCTGTTGCAGGAGCCGGGGCAGGAGGCGCTGGCCCTCATCACCGAGACCGAGCTACTGGGCGGCAAGATCCGCAGCAAACGGCAACGGGACAAGAGCAAGAACCTGAGCTCGGATGCGGTGATCCGAAACCTGGGCGAGCTGACCCAGGGCCAGCCCGTGGTGCATCTCGATCACGGGGTCGGTCGCTATCTGGGGCTGGAAACCATAGACGCCGGCGGCCTGCCCACCGAGTTCCTCACCCTGGAATACGCCGGCGGCGACAAGCTGTTCGTGCCGGTCACCAGTTTGCACCTTATCAGCCGCTACACCGGATCCGACAACCCGCCCAGCCACAAGCTCGGCGGCGAGGCCTGGGTCAAGGCGCGGCGCAAGGCGGCCGAGAAGGTGCGCGACGTGGCCGCCGAGCTGCTCGACGTCTATGCCCACCGTGCGGCGCGCGCCGGCTTTGCCTTCAAGCACGACCGTGAGGCCTACCGCCAGTTTGCCGCTGGCTTCCCGTTCGAGGAGACCGAGGATCAGCTCAACGCCATCAACGCCGTGCTCGGCGACATGTGCCAGGCCAAGAGCATGGACCGCCTGGTATGCGGCGACGTGGGCTTCGGCAAGACGGAGGTGGCGATGCGGGCGGCCTTCGTGGCGGTGCACGGCGGCAAGCAGGTGGCCGTGCTGGTGCCCACCACATTGCTCGCCCAGCAGCACTACGACAACTTCCGCGATCGCTTCGCGAACTGGCCGGTGCGGGTCGAGGTACTGAGCCGCTTCCGCTCCGCCAAGGAGCAGACCGGCGTCTTGAAAGAGCTGGCCGATGGCAAGGTGGACATCATCATAGGCACCCACAAGCTGCTCGGCTCGGAGCTCACCTTCAAGGATCTCGGCCTGCTCATCGTCGACGAGGAGCATCGCTTCGGGGTGCGCCAGAAGGAGAAGATCAAGGCGCTGCGGGCCGACGTGGACATCCTCACCCTCACCGCCACCCCCATTCCGCGCACCCTCAACATGGCGATGTCCGGCATGCGGGATCTCTCCATCATCGCCACCCCGCCCGCCAAGCGGCTCGCCATCAAGACCTTCGTACGCCAGCACGAGCCGGCTGTGGTGCGCGAGGCGGTGCTGCGGGAATTGAAGCGCGGCGGTCAGGTCTACTACCTGCACAACGACGTGGAGAGCATCGAGAAGTGCGCCGCCGATCTGGCGGAGCTGGTGCCGGAGGCGCGCATCGGCATCGCCCACGGCCAGATGCGCGAGCGAGACCTCGAGCGCATCATGTCGGACTTCTACCACCAGCGCTTCAACCTGCTGGTCTGCACCACCATCATCGAGACCGGCATCGACGTGCCGAGCGCCAACACCATCATCATGGACCGGGCGGATCACTTGGGATTGGCCCAGCTGCACCAGTTGCGGGGCCGGGTCGGTCGCTCCCACCACCAGGCCTATGCCTACCTGCTCACCCCCCATCCCAAGCTGATGACCAAGGATGCGGCCAAGCGGCTGGAGGCCATCGCGTCGCTGGAAGATCTCGGCGCCGGTTTTGCGCTGGCCACCCACGATCTGGAGATCCGCGGCGCCGGCGAGCTGCTCGGCGACGATCAGAGCGGCCAGATCGAATCGGTTGGCTTCACCCTCTACATGGAGATGCTGGAGCAGGCGGTGGAGGCGCTGAAACATGGCAAGGAGCCGTCCCTGGAGCAGCTCATGAGCCAGCACACCGAGGTGGAGCTGCGCCTGCCCGCCCTCTTGCCGGACGACTACATCCCGGACGTCAACATGCGCCTCTCCATGTACAAGCGCATTGCCAGCGCGGCGGACGAGCAGGAGCTGCGCGAACTCAAGGTGGAGCTCATCGATCGCTTCGGCCTCTTGCCGGAACCGACCAAGACCCTCATGGAGCTGGCCGCCTTCCGCCAGCGCGCCACGGCGCTCGGCATTCGCCGGGTGGAGATGAGCGAGCGCGGCGGCTATCTGGACTTCACCCAGGAAACCAGGGTCAATCCGGCCTATCTGGTCAAGCTGCTCTCGGAGCAGCCACGCATCTACAAGATGGACGGGCCGACCCGGCTGCGCTTCCAGGTGCCGACCCAGGACAGGGTCATGAGGCTCAAGCTGGTGGACGGACTGCTGGCGGATCTCGCCAGTCACGCCAGCCACTGAGGTGGCGGTGATGGAGCGGCGAGCCGCTCGCCCAAATAAAACGGGAGCCCTGAAGGCTCCCGTTTTTTTACCTACGATTCATCGTCCGCGGATCACGCCTGGCTGGCCGGGTCCTCGTGGGCGGAGAACTCCCGCATGAAGGCCTCGGCCCGCTCGACCATCTTGGTGGACCCCACGAAATAGGGGGTGCGCTGGTGCAGGGCGGTGGGCTGGATATCCATGATGCGGCCAAAGCCGTCTGAGGCCTTGCCACCCGCCTGCTCCACCAGAAACGCCATGGGGTTGCACTCGTAGAGCAGGCGCAGCTTGCCGTTCGGAGAGTTGGTGCCGGACGGATAGATGTAGATGCCGCCCTTGAGCAGGTTGCGGTGGAAATCCGACACCAGGGAGCCGATGTAACGGGAGGTGTAGGGCCTGTGGGTCGCCTCGTCACGCTCCTGGCAGTACTTCAGGTACTTCTTCACCCCGTCCGGGAACTTGATGTAGTTGCCCTCGTTGATGGAGTAGATCTTGCCCTCTTCCGGGATGCGGATGTTCTCGTGGGAGAGGCAGAAGCACCCGATGGAAGGGTCGTAGGTGAAGCCGTTGACCCCGAAGCCCGTGGTGTAGACCAGCATGGTGGAGGAGCCGTAGACCACGTAACCCGCCGCGACCTGACGGTGGCCCGGCTGCAGGAAGTCCTCCAGGGTGACCCCGGAGCCCGGCTTGCTGACCCGGCGATAGATGGAGAAGATGGTCCCGACCGAGACGTTGACGTCGATGTTGGAGGAGCCGTCGAGGGGGTCGATCAATACCACATACTTGGAGTGACGGGAGAGCTCGGAATCGAAGGAGACGAAATCCTCCTCCTCCTCGGACGCCATGCCGCACACTTCGCCACGGGCTTCCAGCGCCGCCTTGAAGCGCTCGTTGGCGTAAACGTCCAGCTTCTGCTGCACCTCGCCCTGCACGTTTTCAGCGCCCATGGAGCCGATGATGTCCGCCAGCCCCGCCTTGTTGATCTCCCGGTTCACCACCTTGGCGGCCAGGCGGATGGAGCTGAGCAGCGAGGTCAGCTCGCCGGTCGCGGTGGGATAATCCGCCTGCTTTTTGACGATGAACTCGCCCATGGTGATCATGTTTCGCATTCTTGTTCCTTTAAGATCGTTTCCGTTGGCCGTTGAAAACGTTTGCAAGTGTCGGCAAAAAAAATGCCGATCCCCGGCAGCGTTGTTTTGTAACCTAATGTAACGCCTGTTTTTTGTTTTTGCAGCGAATTAAGGCGGCGCATAAATCGCCAGAAAGCCCGCCATGGCTGGAACATTCGCCGAAAAAACCGGGTTCATTCGACCTCCATGGTCATGTTAATTCGTGACAAGAATGCACCTGGTCGTCGTCTCTCTCCATCTTCCCCCCATACAGTCCCCTCCCGGCTCCGCCTGTTGGGAGCCTCTTGAGATCTCCCCCTCAATCCCGCACACTGGCCAGGCTTTGGAAGCAAAAAAACATAAGGATATTCAATGAAAAGGACTCTCATTGCCGGCGCGGTTGCCGCCCTGCTCGCCCTCCCCTCCCTGGCCGCCCAGGTGCCTGAAGGCACCCAGCTTCTGCCGGATGCCCAGCAAGTCTTCGTGCGCAACATCGGCACAGAGCCTGCCTCCATCGATCCCCAGATGGTGGAAGAGAGCGCGGGCAGCGACGTCGTCAACGATCTGTTCGAGGGGCTCTACACCCTGGATGGCAACGGCAAGCTGCAGGCGGCCGGCGCCCTTGACTACGAGCTCGACGCCACGGGCACCGTCTACACCTTCAAGCTCAGACCCGATGCCAAATGGTCCAACGGCGAGCCGGTGACGGCGGCAGACTACGTCTATGGCTGGCAGCGGGCGGCGGATCCCAGGAACGCCTCCAACTACGCCTGGTTCATCGAGCTGACCGGTGTCACCAACGCCAGCGAGGTGGTGCAGGGCAAGGCCAAACCCGATGCCCTGGGGATCAAGGCGCTCGATGATCACACCCTGCAGATCACCCTGAAAAACCCGGTCCCCTTCTTCCTGAAGACCCTCTCCCACTACACCACCTTCCCGGCGCCCAGGGCGACCATCGAGAAGTTCGGTCATGAGTGGGTCAAGCCGGGCAACATCGTCTCCAACGGCGCCTTCGCCCTCAAGGAGTGGACCCCGAACGAGCGCCTCATTGCCGAGCGCAACCCCCACTACTGGGACAACCAGCACACAGTGCTGAACAAGGTGGTCTATCTCGAGATCGTCTCCGATACCGCGGCCTACAACCGCTATCGTGCGAGCGAGCTGCACTACACCACCTATCCCCTGGAGCAGTATCAGCAGATCAAGCGCCAGAGCCCGGACGAGCTGGTCAGCGCCCCCCTGCTCGCCACCTACTACTACGTGTTCAACACCCAGCGCAAACCCTTCGACGACGTCAGGGTGCGCAAGGCGCTCTCCCTGGCCATAGACAGGGACACCATTACGGAGAAGATCCTGGGACAGGGTCAGCTCTCGGCCTTCAGCCTGACCCCGCCGAGCGTGGACGGCTTCGAGCTCAAGCGCCCGGCCAGCGAGCTGATGAGCAAGGAGGAGCGCATCAAGCAGGCCAAGGCGCTGCTCGGCGAGGCCGGATACGGCCCGGACAAGCCGCTTGAGGTGGATATCCTCTACAACACCAACGAGGGGCACAAGAAGATAGCGCTGGCCATCTCCTCCATGTGGAAGCACAACCTGGGGGTCAAGGCGGAGCTCAACAACATGGAGTGGAAGACCATGGTGTCGGCCCTGAACGAGGGTGACTTCGGGGTGAGCCGCTACTCCTGGAACGGAGACTACAACGATGCCTCCACCTTCCTCGACATCATGACCTCCAGCAGCAGCGCCAACAGCGGCAAGTGGTTCAACAAGGAGTACGACGCCCTGCTGGCCAAGGCCCATGACGCCAAGGATCCGGCCGAGCGCAACCGGCTCTATCAGCAGGCGGAAGTGCTGATCGACAAGGAGGCCCCCATCGCCCCCGTCTACTTCTACGTGAAATCCCGGCTGCTCAAGCCCAACGTCAAGGGCTACCCCTATCAGAATCCGCAAGACCTGGTCTATGCCAAGGATCTCTATCTGACGGCACAATAAACCGCCCCGGAATCGCAAAAGACCGCCTTCGAGGCGGTCTTTTTTATCTCAGTCTTCCTGACAGCTCGCCATCGCCAGCCGGGCCCGCCTTCGCACCCTCACGGGCCTGACCAACAACTGGGCCAGCAGAACCCCCAGCAGGGTCATGCCGCCGCCGATGAGGTGATAGCTGGTGAGCCGCTCCCCGAGCCAGCTGATGGCGAGCGCGGCCGTCATCACCGGCAGCAGGTTCATGAAAATGGCGGTGCGGCTCGCCCCGAGCAGGGCGATGCCCTGCATCCAGAGCCAGGGGGAGAGGGCCGAGGTCGGGATCCCCGCATAGAGGATGAGCCAGAGGGCGCTGCCATCGGGCCAGTGCCCGTCCACCAGCAGATAGAAGGGTGTGAGGAACAAGAGGCTGCAGAGCACCTGACCATAGAGCATGGACCAGTTGTCCAGACCCAGATCCCAGCGTTTGAGCAGCACGCTGTAGAGCGCATAGGTGGCAGCCGAGAGCAGCATGTAGACGGAGCCGATGTGAATGCCCTGGGTCAGCAGCCGGGCCGGATCCCCCTGCCCCAGCAGGATGCCTAGCCCGAAGAGGGAGATGACGCCCCCGAGCAGGGCGCCCCAGGTGGGCCGTTCGCGCAGCAGCCAGATGCTGAGCAGCACCGTCATCAGCGGAGTCAGCCCCATCATCAGCCCGATCTCGGTGGCCCCCAGGGTCTGGGCCGCGTAATAGCCGAAGGTCTGGTTCAGCACCATGCCGAGCAGGGCCAGCACCGCCAGCTGGTAGAAACCGGCCCGCAACCTGGCACGATCCCGCCAGGCCCGATGGGCCAGAAACGGGGTCAGCACCAGGGCCGCCACCATCCAGCGCGACCAGGCCAGGGCCGCCGGCGAGAGCACGCCCACCGCCAGCTTGCTGACGATGCCATTGCCGGCCCAGATGGCCATGCAGGAGAAGGGAAACAGGAAGGCGGTGTGCATCGCGATATCCAGAGAAAGGGGGCGGGTATTTCGCGGGAGTATAGAGAGGCAAACGGGATAAGCAAGCGCTCTGATGCAGGGGCGACGATGTTGCGTCAGCCTGGATGAAGGCGGCCCTCCCGGCCTTCCCCAGGGCCATCAAGCATCATGCCCGCACTGGGGCGGGCATGATGGGGGAAGAGGGTCAACCCTGGGTGCCTCAGGCGGCATCCATATGAAGCCTCGAAATCAGCTCGTTGACCTCGAGCACCGTCTGGCGATGGGGAATGTCGGCCTGCAGCGGCATCATCAGCAAACCCGACTGGAAGTCGAAGCGCCCCCTACCGTGGATATAAATGCGCCCCTTGAAGAAGGTTTTGACATGTTTCGCCACCATCAGTGGCAGGTACTTCTTGAATACTCTCATCGTTTGCAACCTCTTGCAGTTGTATCCGTATGACAGCAGCTTCTGCGAAATAATTCCGTTAAATTTATATAAAAAACCGGAAAAATCGCCTATCTCTTCCCCAAAAAACCAATCTGTAACTTTTTATTAACTTTTACCGTATTGTATGCGGTCCTTCCAGCCAGAGCAAGGCCCCTTTGCCATCTTGCCACTCGATGCAGGCCAGGCCGGAGGTGGCGAACATGGGGGCGCCCGCAGCCGGACAGAGGCTCTGCACCAGATACCCCACCAGAGGCAGGTGGCTGACCATGAGAATGTTGTCGTGCTCCGCCGCCAGCGCGGTGAGGTAGCTCGCCACGAAGGCCGGATCGCCATAGGGGGTGATCTCGCCACTCTCCTCGACCTTGAGGGCCTCGGGCAGCTCGGGGGCGATGGCCTGCCAGGTCTGTCTGGCACGCAGGTAGTTGCTGTGGATCACCAGGCTCAGGGAGCCGGTCAGCTGGGGAGCCAGCCAGCATGCCATGTGGATGGACTCTTCGATGCCTTGTTCGGTCAGTGGACGCTGTTCATCAGTCTTTGCGTTCATGCCAGCCTGGCCATGACGCATGATGTAGATTTTCATTACAACCTCGCCCAGGGGGCCTGTTTAAATAGCCGGGGGATCTTACCCCGCCATGCCGGGGGAAACAATTGCGCTACCTCTCAGAAAAGGGTTTGCCTCGTGAGATAGCGGGGTCGATAATCATGTTTAAATTCAAATAAATTCACCGCGAGTCACGCCCCAATGAGCCCATATGCCAGTCCCAACGACCATCGGCGGTATCACTATCTGGAGCTGGCGAACCGGCTCAGAGTCCTGTTGATCTGCGATCCACAGACCGATAAATCGGCCGCCTCCCTGGCCGTCAACACCGGCCATTTCGACGACCCCGTCGATCGCCAGGGCATGGCCCATTTCCTTGAGCATATGCTGTTCCTCGGTACTCGTACTTATCCCAAACCCGGCGAATATCAGCAGTTCATGAGCCGCCACGGGGGCAGCAACAACGCCTGGACCGGGACCGAGTTCACCAACTTCTTCTTCGACATCGACAACGGCTTCTTCGAGGCGGGGCTTCATCGTTTCTCCCAGTTCTTCATCTGCCCCACCTTCGCCCCCGAGTGGGTCGACAAGGAGCGCAACGCGGTCGACTCCGAATATCGCCTCAAGCTGCAGGACGACGTGCGCCGCAGCTATCAGGTGCACAAGGAGACGGTCAACCCGGCCCACCCCTTCGCCAAGTTCTCGGTCGGCAATCTGGACACCCTGGCGGATCTGCCGGGGCGGGATCTGCGCTCCGACCTCATTGCGTTCTACGAGACCCACTACAGCGCGGATCGCATGGCGCTGGTGATGCTCTCGCCGGCCTCCATCGATACCCAGCTGGCCTGGTGTGATCGCTTCTTCAGTGCCATCCCGGATCGCCGCCTGGGCCCGCCGGCCCTGTCGGTGCCCCTCTACCGGCTCGATGATCTCGGCATCCGCATCCAGATCAAACCGGTCAAGGAGACCCGCAAGCTGGCCCTGACCTTCCCGCTGCCGAGCGTGGATGCCCTCTACGACAAGAAGCCCCTCACCTTCCTGAGCCACCTCATCGGCTACGAAGGGGAAGGCAGCCTGCTCTCCCTGCTCAAGGGCAGGGGCTGGGTCAACCAGCTCGCCGCCGGCGGCGGCATCAGTGGCGCCAACTTCAATGACTTTGGCGTGAGCTTCGGCCTCACCCCCCTCGGGCTTGACCATGTGGACGAGATCATCGCCGCCCTGTTCGGCTATCTGAAACTCATTGAGCGGGATGGGGTGCAGGCCTGGCGCTATGACGAGAAACGCAACGTGCTGGAATCCGCGTTTCGCTTCCAGGAGCGGGGCCGGGCGCTGGATACCGTCTCAGGGCTGGTGCTCAACCTGTTCAGCTATGCCCCGGACGATCTGCTCCACGGCGACTACATGATGCGCGAGTTCGACGAGCCGCTGATCCGGCGCTTCCTCGCCAAGCTGACCCCCCACAACCTGAGGGTGACCATCCAGGCCCCCGAGGTGAGCACGGATCGCCTGGCCCGCTGGTATCAGACCCCCTACGGCGTGGCCACCATCACGGAGGCGGAGAAGATCCGCTGGCAACAGAGCCAGCCCGATCCCGCCCTGCATCTGCCGGCGCCCAACCCCTTCATCAGCAGCCGCCTCGACGCCCGTCTGCCGGCACTGACCGCCGACATGCCCGCCTGCCTCATCGACAGGCCAGGGTTCCGCCTCTGGCACCTGCACGAGCACCTGTTTGGGGTGCCCAAGGGCAGCCTCTATATCTCCATCGACAGCGAACATGCGGTCAAAAGCCCGCGTCACATCGCCATGGCCAGGCTTGCGGTGGAGCTGCTCACCGACCACCTCAACGCCCTCACCTACCCGGCCGAGCTCGCCGGGCTCGGGTACCAGATTTATGCCCATCAGGGAGGCTTTACCATCAACCTGAGCGGCTTTGCCGACAAGCAGCCGCTGCTGCTCGACATGATCCTCGGCAACCGCACCCTGGGGTATCCGGATCCGGCGCGCTTCAGCGAGATCAAGGAGCAGCTCATCCGCAACTGGGAGAACCAGTCCAAGACCCGCCCCATCTCCCAGCTGTTCAACCAGCTCACCAGTTTGCTGCAACCCAACAACCCGCCGTTCGAGCAGTTGCTGCGCCACCTGCGCACCATCGAACTTGGCGAGATGCCCGACTTCGTCTCCCGGCTCTTCGCCGAGGTGCACATCGAGACCCTGGTGCACGGCGACTGGACGGCGGCCGAGGCCCTCGAACTCGCGTCCCTGCTGGAGCGCCACCTAGGTCCCAGCAGCCAACCCAGCGCCGAGACCCGCCGCCCCCTCATCTCCATCCAGGACAGGGGCACTCTCATTCGCGAGCAGGGCTGCGAGCACGAAGACTCAGCGCTCCTGGTCTACTACCAGTCCCGCACCACCCGGGCACGGGATCTCGCCTGCTTCACCCTGGCCAACCACATCATGTCCTCCACCTTCTTCCACGAGCTGCGCACCCGCCAGCAGCTCGGTTACGTGGTGGGGGCCGGCAACCTGCCCCTCAACCGCCACCCGGGCCTCATCTTCTATATCCAGTCCCCCGTGGCGGGGCCGCAGATCCTGCTGGACGCGGTGGAAGAGTTCATCGATCTCTTCCCGCTCGCCATGCTGGAGTTCACCGAGCAGCAGTGGCAGGACAGCAAGGCGGGCCTGCAGGCCCAGCTCAGCGAGCGGGACGCCAACCTGCGCAGCCGCGGCCAGCGGCTCTGGGTCAGCATCGGCAACAAGGATCTGGGCTTCGATCAGCGGGAGCGGGTGCGCGAGGAGGTGGGGCAGCTCAGTCGCGCCGATCTGGTGCGCTTTATCACCCAGCTGAGATCGAGAACGTCGGATCGGCTGATCCTCTGCAGCTATGGCCTGGGCCACGAGCACGACGAGCGGATCACCGGCCAGTTCATCGACGACCCCAGGGCGTTTCGGCTCAATGCCGCCACCTTCGAGGCCTGATCCCGCCTCGCCCCTCCCCCGACTCTCGCTCGCCGGCAATAAAAAGCCGACCCCTGGGGGTCGGCTGGAAAAACCATAAAACAATTGCGACAGAGCCGCCAAAAGTGAACATGAGCGTGAAAATCAGACACTGGGTTGATGGTCGGCCTGAGGGTTCAAACCAGAGCCTATCGGTCGGCACCAGCAGTGATTGAGAAACAGCCTCATCTTAGGCATTCCCCCGATTTACCACGTTGATCTATGTCAAAGGAGGTAACAAAGGGGAAGGCACCTGTCGCTTTGTCAGGCGGGATCACAGTTTTGCCTCACCCCCTGCGGATCAGGCGATAGGCCACCTCATCGAAATAGGAGAGCTGCCCCGAGAGCACTCTGGGGTGATCCAGCTCCGCCGCCCGGCCCAGCACCTCCACGCCAAAGTCACGCTCGAACAGGGTACGCACCTCCATCTCCCCCACCGAGAACGGCGGTTGTTGCTGCTGCTCGGGTTGATACTCCAGGGTCACCAGCAGGATCTGTCCCCCCGCCTCCACCATGCGGCTCATCAGGGTCGCATACTGGCGGCGCATGGCCGTCGGCAGGGCGATGAGGGCGGCCCTGTCATAGACCAGCCGATAACGTCGGCCCAGCTCGGGGGCGGCGAAAAAATCCCCCTGGTAGATGCGCAGATCCTCGTGCCGGTGGCACTGATAGGGGCCCACCTCGCTTGTCTCTGCACTCAGCTTGTTCTCGCCGAAAAACTGGGTAATGGCGAGCCCGGAGAGCTCGAAGCCATCCACCGGATGACCCTGCTCGCGCAGCCAGAGCATGTCGCGGGACTTGCCGCACAGGGGCACCAGCACGGGTTCGTCCCCCTGCTGGGCAGACCACCAGGATTGCAGCCAGCGGTTGAAGTCTGCCTGATGAAAGCCAATCCGGTTCTCTTTCCACTTCTGATGCCAAAACGCCGCTTCCATCCTCATCCTCCCGTCATCTGCAATGATGCATCACTATCACAACTTCACCGAAACGGCGCAAGCCTTGTCTCCCCACTCCCCGGCTTTTTGCAAGCAGAGGGTGACCAGGCGGCAAGGGCTCCTGTTTGACAGAGAGATCCGCGGCCATAGTATGGCCCGCACTCAGGCCCCCACCGGCTCTTCGGCCAGGCTGGCGGCCACGGCGTCGAGCCGTGCGGCGATGCGCGCAAAGGAGGGGCGCTGAGGCACGGCGTCCAGCAGACACTCTTCGGCCAGACGATGAAGCGCCCCAAGATCGTCATCCCGGGCATCACAGCGCGCCAGCAGCTCCTCCAGCAGGCAGCCGAAGGCCCTCACTTCCAGGCGCTCCAGCCGCCCGGCCAGTGCCTCATCGGCTCGGTCGTAACAGGAGGCGGCGCCAAAGTCGCCGAGCAGGACCCGGCTCTGTGCTTGTTCTTGCCCCTCTCCTTGCTCTTTGCCTTGCACAGAGTGCAACAGGTTATGGGCATAGAGATCCCCGTGCAGTATGCCCCGCCCGTGCAGATGCCGTGCGGCGCTCGCCACGCCCTGCGCCAGGCTGAGCAGCGCGGCGGGTGTGAAGCGCACCCCGGCCGGGTAGACATCCCGGGTGCAGGAGTCCAAGCTGGGCGGCCCCGCCAGGTTGACATAATCCGGGTCTAT
The DNA here is from genome assembly GCF_040908055.1 of Aeromonas sp. R7-4. Taxonomy (NCBI): domain Bacteria; kingdom Pseudomonadati; phylum Pseudomonadota; class Gammaproteobacteria; order Aeromonadales; family Aeromonadaceae; genus Aeromonas; species Aeromonas sp. R7-4. The sequence continues at coordinate 187,166 of NZ_JBFODA010000026.1, forward strand.
CAACGCCATCACCAGCGCCGGGATGCCGGAGGGGTGAGCCCCCACCCTGCCCACCACGCCGACCAGGTTGGGGTGGCGGCCGGCGGCGAGCGACACCGCCAGCTCGCAGCGGGGCAGACCGTCGCTGGTCACGGCCCCCTTGAAGAGCTTGACCGCCACCGCCTGCGTCCCCACCTCCCCATCCAGCCCGGCACGATGGATCACGCCGGACGCCCCCTGCCCCAGCAATTCCCCCACCTTCAATGCAGCCCACGGGATATCGGCCACCGAGGCGCACTGCCCCAGCCGGCGCTCCAGCCTGTCGCTGAAGGGGTTGCCCGCGTAGGCGAGCCAGCTGAGGCGCGGTAGCGCCAGCAGCCAGTCGGGGAAGACCTCGAGCCGGTTGGCGGCGATGCGCAACAGCTCGAGCCGGTGGCAGTTGGCCAGGCTTGCCGGCAGCTCGCGCAGGCGGTTGCCCGAGAGCATCAGCTTTTGCAGGGCGTTGCACTGGCCCAGCTCGTCCGGCAGCCGTTCGATGGCATTGTCGGTCAGAATAAGCCAGCGCAATCTGGCAGGCAGGGAGGCGGCCGAGACGGTTGCGATGCGGTTGGCCTTGAAACCCACCATGGAGAGCGCGGGGCAGCGCCCCAGCACCTCGGGCAACTCGGTAAAGCGGTTCTCGGAGCAGAAGAGAATGCGCAGCTTCTTGCATTCGGCCAAACCGTCCGGCAACTCGCTCAGCTGGTTGCCGGTGAGATCCAGCACCTCCAGCGTCTCCTTGAGGCTCAGGATCTCGGGGGGGAAAACCGTAAGTCCTTCAGCGAGTTTCAGGTGGCGGGCGCCGCAGAGTTCACCTGCGCGAAGCTGTTCCAGGGTATGCATGACATCGTCTCAATCAGGGTGGCCGGCTCGCGGCCAACGGCGCCGCCGGTGGTTGGCCCGGCAGTCAAACCTGCAGTCAAAAAAAGAGGGGGCATTATAGAGAATGACGGCCGAATATCCCCTGTTTTGTTGCCGCAGGGGCCGCCATCAGCGCGCAGCAAAGCGACGTGAGGGCAAAGAGAGCAAGATCCGGGTCGTGCCAGCGAGGGCCGGTTGCCATAGTGGGGCCTGAGCGGGGTCAAACCCAAGTGGGTTCGAACCTATTGAGAGCCGAACCCATTGGGGTTCCAACCCACTACCAACCCTGTGCGCCCGCACAACACACCAGCGAGGGAACTGCCATGCCACAACTGTCCAACAAGGTCGCCATCATCACGGGAGCCAGCTCCGGCATCGGTCGCGCCAGCGCCATCCTGTTTGCCCGGGAAGGAGCCAGTGTCGTCCTGGGTGCCCGTCGCCAGCCCGAGCTGGATGCGCTGGTGGAGGAGATCAGGGGATTCGGGGGCCAGGCGGTGAGCCTGGCGGGGGATGTAAAAAGCGAAGCCTACGCCAGCGCCCTGGTGGAGCTGGCCGTGGGACATTTCGGGGGGCTCGACGTTGCCTTCAACAACGCCGGCACCACGGGGACGCCGGGCAGCGTGCAGGAGATGGCGCTGACCCAGTGGCAGGAGACCCTGGATACCAACCTCACCAGCGCCTTTGTGGGGGCCAAGCACCAGATCCCCGCCATGCTGGCGCGCGGGGGCGGCTCCCTTATCTTTACCTCCACCTTCGTCGGCCATACCCTAGGGCTGCCCGGCATGGCGGCCTATGCGGCGAGCAAGGCGGGCCTCGTCGGCCTGACCCAGGTGCTGGCCGCCGAATATGGGGCACAAGGGGTGCGGGTCAACGCCCTGCTGCCGGGGGGCACCGACACCCCCATGGGACGCGCCTTTACCGATACGCCACAGAGTCTCGCCTTTGTGCAGAATATGCATGCCCTCAAACGGCTGGCCCAACCGGAGGAGATCGCCCGCTCGGCCCTCTATCTCGCGTCCGATGCTTCCAGCTTTACCACCGGCATTGCCCTGCTGGCCGATGGTGGGGTATCTATTTGTCGCACATGACGTTGTCGCCCCCAAGATCCTGCGACCGCAACCTTATCGTGAGAGCACCTTATGTCCGATTACGCCCGCATCAGTGATGCCATTGCCTTTATTGCAGGCCAGGTGGCGCGCCAGCCCACCCTGGACGAGATAGCGGCGCACGTTCACTTAAGCCCCTTTCACTTCCAGCGGCTGTTCAGCCGCTGGGCCGGAGTGACCCCCAAACGCTATCTGCAGGTGCTGACCCTGGAGCGGGCCAAGGCGCTGCTGCAGGAGTCGCGCCCGCTGCTGGAGGTGGCCGATACCCTGGGCCTTAGCAGCGGCTCGCGGCTCTACGATCACTTCGTGCAACTGGAAGCTGTGACGCCGGGCGAATACAAGCAACGCGGGGCCGGGCTGGTCATCGATCACGGGGTGCACGACACCCCCTTCGGCCAGGCGTTCGTCGCCCTGACCCAGCGGGGGGTGTGCAACTTCTCGTTTCTCGGTGACCAGGTCCCAGAGGCGCCCCTGGCCGCCCTCGCCCAGCGCTGGCCTGCGGCAGAGCTGCGAGAAGCGCCCTCACGCACCCAAAGCGTCATCCACACCATGTTCGATGGCAGCAAGACGCCTGATCGCCCCATCTCCTTGCACGTGAGCGGCACCAACTTCCAGATCAGCGTCTGGCGGGCGCTGCTGCAGATCCCACCAGCCAGGGTGGTGAGCTACACCCAGGTGGCGAGCGCCGTCGGCAATCCCAAGGCTGCCCGCGCCGTGGGGCTGGCGGTGGGTGCCAACCCCGTCGCCTTGATGATCCCCTGCCACAGGGTCATCCAGCAAAACGGCAAGCTCGGCGGCTATCACTGGGGCGAGACCCGCAAACAGGCGATACACGCCTGGGAAGCGGCGAGGTATGAGTGAGCTCGGCCTTTTATGCTCTCCTGATAGGAGGAAAAACAGGGCTGTTGGTTGTGAGTCAGCAGACTATCAAACCATGCCGGACCAGCATGCCGTGATATAAAGCGGGGGCATTAGCAGAGTCGGGGCGCAGATCGCCCCTTTTCTTGCTTTGGCGAGGCTCAGCACTCAGCCGCCCCACCCCAGCAGATTGACGAAAAGACGTAGGGTGCAATAAGCGCAGCGCATTGCACCGTTTGCTGAGCGGCTTTTGTGCAAGGTATGAGGAACAAAAGTAGAGGTGCAATTTCATTGCACCATACGGCACCACGGCACTTGTCAGGCATTTTTTCCAATCAATTCTATTTCTTCTTGAATAACTCTATTGGTCATCCATTGAAGCTTATGGAAAAGCCCACGCTCATACCGGCTTAATTGTGATTTTCCTCTATGGACAATTTTAGATCTTATATCGTAGATCTTTTTAAAGTCATCGAGTATCTCCTCTCTTTGTGAGTGTGTATTACCAATTAAGTATGCACACCGATTTCTCAATAGCTCACCCAAACCCATCAAGTCCGAAACAGACTTGTCACCAAGAAGAATCTCGAGGGATACCGTTGTTTGAATAAACGATAGCAACTCATTGTTGCCACAATAACTATCAAACAGCCATTTTCCTGCAAGCCTTAATTTCTCAGCCTCTTCTCTAGAAAGAGCCTTAGATATCAATCTTAAACGATTTAATACGAAACCATTTTTTTTCTCATCGGTATCCAATGAACCGTCTAAATCATCTAAGCGAAGATCTGATATTGTCTTACTAACATCTCTATCTAACTCATGACTATCTTCAACGGTCCAAATATCGGTTTCTTTATGTATATAAAATCGACTATTGATTATACTCGATGAATATGAATAGCTAACTTTTAAAGCTCGCATTGCGAGCATTAAGCCGAGAAATGATTTAAATGTATCAACAGCTCTATTCTCTGGAGTAGTAGTAACATATTTACCAACGAAACCACTCGCCGTTATCTGTACATACAGAGACTTTTCTTTCCATTCTGCATGTCCAGCCAATCCTAGCAATCCACCGCCATGTAAAAACCTATCTCGATTAGGGATGCCAGAGTTAAGAGGAAATTTATCGGCCAGCTCTCCGTGAGCTTTTAATAACTTTATATCGGGAGCTATTTCGATTACGTCCTCAGTAAAAAAATCTGTGATTGAAGTTCCTAGATTGAATGTAAAAGCATACTTCCAGGGTAGACTATCAAATTTATCGACCAAATTACTTGCAACTAAAGACAAATCATTGAAGCCTTCAAGAATGCTTAACGGTTCATCAGGATGAGTGGAATCGTATTCTACGATGTCATTAGCTATTTTGGATAACTCTCCATAAACAAAATCAAATAATGGACTTTCCGATACATAGCTTTCTAGTTCAGACTTTATATTGCCAGTATTTGGCAAGATTGATTCTAAATCAAAAACCCTGTATAGACTTGAACGCTCAACGAATGACAAATTCCTGAGTCTTACATCAGCCAACACTATAGAAAGCTGGCTTTTTAAACGTTGCTTGCATCCATCATGTAAATTTATTGCCATTGATGTTCCTTTAATTAACTTGTCGAGCTAAATGCTATTTTTTAAATGGTGCTAGACCATTAATTTCCGTTGAAAGAGCTTTCTGTTGAGTAGCTATATCAAGGAAACTTACTTGTCGTTTAGCCATACTCCACTTGATGGAAGTCGTTCAGCACTGACTGCATAAAGTGCCGCGAGTTTAGACGCTTGGCTATCGTGTGCTGTGAGATGCCTTAACACTCAATCGAGACTCTGCGACTCAATCTATTTCTGCTCTGCGCCATCCATTGTCAAATGGCAATCCTAGCGAGCGATATAAGCAAGAAAAAGAATGGAATGACAGTTTCCTGAGCAAGATCAACAAATTAATCAATAAGTACAAATACTGGCCACATATCTGCAGTGCCGGAGCATAGATAAAGAAAAGACGCCCTAAGGCGTCTTTCTTATTTTCAGGCTTTGGAGCAAACAGGTTGGAGGTTATTCCCCCTCCCCGCCTTGCCCCACCACCCAATCAAATCGGGGTAATGGAGGTGATATGGGCATCCCCGTCCAATGATTTGAAGATCTGTACCACGGCTTCGCCATGGATCGGTTTGGCAAGCGGCACAGTGCTCTTGCACTTGAAGCGGTAATTGGTGCCGGCCACCACCTGGGTGGAGACTTCAAAGGGGTTGGTACTGCACCCCGACAAATCCTTCCTGCGCCCGATTGAATACGGCCTGAGCCTTGGTGGTGCGCAGTCCATCCGCCTAACAGCACCGCTTGTTCTGACATAACAAACCCTTAGTGATCTCTTGTCCCTACTCGTTTGGCTGTTCGGTTTCCGCCCCGTTTATGCAAGTGGTGTCCGGACTCCGCCGGGGGCCATACCAGATATCGGTATGTCCGGTGTCGACAGTGCACATGAAAGCTTTGCTGTTTCCCCCTCCCCTGCTGCCACGACCGCCGCCTCACGGCGCAGGTCTTAATTGGCACGGCAGAGCCTAGCGTGAGATCCATAACTCCCCATGCCATATATGACAGTGGCAGGGAGGTGAGAAAGCGGCTAGAGAACGGAAAAGTGAGGCGCAAACGATTGGAAAAAGAAAAGGCGCCTCAAGGGCGCCTTTTTGACAGTTTTGCGTTACCGCTGGGAGAGGCGTTAGCCCCTTATTCCCATTCGATGGTTGCGGGCGGCTTGCCGGAGACGTCGTACACCACGCGGGAGATGCCGTTGATCTCGTTGATGATGCGGTTCGACACGTGGCCGAGGAAGTCGTACGGCAGGTGGGCCCAGTGGGCGGTCATAAAGTCGATGGTCTCGACGGCGCGCAGCGCAATGACCCAGTCGTACTTGCGGCCATCACCCATGACGCCGACGGAGCGCACCGGCAGGAAGACGGCGAACGCCTGGCTGACCTGGTTGTAGAGGTCGGCCTTGCGCAGCTCTTCGATGAAGATGGCGTCAGCCTTGCGCAGCAAGTCGCAGTACTCTTTCTTCACTTCGCCAAGCACGCGCACGCCCAGGCCCGGACCCGGGAAGGGGTGACGGTAGAGCATGTCGTAGGGCAGGCCGAGTTCGAGGCCGACACGGCGCACTTCGTCCTTGAACAGCTCGCGCAGCGGCTCCACCAGACCCATCTTCATCTCTTCCGGCAGGCCGCCGACGTTGTGGTGAGACTTGATGACGTGGGCCTTGCCGGTCTTGCTGGCAGCGGATTCGATGACGTCCGGGTAGATGGTGCCCTGGGCCAGCCACTTGGCGTTCTTGAGCTTCTTGGACTCGTCGTCGAACACTTCGACGAAGACGCGGCCTATGGTCTTGCGCTTGGCTTCCGGCTCGTCGATGCCCGCGAGGGCGGAGAGGAAGCGCTCTTCGGCGTCGACCTTGATGATGTTCAGGCCGAAGTGATCGCCGAACATGTCCATCACCTGCTGGCCTTCGTTCAGACGCAGCAGGCCGTTGTCGACGAAGACGCAGGTGAGGCGATCGCCGATGGCGCGGTGCACCAGCATGGCGACCACGGAGGAGTCCACGCCGCCGGAGAGGCCCAGGATCACCTCGTCGTCACCCACCTGATCACGAATGCGGGCAACGGCGTCGTCGATGATGGTGGCCGGGGTCCAGAGGCACTCGCAGCCGCAGATGTCCTTGACGAAGTGCTCCAGCATGCGGGCGCCCTGACGGGTGTGGGTCACTTCCGGGTGGAACTGCACGCCGTAGAAGCGCTTGGCTTCGTCGGCCATGGCGGCGTGGGGGCAGGTCGCGGTCTGGGCGATGGTGGTGAAGCCGGCCGGGATCTCGGTGACCTTGTCGCCGTGGCTCATCCAGACATCCAGCAGGGCATTGCCGTTGTCGGCGATGGCGTCTTCGATGTTGCGCAAGAGCGCGCTGGTCTTGCCGGAGTGGCCCAGCACTTCGACCTGGGCATAGCCGAATTCACGCAGGTTGGAGGACTGCACCTTGCCGCCGAGCTGCTCGGACATGGTCTGCATGCCGTAGCAGATGCCGAACACCGGCACACCAGCGTTGAACACGTACTCGGGGGCGCGCGGGCTGCCCGCCTCGGTCACGGATTCCGGGCCGCCGGAGAGGATGATGCCGCTCGGGTTGAACTCGCGGATCTGCGCTTCGGTTACATCCCAGGCCCACAGCTCGCAGTAGACGCCGATTTCACGGACGCGACGGGCGATGAGCTGGGTGTACTGGGAACCGAAATCCAGGATAAGGATGCGGTGGGCGTGAATGTCTTTAGTCATTTTATTCCTGCATCAGGCTGATGTTGTCACAAAAAGCACGGGATAAAAAAAGGGTGGAAAAACGGGGCGCAGGGCCCCGTTTTATCAGCCCATCCGGTAGTTGGGGGCTTCTTTGGTAATGGTCACGTCGTGAACGTGGGACTCTTTCATCCCGGCGCCCGAGATGCGCACGAACTCGGCCTTGGTGCGCATGTCGTCGATGGTCGCGCTCCCGGTCAGACCCATGGAGGAGCGCAGGCCGCCCATCTGCTGGTGGATGATCTCCTTGAGGCGGCCCTTGTACGGCACGCGCCCTTCGATCCCTTCCGGCACCAGCTTGTCGGCGGCGTTGTCGGTCTGGAAGTAGCGATCGCTTGAGCCCTTGGACATGGCGCCCAGGGAGCCCATGCCGCGGTAGGACTTGAAGGAGCGGCCCTGGTAGAGCTCGATCTCGCCCGGAGCCTCTTCGGTACCGGCAAACATGGAGCCCACCATGACGCAGCTCGCACCGGCGGCGATGGCCTTGGCCACGTCACCGGAGAAGCGGATGCCGCCATCGGCAATCACCGGCACGCCAGTGCCTTCCAGGGCGTCCACGGCGTCGGAGATGGCGGTGATCTGGGGCACGCCCACACCGGTCACGATACGGGTAGTACAGATGGAACCCGGGCCGATACCGACCTTGACGGCGTTGACGCCCGCTTCCACCAGCGCCTTGGCACCGGCGCCGGTGGCCACGTTGCCGCCGATGATCTGCAAGTCAGGATAGGCTTCACGGGTCGCCTTGATGCGATCCAGCACGCCCTGGGAGTGGCCGTGGGAGGAGTCGATCAGCAGCACGTCCACACCGGCTTCCACCAGGGCGGCGACGCGCTCTTCGTTGCCGGCACCAGCACCGACGGCAGCACCGACCCGCAGGCGGCCACGCTCGTCTTTACAGGCGTTGGGCTTGCGCTCGGCTTTCTGGAAGTCCTTGACGGTGATCATGCCCTTGAGCTTGAAGTCGCCGTTGACCACCAGCACCTTCTCGATGCGGTGCTTCTGCATCAGGGCCACCACCTCTTCGCGAGGGGCCCCCTCACGCACGGTCACCAGACGATCCTTCTGGGTCATGATCTGTTCGACGGTCTGGGAGAGATCGATGACGAAGCGCACATCACGGCCGGTGATGATGCCCACCAGCTGGTTGCCGTCAGTCACCACGGGGTAACCGGCGAAACCGTTCTTGTGGCTCAGCTCCTTGATCTGGGCGATGGTCATGTCAGGGCGCACGGTAACGGGGTCGCTGACCACGCCGCTCTCGTACTTCTTGACCTTGCGCACTTCGGCAGCCTGCTGCTCGATGGACATGTTCTTGTGAATGAAGCCGATGCCGCCTTCCTGGGCCAGTGCGATAGCCAGACGGGCTTCGGTCACTGTGTCCATGGCAGCGGAGATCATCGGAATATTCAGCGTGATCGCAGACGTGAGCTTGGTACGCAGGTCGGCGGTATTGGGGAGAACAGTGGAGTGGGCTGGAACCAACAGTACATCGTCGAAGGTCAGCGCTTCTTTGGCAATCCTGAGCATGGCAATATCTCACCGTTGAGGAGTGGGGGTGTAAAATATTGCCGACAAATTTTACTCATGCATTGGGCAGTGGTAAAGAAGTTTTTTGAATTTTTTATGGCGTAGCCCGATTTAACGCCACCAACAGGGCAAAAAACCAATAAATTCAGCCGTAACCATGCCGTTTTTCCCGACAAGATGATCTTTTTTGCCGTTGAGCCCCTTTCTGCCGCCAGTCTCCCGGAACGGCCTTTTTTCCCCTCTCAGCCGTCAGCCAGACCGGCGGTCAGTTCCCCTGATAGCGGCCCGGCTTGTGCCAGTTCATCAGCATGGCGTTCATGGCCAGCGCACTCAGGGTTGACCAGAGCAGCAGGGGAAGCGGCAGGGTGAGCAGAGAGAGCGCAAACACCAGCACATCCAGCACCATCTGGCTCTTTCCCGCATTGATGCCGGTGCGCCGTTGCAACCAGAGCGTCACCACGCCGGTGCCCCCCACGGAGGCATTGTGGCGCGCCAGAGACAAGACCCCCATGCCGAGGAAGGTTCCCCCCACCAGGGCGGCAAACAGGGGATGGACATAGCTCACCGTCAGCAGCAGCGGCACCGCCTGGGTGGCCGCCGAGAGGGCGACGTTGACGATCAGCGTCTTGAGGGTGAAGGCGCGCCCCATGGTGACGTAGCAGAACACCATGAAGGGCAGGTTCACCAGGAAGAAGAGCACGCCGATGGGCAGGGTGCTGACATGGGCGATCAGCAGGGCGATGCCCGCGATGCCACCGGTGATCATGCCGGAACACTTGAGCAGATTGAGCCCCACGGCGATAAACATGACCCCGAGCACCATGCCGTAGACATCGTCCTTGAGGGTATGGGCCAGCCCCCTGCCCGCAGCCGCTGGCTGCATGGTCATTTCACCTTCCATATGACTCCTTAACACGAATCGATTGTGGCGTCCGATGCCCGAATACCAGGCCGCTCCGGCACGGATGGCGGCGGCGCATTCACCCCGCTGGCACCCGCCCCCGGCCTTGCGGCCCCCTGCCCCTGATGTCGCCATCATGGGGATGACAAGTCACAGCAAAAAGAGCGCCAATCAAAACAAGAGTCCGAGATACCATGAAAAATCGAATTTAAATTCCGTACAGCCGACAAAAAACAGATTGATCATGCCAGCCCCGGGATCGGCCCCCATGCCGGATCAGCATGTTCAGCCAATTAACCAAAAAACATGTCGTGGTCCTTCCTGATCAACCCGTTTATTCGGTGGATCATGCCGATGGAATGCCACTTTACAGCATGGATGATGCCCATCATGGGGGAACCATGGGGGCGATATGGCGTGTTTCTGCGGAATTGGGCTCAAGGGCAAATGACAAGGAATTGCACCACATGAGGGCAAGAGCACTAAAATAGTGCAACCCGGTGCCGTGCGCTTGCCTCGCCCGACGCGACCTGCGCCTGCTCTCATCCCCCCGCTTCATGCCTCGGTGCCATAAAAAAGTCGGCCCGAAGGCCGACTCGCTGCACAGGGCGACTGCGTTTCCTTACTTGAGGTATTTGCCGTCCACCCCCACCTTGCCCGGGCCATTCAGCACCCAGACTCGGGCCGAATAGGCGGGCACCGCGAAGCTCAGACTGCCGCTGCTGACGCTCTGGCTCGCGCCGGTCACCGCGTCCCTGTAGGTGCCGTTCTTCAGGCCGCTCAGGCTTATCTGCTGGGCCGAGTTGGCCGCGAGGCCCACGGCGGCGTAGCTGCCTTCGGCGCTCAGATCACGCACGAAGCTGATGCCGCTACCCCACTCGTTCACCTGGCTCATGGGCGCCTTCTGCAGGGCGGGCACCGCCTTGCGGATCTGGTTCAGGCGCTTGATGTGCTGGTAGAGCGGGTGGCTCGGGGTGGCCGGGTTGTCCAGCACCTCCCCGTAGTAGGCGCGGCCGGTCTGATCCACCGTCATGGTGGCACCGTCGATGTCTTGCGGCTTGCCCGCCTGGAACATCACCTCCTCCCCGTAGTAGAGGGTCGGGATGCCCCGCGCCGTCCAGAGCAGGTTGTAGGTCATGGCCGCATTGCCCTCTTCCCCGCCGTAGCGGTACTTGAAGTCATTGTCCGGCCCCACATCGTGGTTCTGGAAGAAGGTGATGAGCTTGGTGGCATCCCCATAGACCCAGTCCATGGCGAAAATCCCCCCCACCCCGCCAAAGTTCCCCCGGGTGACGTTGTCACGGAAGGTGGAGAACAGCGAAAAGTCCAGCACAGAGAGACCCGAATCGCCCCCTGCCCGGGGATCCGCCGGGTTTGGCGTGGTGCGGGTATACCACCAGGGGCGGATCACCGCCGAGGCGTTGTCATTGGCCAGCTCAGAGCCCCAGCCGGTGCCCTTGACCAGGTTTTCGCCAAAGACGAACAGCCCCGGCTTGTGGGCCTGCCAGTCGTGGACATAGGTCAGCAGTTCGTCCCGCTCGATGTGTTTCAAGGTATCGATGCGAATCGCATCCACCCCCATGTCGAGGTACTGACGGATGGCGCCGTTGAGGTAGTCCTTGACGTTCTGGTTGCCGGTGGCGAGATCGATGCAGTCCCCCGCCATGTGCTTGCGCTGCAGGGCGAGCGGGCTCTCCCAGTCACCGCCGGACATGAAGCCGTCCAGGTGATACCAGGTGGGATCCAGGGTCTGGGCGTCGATGCCGAAGAAGCGGTTGGGGTTGTAGCCTGCGCTCGGCACGGTGGCGCCGGTCTTGGGATCTATCAGGGGCTGGGTGCCCGCCGGATCGGACTGGCAGCGGGCCTTGTACCAGTCGGGAGCCGCCGGGTTGTCGTCGTCACAGCGGTTGGCGCTGGCGTAGTCCCCGAGGTTGCCCTGATAGGGGCCGTTGTTGATGAGTCCCTGACTCGACCCCGCCGGTACGTAGTATTTGACCGGCAGGCGATCGATCCAGGTCTTGCCGCGCAGACCGTACTGGCTCGAGTGGTTGAGCACTACGTCCTGGATCACCTTGAGCCCCTTGGCGTGGGCCGCCTGGATGAACTCCCGGTAACCCGCCCCCGGCGACTCCAGACGGGGATCGACCCGGTAGAAGTCGTAGGCATGGTAGCCGTGGTAGTCGAGGCCGGAGCGGTTCTCCACCGGCGGCGTCACCCAGATGGCGGTGAAGCCGAGATCCTTGATGTAGTCGAGCTTGGCGATCAAGCCCTTGAAGTCGCCGCGCCAGTGGGGATCCCCCGCCTTGTAGCGATCCCGGTTATGGTAGTTGTTGCCGGCATCGCCGTCATAGAAGCGGGCGGTCAGCAGGAAATAGATGCTCTCGGCGCGAAAATCGCCGCTCGCCACCCCCTGCTCGCCGATACGGTACTCGAAGCGCTGCTCGCGCTGATTGCCGCTGGCGTCGATGGCAAGGGTGCGGATCACCAGATCGGTGCCGCTCCCCTTGTCGCTCGCCACCAGGGGCTGGCCTGCATAGCGGGCCGATGCCGTGGTGGGCTGGCTGCCGTCCGTGGTGAAATGCACGGTGGGGGCGCTGTCCTGATCGTCGCTCACCCCCAGGGTGATGGACTGGCTGTCCACATAACTCCCCGGGGCCGGGGTGGCAGTCACCGTGGGGGCCTGCAGATCGGCCCCGGCCAGTGTCTCCACCTCGATGGCCTTGCGCAGGCTGTCAAAGCAGATGCGATAGCTGGTGTTGGCGCTGACCAGGTAATCCTGGGCCGGATACGCCTCGGTCCAGTCCCCCTTGTGGTCAATCTTGAAGCGGGGGTTGTTGCTGCCAAAGGCCTGCTCGGTGCAGAAGGTGGTGCCATCCTCGCTGATCATGGGGGTGAGCCCCCAGTTGTTGGCCGTGCCCCGGAAGTACCAGCTGTCGCCGCTCTGTCCTGCCCCGACCACCACGCTCACGCTGCTGCTGCCCTTGGCACCCTGATCGTCGGTGACCGTGAGGCCATAGGTGAAGGTGCCGGTCTGGGTAGTGTTGACGACCATGCTCTCCGTGGTCTCGCCGCTGCTCCACAGATAGCTCGCGATCTGGCCGTCGGGATCCGTTGAGTCGCTGCCGCTCAAGGTCAGGGACGCCCCCTGGGTCACGTTCACCGTGCCCCCCGGGGTGATGACCGCGAGCGGCGGCTGGTTGTCATCCCCAAGGGGGGTGATGCTGTAGGCCAGGGTCTGGTCGTTGACCTGGATGCGCACCGTGCCCACGGCGTTCCAGAAGATATCGCCGCCACTTTTCTCCAGCACGCCGTCGCCGTTGCTGTCGCCAAAGTTGACGGCCCAGTCGCCAGCCTGATCAAACTTGAGGCGCTGGCTCGCCTTGCCATCCATGTAGGCGTCCACCTGCCACAGGTGATCCCCTACCAGGGTCATGGGGAGGCTGGCCCAGCCGTTGAAGGTGCCGCGCACGTTGAGTTGCGGCAAGGTGCTGGCAAACCCCGAGGCCTCGCAACTGGCCACCGCCGTCGCGCTCACCGCCTGGGTGCTGGCGTTGATGCGGATCTGGTACGCCGTGTTGGCATTGACCCCGTAGTCGGCCGCCGGGTAGCTCTGCTGCCAGTTGCCGTACCTGTCTATCTTGAAGCGCGGGCCGCCGCTGGCATCCCCGCTCACGAAGCGCTGGCAGGTATCAAAATTGACGCCGTCCGTCGACGTCATGGCGGTCGCCGCCCATCCATTCGCGGTGCCCCGGAAGAACCACTCCGCCGCCGTGCTCGGCGCCGTGATCAGGGTTCCCAACAATCCGGCCACGAGTATCCATCTAGCCATTGATAGTCCTTTATTCTCATTGTTTATGTGTGATGCCGGTGTGTCCCGGCATTCCCCCATCCGCAACGTCCCGCCTTCAGATGAGCCCAGCCAGTCTAGGGAATGGACTGGCCATTTTTTGGCCTCAGAGTGCGAAATGTGACCACCATCGACCTCGAGGTAGGCTGTATGTGATTGATAGCGCTTTCATTTCTGCCCACTCAGCCTCTTTTCGGCCCAGGCTGCCCACCTGTGCCCGGCGTGCCTGTCGCTCCGCCTTCAGCAGCCTCAATCTCGGCATTGGCGATTAAAACGCGATTGATAATGTTTCTTGTTTGATGGATGCAGGGTGGCGCATGCTGAGCACCACGGGCCGGCCTCGGCGCCATTTCATAAGACATTTGAGTACGAAGATGACAGTCAGTAAGGAAGCAGGCAGATGAACGCCAGTGCAATGAGACCGGCCATCGCCCGCGACAAGATGGCATTCGGCCCCGTCCAGCTCGCCTGCCTGAGCACCGCCCTGGTCCTGCACCTTGCCATCCTCTGGCTGGTGCAGGAGAGCCGCCCCGCGCCCATGACGCCGCCCGAGCCCCTCACCCTCTCCGCCCGCTGGGCCGGGGAGTCGAGCCGGGATGACGCGCCGGCCAAAGCCGCAGCTGCTCCCGCCCGGTCCCCGGCTATCAACAAGCCTGCGCCGGTGCGGCAGAAGGTGGTCAGGCCCGTCGTCAAGAAGCCAGCTCCCAAGCCGGTGCCCAAGGCGCCGCCCAAGCCCAAACCCCTTCCTGAGGTCAAACCCGCCACCCAGGCCCTGCCTGGGGTGCCCCCCGTTGCAACCACCGCACCGGCTACGTCCACATCCAATAGCCAGAGTGCCAACAGCCACAGCGCCCCGGCCAAGACCCGGCAGACCGGGACCGGTGGAGGGAGCAGTGCCCCCATCGCCCGGGATGCCAGCTTGCACAACCCCGAGCCTCCCTATCCTCCCGAGTCGCGCAGACGAGGTGAAGAGGGTCGCGTGGTGCTGAAGGTGCGGGTCAGCAGGGAGGGCACGGCGGAGTCGGTCGAGGTGGAACGCAGCAGCGGTCATCGGCGCCTGGACATGACGGCCCGCAGGACCGTCAGCCGCTGGCGCTTCATCCCGGCCCGGCAGAACCAGGTCGCCGTCGCGGACTGGGCCAGGGTCACCATCATTTTCAAGCTAGGAACCTGAACCATGAATCCGGAAGTCGACACCCACGCCATGGGCATCGCCCACCTGCTCAGCCAGAACTCCGGGATCGGGCTTGCCCCGCTGATCCTGCTGGTGCTGATGTCACTTGGCACCTGTTATTACGCCCTGCTCAAGCTCTGGCTCGGGGCTCGCGAACAGCGGCACAGCGCCCGCTTCATCGCCGACTTCTGGCGGCAGGAGAGTCTGCACGAGGTGAAGCGCCAGCTCGCCCGGACGCCGCCGCAAGAGAGCCATGGCCGCGTGACCCGTGCAGCCCTCGCCGCCATGGCCCAGTTGGGCCGGGTGCAGGAGCGCCCCCCCACCCTTGCGCTGGGCTCCCCCGACGATTTTCTGCTGCGCGCCCTGCGTCAGGCCATCACGGCCGAGCGGATCCGCCAGGAGCAGGGTCTGGCCTTCCTCGCCTCCGTGGGCTCGGCGGCCCCTTTCGTCGGGCTCTTTGGCACAGTCTGGGGCATCTATCACGCCCTGCTGGCCATAGGGGCCGCCGGCCAGAGCAGTCTGGACAAGGTGGCAGGGCCGGTCGGCGAGGCGCTGATCATGACCGGCTTCGGCCTCGCCGTCGCCCTGCCGGCGGTACTCGTCTACAACTTCTTCGTGCGTCGCAACCGTCTCACGCTGGCGGCTCTCGACGACTTTGCCCATGACCTCTTCACCCTGCTGGTGACCGGGTTTGCGCAAGGCTCCGCCAAGGTCACCCCGCTCGCCACCGTCGAGTCCGTCAAGAGGGGGCCGCGATAATGGCTTTTGGCAAACTGCCGGGTGAGTCGGACGATCAGCCACTCTGTGAGATCAACATGATCCCCATGATCGACGTCATGCTGGTGCTGCTCATCGTCTTCATGATCACGGCCCCCCTGCTCACCAACGCGGTCAAGCTCGAGTTGCCCGAGGCCAGCAGCCAGGCCAACCAGCCCAGGCAGGAGGACGTGGTGCTCTCCATCGACGGGGCCGGCAAGATCTACTGGAACGCCAAGGAGGTCGACGAGGCGACGCTGCTCACCAGGATGAGCGAGGCCGGCCAGGCCAAGCCAGAGGTTCCCGAGATCCAGCTGCGCATCGACAAGCGCGTGGAGTACGGCGTCATCGCCCGGGTGATGGCCCAGGCCTCCCGGCAGGGCCTGCACAAGATCGCCTTCGTCAGCCAGCCCGGGGACGAGTGACGGCGGCGCAAAGGGCAAGGCATCACCCGGGGGGTGCCTTGCTTGTCTTTCGCCTTGACCCTGAGGTTGCCAGGGACGGGCAGGCCCTGCATGATGCAAAGCCTGCCCGCCACCATGGCGCGGCCCGCCATGTCAAGGAGAGAGCATGAGAACATCGGATTATGGAAGGCTGCTGGCACTGGCGGCCATCTGGGGCGCCAGTTTCCTGTTCATGCGCATCGCGGCGCCGGCCTTCGGCTCGATCAACACCACCTTCCTGCGGGTCTTCTTCGCCCTCGTCGGGCTCGCCGCCATGCTCCTGCTGCTGCGCACCCCCATGCAGTTTCAGGGCAAGCTCAAATCCATCATGGTGCTTGGCATCATCAACTCCGGCGTCCCCTTCCTGATGTATGCCGTGGCGGCCCTCTGGTTGCCCGCGGGTTATTCCGCCATCCTCAACGCCACCACGCCCCTGATGGGAGCCCTCATCGGCTTCTCCTTCTTCCACGAGGTGCTGACCTTGCGCAAGTGGGCCGGGGTCATGCTGGGGCTGGTGGGCATCGGGCTCATCACCACCACGGGGGAGGTCGACCTGAGCGGTCAACTGGCCATCGGGGTGCTGGCCTGCCTCATCGCCACCGCCTGCTATGGCTGCGCCGGCTTCCTGACGAGGCGCTGGATCACAGAGCGGGGCGGACTCGATGCCAAGCTGGTGGCCTTTGGCAGCCAGATCGGCGCCGTCCTCTTCCTGCTCCCCTTCTTCGGCTACACCCTGGCCACCGGCCCCGCCGTCGACTGGGCCCAACCCGGGGTCTGGGCCAGCGTGCTGGCGGTCGGCTTCCTCTGCACCGCCTTCGCCTACCTGCTCTACTTCAGGCTGATCGCCGACATCGGCCCCCTGCGCAGCCTCACGGTCACCTTCCTCATTCCGCCGTTCGGCATCCTGTGGGGCTATCTGGTGCTGGGCGAGACCCTCACCGGCGGCTTCGTCCTCGGCGGCGCCGTGGTCTGCCTCGCGGTCTGGCTGGTGACCAGCCCCGCCAGAGCCGCCAAACCGGCCAAGGCACAAGCCTAGGCTCCGCGTCATCTGCCGGGCCCCATGGCTCGGCAGATGGACGCAACTGGGGTAAGATGACCCCCATCGTTTCTCCCGCCCCGGCGGACACACAGCAGGGCCAGCCTTGAATCAGCTCAACCAATCCAGCCAGAACAAGCAGCAGATCTTCACCGTCACCCGCCTCAACAGCGCCGTGCGCATGATCCTGGAGCAGGATCTCGGGCTGGTGTGGCTGACCGGGGAACTCTCCAACCTGGCGATGCCAAGTTCCGGCCACTGGTACTTCTCCTTGAAAGACATGTCGGCCCAGGTGCGCTGCGCCATGTTCAAGGGCAACAACCGCCGGGTGCCGTTTCGCCCCCAGGACGGCATGCAGGTGCTGGTGCAGGCACGCGTCTCCCTCTATGAACCCCGGGGCGACTACCAGCTCATCATCGAATCCATGCAACCCGCCGGGGACGGCATGCTGGCCCTGCGCTTCGAGGAGCTCAAGCGCCGTCTCGGCGCCGAGGGGCTGTTTGACGAGGGCCGCAAGCGCCCGCTCCCCCGCGAACCCCGCGCCGTGGGGCTGGTCACCTCGGCCACCGGCGCCGCCCTGTACGACATGCTGACGGTGCTGGGGCGCCGGGCGCCAGACCTGCCCGTCTTTATCTACCCGACCCAGGTGCAGGGCAGCGCCGCCACAGCCCAGATCGTCGCGGCCATTGCCCTTGCCAATCGCCGTGCCGAGGTGGATGTGCTCATCGTCGGGCGCGGCGGCGGATCGCTCGAAGATCTCTGGTGCTTCAACGAGGAGGCGGTGGCCCGCGCCATCGCCCACTCCACCATCCCGGTGGTGAGCGCCGTGGGCCACGAGGTGGACGTCACCATCAGCGACTTTGCCGCGGACCTTCGCGCCCCCACTCCCTCCGCCGCCGCCGAGCTGGTGGCGCCGGACAGCAGCGCCCGCGCCCAGCGCCTGGTGCACCTGCACCAGCGGCTCACCCAGGCCATGACCCGGCATCAGACCGCCGCCCGCCACGGCTTCGTCCTGCTGCAGAAGCGGCTCGAACACCAAGATCCCAAGCGCCGGCTGGAGCAGCAGTCCCAGCGCCTTGACGAGCTCGACCGCCGGTTGCAGCAGTTGCTGGCAAGCCGCCTCCATCTGGGGGAGCGACGCCTCGCCAACCTCGAGCTGCGCCTGCAGGCCCAGAGCCCGGAGAAGCACTTGGCAGCCGGGAAGCGCCGCCATCAGCTCGCCGAGGAGCGGCTCCACGCCCTGATCGCCAGGCGCCGGGATCTGGCAAGCCACCGCCTCGCCATGCTGAGCGCACGCCTCGACGGGGTGAGCCCCCTGGCCACCCTGGGGCGCGGTTACGCCATAGTGCGCACCCCGTCCGGCGAGGTGATCAGTCGCGCCGGCCAGGTGAGTGCCGGCCAGCCCCTGGTCACCACCCTCGCAGAGGGACGTCTGCGGGTACGGGTGGAAGAGGTCGACAACGACTGACGAAAAACGGGGGCACAGTGGAGCCCCCGTTCTCGTCATCCCCTCTTTGCCTGGATCCGGCCGCCTGCCCGCAAGCTCACGCCAGCGAATGGCGCACGGCCTGCGCCGGATGGGCGGGGGTTGTCTCCGACCCTGCCAGCGGATTGCGCTGCAGATACTCAAACAGCCCCGCCTGTAGATTGACGCTCCAGAAACGCCCCGCCAGGGTCAGCGCCAGTGTCTCCCCGGTCAGCTCGGCCAGGCCATGCTGCTGCCAGCGTTCAAAGAGCGGCAACAAATGCGCCCGCAAAGGGGATGGCAAGCGCCCGAGGACAAGCCAGCCGGTGTCGAGTGCCCCGCGCAGCAGCCCGTCGAGGCGGGCATCCGGATTGGGCCTCATCACCATGCCGGGGGCGCGCACACCCTCCGCCAGCGCCGCGTGCCAGGCCGCCAGATCCCGGCCATACATCAGGCCGTGGCCCAGCACGTTGCCTCCCGCTCCCGCCCCGAACGGGAGGATCTCGGCGCCCCGCTTCGCCATCTGGTTGTAGCGGCTCTGCTCGGCATCGCTTCGCCGCCAGTGGCTGCAGGAGAGCCGCTGCCATCCGGCCGCCTCCAGGGTGCTGGCGCCATGGGCATACATGGCGGCCCGTTGCTGCCCGTCCGCCGACCATCCCGCCTTGCCCCCGGCTTCGGCGCGCGCCAGGTTGGTGCCCGCCATGGAGATGAGCTGATAGAGATCCACCCCGTGCACGCCGCTCGCCATCACGTCCGCGATGTCCTGACGCCAGACGGCGTCGTCCTGACCGGGCAGGCCGAAGATGAGATCCGCGACGATGACGGCCTCGTCGCACCGGGTCAGCGCCCCCAACCGGGCGAGCAGGGTCTCCCTGTCGTCGAAACGGCCCGCCTGCCGGCGCACCCCGGTATCGAAGCTTTGCACCCCGAACGAGAAGCGGTTGAACCCCCCCGCCAGGGCCGTCTGCCACTTGGCGTCATCGAAACCGTTGAGCCGTCCCTCCAGGGTCAGCTCCGCATCCGGGGTCAGGGGGAAGGCGCGGATCGCCTCGCCGAGGCGCGTCAGATCGGCCACCGCCATGTCGGTCGGCGTGCCGCCTCCCACATAGACAGCCGAGAAGGGCTTGCTCTGCGCGAGCGGTGTCTTCGCCGCCCGGCTCAGCTGGTCGCACAGGGCCGCCACATAGCGGCTCATGCGCGCCGGGTTGGCGCCGTTTTCGAAGAAGTTGCAGAAGCTGCAGCGCTTGCGGCAGAACGGAATGTGGATGTAGATCGCCCGCTCCCCGGCCTCGCTCTCCCGCTGCCACCAGGCGTGCCAGCCTGCATCGTCGAGCATCAGCGGCCCCCCGCCGCCCCGGCTGGCGTGGGCCGAGGTCTTGGCGGTAAAGGCGAATCTGAGGGGATCCGGGGTCGCAAGCCCGGTCATGGTCCGGGTCAGCAGGGGTGTCATCACGAGGGGCTACCATCTGGAAATAATGCAAATGATAACGAATATCAATTAAGTCTTGCTTGTGCTGGATCAAGCCCAGGGCACGGGACTCGTCTCCCCGATCCTGTCAGCCGGCAAGCCATGGGGAGTACAAGCGTCGAAGGGGCATGGGTCGGGGCGAGAGGGCCACTCCCCGCCAGGAGAGTGGTGGCACACACGCAGTCGGACTGACAGAAACGGGATCCCGGCGGGATCGTGACGCCGACGCAGGGTTGGGGGTTCAGTCGTTGCCGATGATGATGGCGACGCGGCGATTCTCCGCCCGTCCGGCGGCGGTGCCGTTGTCGGCGATGGGCGCCTCTTCACCGCGGCCGCGGATATCCAGGTTCCCTTGGGGCATCCCCACCGACATCAGGACGTCGGCCACGGACTGGGCCCGCTTCAGCGAGAGCTGCTGATTGTAGGCGGCTTCGCCGTTGGAGTCGGTGTGGACGTCAACTCTGGCCCGGTTCAGTCCCACGTCGATGAGGGCCTTGCCGAGCCGCTCCACCACCTGACGAGTCTGGGGATTGAGGGCCCCGACATTGTTGGCAAACAACACCTTGTTGGAGATGTCCAGGGTCCAGCCCTCGTCGGTCAGGTGAAAGCCCTGCTCCTTGAGGGTGGCGACCTGATCCGCCGTGAGCCCCTGCGGCACGCTCTGGCATGCGGCCAGCAACGTCAGCAGCAGCGCGACAAGCCCCGTTTTGATCGGGTTCAAAATGGTCATTGTTATCATCCTTTCACTATTTCGGTTCAACTTCACGTGGCTCTCTTGTGCTCTCTCCCCTCCTCCTTCCGTTGTCGTTTGGCTTGATACATGGCGTCGTCGGCGCACTGCAACAGGGCGTCCGCCGTCTCCCCCTGCTCGGGATAGAGGGCGGCGCCCATGCTGATGCCCACCCCCAGATGGCGGCCGTCGCTCAGGACCACAGGGGTGCTCATCGCCTGCTGGATCCGCGCCATGACCTCGTGCACCTCGCTCTCTCCCCGGACTGGGGCGAGCAGGATGACGAACTCGTCCCCCCCGAGGCGACACACCAGATCCAGCGGCCTGAGCTGGTGCTGCACCCGACGCGCCAGCGCGATGAGCACCTCGTCCCCGATGCCGTGGCCCAGGTTGTCGTTGATCTGCTTGAAGCGGTCGCAATCGAGATAGATCAGGGCGAAGCGCTCCTGCTGGGTGCTGCCCGCCTGGATGGCCTGCCCCAGGCGCGCCTCGAACAGGGCGCGGTTGGGCAGGCCGGTGAGGGCGTCATGGGTCGTCCGGTGCAACAGGCTGGCGTTCTCCCGCTTCTGATGGGCCTGCCAGGCCTCCAGCTCGTCGAGCAGGGAGTTGAAGTCCTCCCCGAGCTCGTGCAGTTCGGCAATATTGGCCGCCGGCACCCGCTGCTTGAGGGCGCGCTGGCGGCTGACGTTGTAGGCGACCTCGGTCAGGGCCTTGAGGGGGGCCGTGATGGAGCGCTGCATGCGGCGCGCCACATGGAGCGCCCCGAGGATGCTGAGCAGCAGGCACACCAGGGTCGCCAGCAGGGTTTGCAGCAGGAAACGCAACAGGAACTGCCCGTGGCCGACCAGGAGCACCCGGGCTATCTCCCGGTGCTCCCGCACCATGGGCTGCACCACGGGCCCCGGCAGGATGAGGCGGGCCAGGTGCTGCTCCAGCGCGGTCCAGGGGGTGGTGATGGCCCGGCGCCAGCTCGCCAGCACCTGGCCGTCCGGCAGCACTATGCTGGCGCTGGCGATATCTTCCCGGGAGGTGATGGCCTCCAGGGCGTCTCTCGCCGCCTCCTCGTCATCGAACACCACGGCCGCCTCGGCGGTATAGCTGATGGCCCGCGCCACCAGCTTGAGGTTGTGATCCGCATAGAGGCGCAGCGCCAGCAGTGCCGTGACGGTCAGGAACAGGCCCGCCATGCAGACGGCGGTCAGGGAGATCATCATGTGGGTGCGCCCCAGGCTCTGGCGCAGGGTGAGCCTCTGGCCTGCGTACGGGATCCTCATCGCGGATCCTCGTCTGCCCGTGCGAGTTTGAGCACGGCCGGGTGCACCCGCACGCCGCTGCGGGCGAGCGCATCCAGGTTGACCCTAAAACGCACCCGCTCCCCTGCCTGCAGGCAGAAGACCGCGTCGGCGATGCACTCGCGGCTCTGCTCGCTGATGCTGAGGATGGCGTGCCCCCGCAGCCGCTCGAACAGGGAGAGGCGCTGCTCCGAGGTCAGGATCCCCAGATAGATGACATCGCAGCGCCGGGTAAGCGCCTCGTCGTCGAACTCGTAGCGATGCACCTCCACCGGACGCCCGTTGGCCTGGCGGTCTATGGCGAGGAGCGATGCCGCGTATTCCGTCGGAGCCGTGATGCAGACCTGCAGCCGGGCAGGCTCGCTGGGCCAGCGGGTATAGCTGAGGATGTCGAGCACCGTCTGGCGCACCATGTCGCTGCGCACCTCGGCCGAGGTGGCGGCCACGGCGGCGTTGGCCAGCACCAGCATGCAGACCAGCGGCACCAGCCACGTCAATATCCGGATGAAACAAAACAACTGCATGATGCCCGCGCTTATGTTCACGCCGGCGCCGGAATGGGCCGACGCCCATGAAGGGTGTGCCTGAAGGGGAGTCGCACCGAGCTTACCAGCCGGATGGCCGAGCCCCATCCGTATACGCACAGGGTGCGTCACCCCGTGTCGCAACGGCGCCCCCGAGGGGCAGGGCACAGTCCTCCGGCAGGGCGCGCCGAGGCTACTTCTTGCCAATCCCGTATTCGCGCAGCTTGTTGGCGATGGCGGTGTGGGAGACCCCGAGCCGTTTGGCCAGCTGGCGGGTGGAGGGAAATGCCGGGTAGAGCCGCTCCAGCAGCCGGCTCTCGAAGCGTTTCACCGCCTCGTCCAGCCCCCCCTCGAACCACTCGTCGATGAGCGGCATGGCATCCGCCGCCACCGGCAGATCCACGTGCTCGGGGCCGAGCTCGTCCCCTTCCAGCAGGGTCATGGCACGGTAGAGGCAGTTGCGCAGCTGGCGCACGTTGCCGGGCCAGCGGTAGGCGGTCAGGTATTCGGCCATGTTGCGGGTAAAGCGCGGGCGGGGGCGCTGCAACTCGCTGGCGAAGCGGGCGACGAACTGCTGGGCCAGGGCCATGATGTCCGCCTTGCGCTCGCGCAGCGGCGGCAGGCTGAGGCTCAGCACGTTGAGGCGATAATAGAGGTCTTCCCGGAACTTGCCCTCGTGCACCAGATCCAGCAGCTGCTTCTGGGTGGTGCAGATGAAGCGCACGTTGACCCTCACCTCCTGCTCGTCCCCGACCCGGCGGAACACGCCGTCCTGCAGTACCCGCAGGAACTTGGTCTGCAGATGGGGGGACATGTCGCCGATCTCGTCCAGCATCAGGGTGCCACCGCTCGCCAGCTCCAGCACGCCGCGCTTGCCCTCGGTGTTGTTGCCAAAGGCGCCTGGGGCATAGCCGAACAGCTCGCTCTCGGCCACGTTGTCCGGCATGGCGGCGCAGTTGAGCGCCATGAAGGGGTGGCTGGAGCGCAGGCTGGCACCGTGACAGGCGCGGGCCAGCAGCTCCTTGCCGGTGCCGGTCTCGCCCACGATGAGCAGGGGGGCATCCTGCATCGCGAGCTTGGCGGCCTGGGCCAGCACCTCTTTCATCTTGGGGCTCTCGGCCTGCAGATGCTCGAAGCCGCCCACCTCCACCGCGTGCAGGGCGCTGAAGTGCATGCCGACCCGGCGGGCGGATTTCAATACCACCACGGCGCCGGCCAGGGCCTGCCTGCCCTTCTCCTCGGCAACGAAGAGCGGCATCAGATCCCCGAGGTACTCCTCGCCGCCGAGGCTCAGCTTGCAGGTCTGGGGCTTGATCTCGCTCGCCTCCAGCCAGCGGGTGAAGGAGAAGCCCTTGACCAGGGAGCCGAGCGCCACGCCGCGCACCTCGTCCACCGACAAGCCGAGGGTGGTGAGGGCCGCCTGGTTGGCCTGGGTCACCCGCCCCTTGCTGTCGAGGGAGAAGACCAGATCCGGCAGCGCCTTGAGCAGGGCCTCGATCTCGTGGTGCTCCCGCTCGGAGGGCATGTAGGGGATGGTCTTGACGTCGTAGACCCCGGGAATGCGGCGGATCTCCGGCATCAGGTGCTGGAAGTCGCGAAACTCCAGCTCGGGAAAGTTGAGATAGATGATGCCTGAGGTATCGATTTCGATGCCGCGCAGATCGATGTTGTGCTCCACCAGTCGGTCGAGCAATTCCCGGGTCAGGCCCAGACGGTCTTCACAGCTGACTTCAAGACGCATTCGGCACACACTTCCTAGCTAACATTCTGAATGACCGGATAATACAGACTCGATCCCGCCAGTGCGAGCGCTCCCCCATAAAAATGCGGGCCCGCCCCGTTTTCACCGGGCAGGCCCATCTTGTGCCGTGTTTTGGCGGCGATTACTTCAGCAGCTCGTCGGTGCGTGCCGCCATGATGAAGTCGTTGCGATGCAGCCCACCTATCTTGTGGGTCCACCAGCTGACGGTCACCCTGCCCCACTCCGTCAGGATCGCCGGGTGGTGAAACTCCGCCTCCGCCAGCTCGCCGAGCCGATTGGTGAAGGCCAGCGCCTCCTTGAAGTTGCGAAACACGAATTCGCGCCTCAGCTGCAGCTCGCCGTTGACCACCAGGGGCTGCCAGTCGGGGATGAGGTGCATCAACTCGCCCAGCTCCTCGTCGCTCACCTTGGGGGCGTCGGCGCGGCACGCCTCGCATCGTTGACTCGCCAGTTCAGACATTCGGGACTCCTTTCATTACTGCATCGTGGGGATGGAAACGGGTTAGCTCGCCTGCTTGCCGGAAACGGGCGCAAAGCGGGGCGGACGCAGGCCGAGGCGACGGGCCTGGGCGACGGCGTCCATGATGGCCTGGGGTGCCAGACGGTAGAGGGTATCCAGGCTCGGCAGCACGAAATAGACGGGTTGCATGATGTCGATGCGATAGGGGGTTCGCAGTATTTCCAGCAGATCGAAGGGTTGCAGCTCGGGTTTGCCGGAAAGCGCGTAGGCGGTCTCGCCGATGGAGGAGAGGATACCGCCGCCGTAGATACGCAGCCCCTCGCCCCCCTGCAAGAGCCCGAACTCCACCGTAAACCAGTAGAGCCGAGCCAGAAAGACCCGCTCCTCCTTGCTGGCACCGAGCCCGAGCCGGCCATAGAGGTGGGTGAAATGGGCGAAGGCCGGGTTGGTCAGCATGGCGCAGTGGCCGAAGATCTCGTGAAAGATGTCGGGCTCCTGCAGGTAGTCGAGCTCGTCCCGGCGCCGGATGAAGGTGGCCACCGGAAACTGGCGATCCGCCAGCAGGGCGAAGAAGCGGTCGAAGGAGATGAGCGCGGGCACCGCAGTCACCGACCAGCCGGTGGCTGGGGTCAGGGCGGCGTTGATCTCGCCCAGCTGCGGAATGCGATCCCGGGGCAACGCGAGTCGCGCCAACCCTGCCCGGTATTCGTCGCAGGCCTTGCCCTCCAGCGCCGCGAGCTGGCGTTCGATCAGGATCTGCCAGGTGCCGTGCTCCTCGTCCGTGTAGTGGACCCTGCCCTGTGCATCCGGTTGATGCGCCGTGTAGAGACTTGCCATGAATGCTTCCATCCTCTGGGTGCCGACCCCGCCCTTCGGGCGGTGACTCGCCTGCGAGCCATGGGATCATGGTAACGGTTTGCCCCCCAAAAAAGCAGCCGACCCAAGGGTCGGCTGCCGCGGACATTTGTAAATAATTTGTGACAACCACAATCGACCCCTGGCCCGCCACTCACCCCTTGTTGAGGTAGCCCGCCAGCTGGCCGATCAGCCGCTTTCTCAGCTCGCCCAACTTCGGCTTCTCGTCCGCGCACCAGGGCAGCGGGCGGCACGCCTCCATGGTGCGCAGGCCCAGACGGGCGGTGAGCAGCCCTGCCCCCACCCCCTGCGCCGCGCGGGCGGAGAGCTTGGCGGTGAGCTCGGCGCCCAGCAAGTCCATGCCCACCTCGGTCACCAGCTCGGTGGCGCCCGCATAGAGCATGTTGCGAAACACCTGGCGAATGAGGCGAATGCGGCTCCAGTAGCCGAGCTCGATGGCGTAGACGTCGGCGATGTCCTCGATCATCCGCAGGTTGCGCCACAGCATCAGCATCATGTCGACGGTGGCGAGCGGGCTCAGGGCCACCAGCACGGCGGCCTCCCCCGACCATTTCGCCACCCTGGCCTGTGCCAGCCTGTCCCGCTCGGTCAGCACCAGCTGGCTGTAGAGGGTCAGCACCTCCCGGTCGCTGTGGCTCTCGTCGAGCTGGGCGAGCCAGCTGCGATACCCCTCCCGCCCCTTGTCACCGCTGCGCTCGGCCAGCTGCTCGCAGAACGCCTGCCCCTGCCCGACCCCCTGATGGGCGAGCAGGTCTTCGGCCCGCGAGCGCACGTCCTGGCGTTTTTTAAGGGTGCGCAGACGCAGCCATTCGCGCCCTGCTACGCCGGCCGTGCCCACCGCCACCAGGCCGCTGGCGAGCAGCCAGGCGCCGCCCCAGAACGGCGACGAGGCAAACTGATCGACGAGGAAGACGCCGAACTGACCCAGGGAGAGCAGACCGACCGCCCCCAGCCCCCAGGCCAGCAGGCGGTGGCGGCGCGGCCTGGGGGTGAGGGCGGGCTCGACCTCGGTGAGTTCGTCCAGCGCCTCGAGACGCTCGAAGCTCGCCTCCTCCAGGCGCTGGGCGGGAGCCGGTGGCCGCTCTTCCTGCGCCGCCAGGGCGGGTTCCAGGATCACCTTGCCTTGCAGCGGTGCCGGTTTGATCTGATCGTTCATCTTGTTGTCTGCTCCTTCGGACGATGCCGGTTATTCGAGGTGATCCCCGAGCAGAAACTCCAGCGCCGCGTCGAGCCGGATATGGGGCAGCGCCTGATGGGCGCTCATGGGCAGCGGGCGAAATGCCTGAAAATCGAAGCCCTGGGTGTGCCACCACTGGGCCGGCGGTATCTGGGAGGGCACCTCCCCCGGGAAGACGAGCAGCGGCTCGCCGGCGAGGCTGGTGCCGCGAATGGCCGGGAACTCGCGGCCATTGGCCATTCCCTTGCCGACCTCGGTGGCCTTGATGGCGGCGAGCGCCAGACACTCGGTCTCTATCCCCTCGAAGCGGGCCTGACCCCGGCCGCGACTCACCAGGTGCTGCAAGAGGGAGACCAGGGGAGCGTGCTGCTCCGGGGTGACGTGATCCGCCTTGCTCGCCACGAACAACAACTTGTCGATGCGCGGGGCAAACAGCCGCCGCCACCAGTTGCTCTTGCCATAGGCGAAGCTCTCCATGATGCGGGCGATGGCCTGCTGCATGTCGCCGAAGCTGGCGGCGCCGGCATTCAGGGGTTGCAGGCAGTCCACCAGCACGATCTGGCGATCAAAGCCCGCGAAGTGCTGCTCGTAGAAGCCCTGCACCAGGTGCTGCTTGTACTGCTCGAAGCGCTGCTTGAAGGTGGCGTAGAGGGTGCCGTCGGCCGGGGTCCGGGCCGGGACATCCCAGACCCAGGGCACGAACTGCAGCAGCGGTGCACCGGCATACTCCCCCGGCAGCACGAAGCGCCCCGGCTGGATGAGGTGCAACCCGAGCTCCCGCTTGCAGGCGTGCAGATAGTCGGTGTAGCGGGCCGCCAGCTCGCTGGCCGCTCGCTCCTCTAAGGGCTGATCCGCCTGCCAGCCGGGCGTCAGCCAGCCCGAGGCCAGGGCCTGCAGCTCGGGGCGGCGCAGTTGCCCACGCACCTGCTCGCTCCACTGCTCGTAGTCGAGCTCCAGCAGCGGCAAGTCCAGCAGCCACTCCCCCGGGTAGTCCACCAGATCCACATAGAGGGTGGAGATCTCCCCCAGGTGCCGACGCACCGGGTGGCGGGTGCGATAGCGGATCTCGAGGCGCACCTCGGCCACCCCGCGGGTGGGCTCCGGCCAGGCGGGCGGCTCGCCAAACAGGGCGTCCAGGCCCCGCTCGTAGGGAAAGGTGGGGATGTGGGCGTTTTGCTGGGGCACCCGGCGGGCCCCCAGGATCCGCCCCTGGCGCTGGGCATCCCAGAGCGGCAGCCGGCCGTCGATGGCCGCGTGCTCCAGCTGGTTCACCAGCGCCGTGATGAAGGCGGTCTTGCCGCTGCGGGAGAGGCCGGTGACCGCCAGCCGGATGTGGCGATCCCGGGCCCGGTTCACCACCTCGAAGGCCTTATGCTGCAGCACGGACCAGGAGTGTTCGAGTTTGTTACGTATCAAGGCGGGTCTTTGCCTCCTTGTTGTCAGGTCGGGCGCAGGGGCCACGAGGCATCACCCTCGGGCCCAGGGCATTACAGCTTGCTGAACTCCCGCTGCAGGGTGAACTCCTTGGAGGTCACCAGCTTCTCGAGGCGCTGCACCCTGGGCTCCAGGCTGTCGAGCTCACGGGCGATGCGGCCCAGGGCCTGATGGGGAGTGATCCCCGCCTGCCAGCTGCGCGCCTTCATGCGCACCTCGGCAAACTCCTCCTCCTGCTCCCCGTAGAGGGTGACCGGCTTCTTGTCGAGCAGGAACCAGGCGGCGATGTAGGCGGTGAAGGTAATGAAACCGGCGAAGATGAGGCCGCTGATGGCCAGCAGCCGCACTATCCAGGTCTCGACGCCGAAGTAGTCGGCAAGACCGGCACAGACGCCCGCTATCTTGCCCCGCTGGGGGTCACGATAGAGATTGCGTTTCTCTCTGCTCCACTGTGTCATACCCTGCTCCTCCAGCCCGGGACTTCAGCGTCCAGAATCGACTCCAAGGCCCCGACCCGCTCCTGCATCTTCTCGGCACGGGCCAATAACCCCTGCAACTGTTCCCGCTCGCTGTCGGCAAGGCCTGCACCGATCCGCCCCTTGGCGCGGTAGTGCAGCACCAGCCAGATGGGGGCCACCACCACCATGAAGACCACCATGGGAACCATCAACACACCCAGCAGATCTTCCATCTGTTACTCCCCCTGTTTGCTGTCGCTCTGACCGAGTTTCTGGCGCATGGCCTCGAGCTCGCGGCTGATCTGATCGTCGGCTTCCAGCTCGGCAAACTGCTGGGCGAGCGCTTTGTCGGACTGGCCCAGATCGGCGCGGGCCTCCATCTCGTCGATGCGGCGCTCCATGCGCTCGAACTTGCTGACCACGGACTGGCTGCCGCCACGGGCCACCTGGCTCTGGACGTTGAGGCGGCTGCTGGCCGCTTCGCTGCGAATGGCCATCGCCTTCTGGCGGGCACGGGCGTCCTCCAGCTTGGCTTCCAGCTGGCGGATCTCCTCCCCCAGCTTGTCGATGCCGCTGTTCACCGCCTGCAGCTCCCGTTCGAGGGTGTCGGCGAGCTCGGTCTGCTTGCTCTTCTCGATGAGGGCGGCCCGGGCCAGATCCTCGCGTCCCTTGGTCAGGGCCAGCTCCGCCTTGCCCTGCCACTCGGCGACCCGCTCCTGATGGCGGCTCACCTGGCGACCGATCTCTTTCTGGTTGGCGAGGAAGCGGGCCAGGTTGGAGCGCTCCTTCACCAGTTCATCTTCCATCTCCTGGATGATCAGACGCACCATCTTCTGGGGATCTTCCGCCTTGTCCAGCAGGGACGTCAGATTGGAATTGATGATGTCGGCCAGGCGGGAAAAAATGCTCATGATTGTACTCCTGTGATAGGCATCGGGTTGTTTCTCCATTGACAATGGCAACTTGTGTGCCAATCTGGAACAATTATTAACTTGTTGATTTATATGGGCACTCCCGTTGACATTCAAGTGCCCCAGAAACAAGAGATGATTAAAATAACCAACTTTTGGTAAGATTAACCAGATTTTTCAACGATACAGGGGCAGGGATGACCACGGCCACGGAAAGTCTGTTGGGTGAATCCAACGCGTTTCTAGAAATCATCGAGCAGGCCTCGCGCCTCGCGCCCCTGCGCAAACCCGTGCTGATCATCGGCGAGCGGGGGACCGGCAAGGAGCTCATCGCCCACCGCCTACATTATCTCTCGGATCGCTGGGATCAAAGCTTTGTCACCATCAACTGCGCCACCTTGAGCGAGAGCCTGCTGGAGACCGAGCTGTTCGGCCACGAGGCGGGCTCCTTCACCGGCGCCGCCAAGCGCCATCAGGGCCGCTTCGAGCGGGCCGACGGCGGCACCCTCTTCCTCGACGAGCTGGCCACCACCAGCGCCCGGGTGCAGGAGAAGCTGCTGCGGGTCATCGAGTACGGGGAGTTCGAGCGGGTGGGTGGCGCCAAGGCGCTCAAGGTGGACGTGCGGCTGGTGTGCGCCACCAACGAGGATCTGCCGGCGCTGGCCGACAAGGGGCAGTTTCGCCACGATCTGCTGGACCGGCTCGCCTTCGACGTCATCACCCTGCCCCCGCTGCGGGAGCGGCGCGAGGACATCCTGATGCTGGCGGAGCACTTCGCCCACGGCATGACCCGGGAGCTGGGCTATCCGCTGTTTGCCGGCTTCTCGCGCAAGGCGACCCAGCTGCTGCTGGACTACCCCTGGCCCGGCAACGTGCGGGAGCTGAAGAACGTGGTGGAGCGCAGCCTCTATCGCCAGGGCAACCCCCAGTTGCCGCTGGCGGAGCTGGTGCTCAACCCCTTTGACTCCCCCTGGCGCCCCAATGCCACCGGCAAGACCGTTGCCGCAACCCCCGAGCCGACACAGGTAAACGGTGCCTCTGCCCCGAACCTGCCGCTGGATCTCAAGGGGGCGGTAGCGGAATACGAGATTAATTTACTCAAGCAAGCGATGCAGCAATCCCAGTATAATCAGCGCAAAGCGGCCCAGTTGCTGGCCCTGAGCTACCACCAGTTCAGGGGCATGCTGCGCAAATACCAGCTGCTCGACGGGGATGACAACAGTGGCAACCTGGAGCAGGGCTGATGCCCAAGGCCAGGTCTGTGCGTGCTGTGCGTGTGGACTGCGCAGCGCGACGCACGCCAACCCCGATGGGAGTGCCCGCCCGGCAGGCTCCCGCAACGCGCCCGCCCCATGGTGGGCAACTTTGTCTGACAACATGGTTCCAACATGAGAATGCTCACCCCCCTGCTGATCGGTGTCCTGGTACTGGTCGGCGGCTGTCAAAAACGCGATGAGGCCTCCAAAACCGGGCTCATCTATTGCGCCGAAGGGGCTCCCCGGACCTTCAACCCGCAACTGGCCAACTCGGATGCGACCCTGGATGCCAGTGCCCGCCCCCTCTACGATCGCCTGCTCGAGGTCAATGCCAACACCCTGGACATCGAGGGGGGGCTCGCCACCCGCTGGCGGGTGAGCGAGGACGGCCTCTCCTATACCCTGACCCTGCGCAAGGGGGTGACCTTCCACCACACCCCCTGGTTCAATCCGACACGCCACTTCAACGCCGATGACGTCCTGTTCACCTGGCAGCGCCTGCTGGACGAGCAGCACCCCTTCCATCACGTCTCCGGCGGCGAGTATCCCTATTTCTACGGGCTGGGGCTCAGCAGCCTCATCAAGCGGGTCTACAAGAAGGGCCCCCGGGAGGTGGTGTTCGAGCTCAGCCGGCCTGACGCCTCCTTCCTCGCGACCCTGGCCAGCGACTACGCCATCGTGCTGTCGGCGGAGTATGCGCAGCAGATGCAGGAGGCCGGCACCCCGGACCTGCTGGACAGCAGGCCCGTCGGCACCGGCCCCTTCAGCTTCAAGGAGTACCGCCACAACGAGTTCGTGCGCTACCTGCGCCATCCCGGCTACTGGGGGGGCGAGGCCAGGATGGAGCAGCTCGTCTACGACATCACCCCCAAATCCTCCAAGCGACTCGCCAAGCTGCTGACCGGTGAGTGCGACGTCATGAGCACCCCCTCCGCCAGCCAGCTGTCGGTGATCGACAAGGACTCCCACCTGGATCTGTCGGTGCAGTCGGGGATGAACGTCGCCTTCCTCGCCCTCAACACTCGCAAGGCGCCCTTCAACAAGGTGCAGGTGCGCCAGGCGCTGGCCAGCGCCATCAACGTGCAGAACCTGCTGCAGGCGGTCTATTTCGAGACGGGCCAGAGCGCCGCCAGCCTGTTGCCGCCGCTCTCCTGGGGCTACAACCCCTCCCTGCCCCAGCGCAAGCAGGATCTCAAGCTCGCTCGCCAGTTGCTCAAGGACGCGGGTTACCCCAACGGCTTCGAGATGCAGGTGCTGGTGCAGCCCGGCGCCCGCCCCTACAACCCGGACGGCCTCAAGACCGCCCAGCTGATGCGCAGCGATCTCGCCAAGATTGGGGTGAGCCTCAAGATAGTGCAGCAGGCCTGGCCGGTCATCGAGACCCGGCTCGCCAAGGGGCAGTACGACAGCCTGCTCTCCGGCTGGATCGCCGACAACGCGGATCCGGACAACTTCTTCCGCCAGTTGCTGAGCTGCGCCGCCGTCGAGCGGGGCAACAACTACAGCCGCTGGTGCAGCCCGGCCTTCGATCAGCTGCTGGACGACGCTGTGACCACCCCGCAGCTCGCCTTCCGCCTGCGCAACTATTACTATGCCCAGTCCCTGCTCAACGAGCAGTTGCCGCTCATTCCGCTGGCCCATGCCCTGCGCACCCAGGTGAGTCGCAACGACATCCAGGGGCTGAGGCTCATGCCCTTCGGGGGCACCACCTTCAACCAGGCCTATCGGGAGTGACGATGACTGATACCCATCCCATCGGCGGCGGCCGTCGGCGCCCATCGGCGCAGCCGCACCTGGAGGCATAAGCATGTTTTTCTATATTCTGCGCCGCATCACCCTGCTGGTGATCACCCTGCTGGTGCTGACCCTGGGGGCCTACCTGCTGGAGTTTCGCCTCGTCACCCAGGTGCTGGACTTCTGGCACGGCTATCCTGACTTCCTGCTGCGGATCTTCGCGGGGGACTTCGGCCTCTCCAGCGTCTCGGGCCAGCCGGTGCTGGACGAGATCCGCCACTATTTCCCGGCCACCCTGGCGCTCTGTCTCGCGGCCTTCGCCATCTCGCTGCTGGTGGGGATCCCGCTCGGGACTCTTGCGGCCCTCTACCAGGGGCGCGGACTGGATCTCTCCATCATGGCCGCCGGCCTCGTCGGCTATGCCGTGCCCGTCTTCTGGCTGGCCCTGCTGATGGTGATGTTCTTCTCCCTGGATCTCGGCTGGCTGCCCTCTTCCGGCCAGATCAGCCTGCTCTACGACGTCCCCTCCATCACGGGGATCGCCATCGTCGACGTGCTGCTGAGCGAGGAGCCCTGGCGGGAAGCGGCGCTGCATGACGCCCTGCGCCACCTGGTGCTGCCCTCTCTGGTGCTGGCCGTGGTGCCCACTACCGAGGTGATCCGCCACGTGCGCAGCTCCCTCATCGACGTGATGAAACAGAACTACATCAAGGCGGCGGCGAGTCGTGGCCTCTCCCGTCGCCAGATCGTCTGGCGCCACGGCCTCAAGAATGCCCTGCCGCCCGTACTGCCCCTGCTCGGGCTGCAACTCGGCAGCGTGCTCACCTCCGCCATGATCACCGAGGTGGTGTTCGACTGGCCCGGCATCGGCCGCTGGCTGGTGAGCAGCATCGCCCTGCAGGACTATGCCGCCATCCGCGGCGCCTCCCTGGTGGTGGCCAGCTTCGTCATCTTCATCAGCGTCAGCACCGAGCTGCTGACCACCATCATGTATCCGGCACGGCGCAAAGAACTCTATGCACGACAAGACTGAATCCGCTGACGGCCAGGGCGGGAGCCTGCATCATGCACGATAAATCGAACATCTATCCGGAGCTCAGGATCCTCTCCCCCCTCGAGCAGACCTGGGCCTCCTACCGGCGCAACCCGCTGGCCATGGCGGGGCTCTGGTGCTTTGGCCTGCTGCTGCTGGTCACCCTCATCGGGCCCCTGGTGATCCCCTACGGCATCGACGATCAACACAGCAACCGCCTGCTGCTCGCCCCCTCCTGGGCCAGTACGGGCAACATCGACTACTTCCTCGGCACCGACGATCTGGGCCGCGACATCCTCTCCCGCCTCGTCGCGGGCGCCCGCCTCACCTTCGGCAACGCCCTGCTGGTGGTGGTGATCGCCCTCGTCGTCGGCTCGGCCATCGGCATCCTCGGCGGCATGAGCAAGGGGGTGAAGTCGAGCGTGCTCCATCACCTGCTCGACACCCTGCTCTCCATCCCCTCCCTGCTGCTGGCCATCATAGTGGTGGCCATCCTGGGGCCTGGATTGTTCAACACCCTGATCGCCATCACGCTGGCGCTCATTCCCCCCTTCATCCGGGCGACCTACAACGCGGTCCACGCCGAGATGCAGAAGGAGTACATCATAGCCAGCCGCCTCGACGGCTCGCCGCCCCTGCGGATCATGCGCCTGGCCATACTGCCGAACATCGTCGAGACCCTGGTGACCCAGACCACCCGTACCCTGTCCGCCGCCATCCTCGACATCTCGGCGGTGGGCTTCCTCGGCCTCGGGGCCCAATCCCCCCAGCCGGAGTGGGGCGCCATGCTGGCCGACTCCAGCGATCTCATCTACCTCGCCCCCTGGACCGTGACCCTGCCGGGCATGGCCATCCTGTTCAGCGTGCTGGTGACCAACCTGGTGGGTGAAGGCATTCGCGAAGCGCTTAAAGAAGGGAACGACTGATGCAATGTTCTATGCCGAAGAAAGGCATGCTCACCCTTGTTCTCCGCCCATTGCCGTACGGCGTGCTGGTCAACCCATCGCTGGTGGGCGAAGGGATCCGCGAAGCACTCAAAGAGGGGAACGATTGATGATACTGCGGCTCTATACCATCAAGGACGGCATCACGCCGATGCAACGCGCCGTGCCACACCCTCATGAGGAGCGCCACTGATGCCCTTGCTCGACATACGCAACCTCACCATCGAGATTGACACCCCCCAGGGCAAGGTCAAGGCGGTGGACAGGGTCAGCCTGACCCTGAACGAGGGGGAGATCCGCGGCCTGGTGGGGGAATCCGGCTCCGGCAAGAGCCTGGTCGCCAAGGTGATCGTCGGCATCCAGAAGGACAACTGGACGGTGCGCGCCGACCGGATGCGCTTCAACGACATGGACCTGCTGACCATGGCCCCCAAGGAGCGGCGCCGCATCATGGGCCGGGAGATCGCCATGATCTTCCAGGACCCCATCAGCTGTCTCGACCCCTCGGAGGAGATTGGCACCCAGCTCGAGGAGGCCATCCCCACCAGCGCCTTCGCCGGCAAGTTCTGGCAGCGCTTCCAGTGGCGCAAGAAGCGGGCCATCGCGCTCTTGCACCGGGTCGGGGTCAAGGATCACCGCAAGGTGATGCGGGCCTATCCCCACGAGCTGTCGGACGGCATGTGCCAGAAGGTGATGATCGCCATGGCGATCGCCAACCAGCCGCGTCTGCTGGTGGCGGACGAGCCCACCAGCGCCATGGAGTCCACCACCCACTCCCAGATCCTGCGTCTGCTGGACAAGATGAACAAGCTGGGCAACACCACCATCCTCATCATTAGCAACGACATCGCCGCCATCGCGAACCTGACCGACACCATCAACATCATGTACTGCGGCCAGATGGTGGAGGTGGGCACCCGGGAGCAGATCCTCGAATCCCCCCACCACCCCTATACGGATGCCCTGCTCAAGTCCATCCCGGACTTCGACAAGCTGGTGCGCCACAAGTCACGGCTCGAGACCCTGCCCGGGGTAATACCGCCGCTGCAGCACCTGCCCATCGGCTGCCGTCTTGGCCCCCGCTGCCCCTATGCCCAGAAGCAGTGCGTGCAGACGCCGCTGATGAGCAAGGTGAAGGGGCATCAGTTCAGCTGCCACTTCCCGCTGAACATGGAAGAACCGAAGAAATGAACCAGCACCAGACCATGATCCGGGGCACCTACCCGCCCCGTCAGCCCCTCTATCCGGCGAGCGCACGCAAGGAGACCACGTCGTGACCGAACCTTCCCTGCTGCAGGTCAGGGGCCTGTGCAAGACCTATCAGAATCGTACCGGCCTGTTTAGGCGCCGCGCCGTGGAGGCGATCAAGCCGCTCTCCTTCGATCTTGGCGTCGGCCAGACCCTGGCCATCGTCGGGGAGGCGGGCTCCGGCAAGAGCACCCTCGCCCGTATTTTAGCGGGCATGATAGAGCCGAGCGGCGGCGAGATCGCCGTCGAGGGGCAGCCCCTGGTCCACGGCGACTACCAGACCCGCTGCAAGCTGCTGCGGATGATCTTCCAGGATCCCAACACGTCGCTCAACCGCAAGATCCGGGTCGGCCAGATCCTGGAGACGCCGCTGCGCCTCAACACCGAGATGACCGAGGAGGAGCGCCGGGAGAAGGTGATCCAGACCCTGCGCATGGTGGGCATGCTGGCGGATCACGCCCTCTTCTACCCCCAGATGCTCTCCGCCGGCCAGCAGCAGCGGGTGGGACTGGCGCGGGCGCTGATCCTCAACCCGAAAATCGTGGTCGCGGATGAGGCGCTCTCCACCCTGGACATCTCGGTACGCTCCCAGATCATCAACCTGCTGCTGGAGATGCAGGAGACCATGGGCCTGAGCTATGTGCTGGTGGCCAACGATCTGGGCATCGTCAGCCACATCAGCGACGAGGTGCTGGTGATGCACGAGGGCCGGGTGGTGGAGCGCGGCAAGACCCTCAAGGTGTTCGCCGATCCCCAGCACGAGGTGACCCGGCGCCTCATCCAGAACTACAACAACGAGTACCGCCGCTGATCCCCGCCGCGCTCCCTTCCCCCCTAGCGCAGACATAAAAAAACCCGGCTTGCAGGCCGGGTATTGCGCTCAAAAAAGTGATTGCGTCGCTCGTAGTAGGAACAGGGCAATGGTAGGCAGCCCCCGTCACCTCAACAACTGTCAGATCTGACAGGCAGTCCGCTATGGAACCTGAACTGCGGATCCGGCGAGCGGATGAGCTCCGCCTCCAGCTGGCCGAAGAAGGCCACCCGTTCGCTGATGTCCTCTCCCGCATACTGCTCCGCAAGGGCCAGATAGTCCTGATAGTGGCGCGCCTCCGAGCGCAGCAGGGAGACGTAGAAGCGGCCAAGCTCCTCGTCCAGATGGGGCGCCAGCCTGGCAAAACGCTCGCAGGATCGCGCCTCGATATAGGCGCCGATGATCATCTTGTCCACCACGGCGGCGGGCTCGTAGGTACGCACATGGGCCAGCAGGCTGCGGGCGTAGCGGGAGGCGGTGACGGGACCGTAGGGAATGCCGCGGGCCTGCATGATCTCGAGCACCTGCTCGAAGTGGTGCAGCTCCTCCTGGATGAGCCGCACCATGGGGAACAGCAGGGGATTGCGCTCCAGCTCGGCGAACACGGTGCGCTCGGCCTCGCCCATGGTGCGCTTGCCGAGGATCTCCGCCTTCTCGGGGATGGCGTCCAGCTCCCGGTAAAACGCGAGCTTGGGCAGCAGGTGGCGCTTCTCCTTGGGCAGGCAGTAGCGGCGCACCAGGCTGTGGGCGGTCAGGGCCGCCTTGTTCTCGCAGTTGGCGTGATCGATGAGCAGGGTCGGCAATTGGGCGGGATCCCGCGCCATCTCCACCCACTCATCCGGGGTCTCGCAATGCAGGAATTGGCGCACGGGGGCTAACAGGTCATCCATCTGAACTCTCATCTGTTGATACGACACGCGGCGCCGGGACGCCGGGGCGCCTATGCTAACGGATCCCGCAGGGCCTGCCCACCGCCATCATGATCACCTCGTCAAGCGCCTGAGAGAGTCACGGCTGATCAGGGTGCCGCTGAACGAGAGCAGTGCGTCACTCCCCCCCTCCTCCACCATGGTGATCAAGCGGCTGATGGTCTCCTGGATCATCCCGGTCACCGGCATCTTGACGCTGGCAAGCGAGGGAATGACATAGGGAGCCAGGGCGATGTCGTCAAACCCCACCACCGAGACTGCATCAGGCACAGCCACGCCAGACTCGTGCAGCCGTTTGATGGCGCCGATCGCCATGTCATCGTTGCTGGCCACCAGGGCGCTGAAACGGATCCCCCGCGCCAGCAGGGTCGAGACGGCGGCCGAGCCGCAGGCGGGTGTCCATCTGCCGGGTGCGATCAATGCGTCCTGCACGGGGATGCCGTGCCGGATCAGCGCCTCGCGGTAGCCGGCCAGACGCTCGACGCCGGTGGGCGAATCCGCCGAACCGGCAATGAAGGCGATCTCCCTGTGCCCCATGGCCACCAGCGTGTCCACCACGGCCGCCGCCGCCGCCTGCTGATCCGCATAGACGCAGTGGGCAGGATGACGTGGCAAGCGCCGGTTGAGCACCATGATGGGCTGGGGATGCTGCTCGATGATCTCGTCCATCTCCTCGACGCTGAGAAAACGCGGATAGATGATGACGCCGTCGCAGCGTGAGTCGAGCAGGTACTGGATGGCCTGGCGCTCCTCGTCGGCGCTGTGCTTGCCATCCGCCAGGATGAGCTGCCGCCCCCGCTCCTCCGTCATCCGTGCCGCATGGGAGAGCAGCTCGCTGAAGTAGACGCCGTGGTAGAGGGTGTTGGTGACCACCAGCCCCAGGGTCTGGGTATTCTTGGTCGCAAGCTGCCTCGCCACCAGATTGGGACGATAGCCGCTCTCCTCAATGGCCTGAAACACCCTGTCCCGGGTCTCCTGGCTGGTATAACCATTGCCCGACAGCACGCGGGAGACCGTCGCCTTCGACACCCCTGCCCGCTTCGCCACCTCCAGCATCGTCGTCATTCTTGTCCCCCTTGCGTTCGACGGGTCGCAGTGTACTGCACCCTCGCCGGCTTGTCGTAGCAAGAATGGCGCCATGGCCCGGGTTCAGTGATCCCATTCACGGATCTGCACAAAGGGGGGCGGCCGTCTTGTGTCCCGACAGGAAACTGCGCATGCTATGTGGAACCGGTTCCACATTCAGTTTCATGCCTTCTCGCTCGCCATCAGCTGCGGCGAGCACGAGCGGGCCCACTTGGTTAAAAGGATCAACCTCGATGTCAAAGAACTATGCGGCCCTGGCCAGCACCGTCATCACCGCACTCGGCGGCGCCGACAACGTCGTCGCCGTGACACACTGCATGACGCGGCTGCGCTTCGTGCTCAGCGACCCCGCCCGGGTCAACGGCCCTTCCCTGAAGGCCACCCAGGGCGTGCTCGGCGTGGTGCAGGCCGACAACCAGTGCCAGGTGATCATCGGCAACACCGTCTCCCACGCCTACCGCGAGGTACTGGCCCTGCTGCCCCAGGGCGGACAGACGCCGCCCCCCGCCCCCGCACGTGGCTGGAGCCTGCGACGCATGGGCGCCGCCATCCTCGACGCCCTGATCGGCACCATGTCGCCGCTGATCCCGGCCATCATCGGCGGCTCCATGCTCAAGCTGCTGGCCATGGTGCTGGAGATGACCGGCCTGCTGGAGAAAGGCTCCTCAACCCTCACCATCCTCACGGTGGCCGGGGACGGCGCCTTCTTCTTCCTGCCCCTGATGGTGGCCGCCTCCGCCGCCGTCAAGTTCAAGACCAACATGTCGCTCGCCATCGCCATCGCCGGCGTGCTGGTGCACCCCAGCTTCATCGAGCTGATGGCCCGGGCCGCCGAGGGGGAGCAGGTGACCTTCGCCCTGATCCCGGTGACCGCGGTGAAATACACCTACACAGTGATCCCGGCCCTGGTGATGACCTGGTGCCTCTCCTACATCGAGCGCTGGGTCGACCGCATCACCCCGGCGGTCACCAAGAACTTCCTCAAACCCATGCTGATCGTGCTCATCGCGGCGCCGCTCGCCATCCTGCTCATCGGCCCCGTAGGCATCTGGATCGGCACCGCCATCTCGGGCCTGGTCTACACGGTTCACGACTACCTGGGCTGGCTGTCGGTGGCCATCATGGGGGCGCTCTGGCCGCTGCTGGTGATGACCGGCATGCACCGCGTCTTCACCCCGACCATCATCCAGACCATCGCCGAGACCGGCAAGGAAGGCATGGTGATGCCCTCCGAAATCGGCGCCAACCTCTCCCTTGGCGGCTCCTCCCTGGCGGTCGCCTGGCGCACCCGAAACCCTGAGCTGCGCCAGACCGCGCTCGCGGCGGCCGCCTCCGCCATCATGGCGGGGATCTCGGAACCCGCCCTCTACGGCGTGGCCCTGCGCCTCAAGCGCCCGCTCATTGCCAGCCTCATCAGCGGCTTCATCTGCGGCGCCGTCGCCGGCATGGCCGGCCTCGCCAGCCACTCCATGGCGGCCCCCGGCCTCTTCACCAGCGTGCAGTTCTTCGATCCGGCCAACCCCATGACCATCGCCTGGGTGCTCGGCGTGATGGCGCTCTCCGTGGTGCTCTCCTTCGTGCTGACCCTGGTGATGGGGTTTGAGGACATCCCGGTGGAGGCCCCCGGCGAGAACGCTGCTCCCCAGCCCGTCACGGCCAGCCAGGCACAGGCCACCGCCGGCGCGTGACTCCCTATCAGACATGACAAGAGGTAACCAATGTCGTTAGCAAGATTTCCCGAAGGCTTCCTGTGGGGCGGCGCCCTGGCCGCCAACCAGGCGGAAGGCGCCCATCTCGAGGGGGGCAAGGGCCTGACCACGGTGGACATGATCCCCCACGGCCCGAGCCGCATGGCGGTCAAGCTCGGCCAGGAGAAGCGCTTCTCCCCGAGGGATGACGAGTTCTACCCGAGCCACGGGGCCATCGACTTCTATCACCGCTACAAGGACGACATCGCCCTGATGGCCGAGATGGGCTTCACCGTGTTTCGCACCTCCATCGCCTGGGCCCGTCTCTACCCCAGGGGTGACGAGCGGGAGCCCAATGCGGAGGGCATCACCTTCTACCGGGCCCTGTTCGAGGAGTGCAAGAAGCACGGCATCGAGCCCCTGGTGACCCTGTGCCACTTCGACGTGCCCATGCACCTGGTGACCGAATACGGCTCCTGGCGCAACCGCCAGATGGTGACCTTCTTCACCCGCTACGCCCGCACCTGCTTCGAGGCATTCGACGGCCTGGTGAAGTACTGGCTCACCTTCAACGAGATCAACATCCTGTTGCACAGCCCCTTCTCCGGGGCCGGGCTGGTGTTCGAAGAGGGGGAACACCAGGAGCAGGTGAAGTACCAGGCGGCCCACCACGAGCTCATCGCCAGCGCCCTGGCGACCCGGATTGCCCACGAGGTCAATCCGGCCAACCAGGTGGGCTGCATGCTGGCGGGGGGCAACTTCTACCCCTACTCCTGCAAGCCCGCCGACGTCTGGGTCGCGCTGCAAAAGGAGCGGGAGAACCTGCTGTTCATCGACGTGCAGGCCCGGGGCGCCTACCCGGCCTATGCGGCTCGCGTGTTTCGCGACAAGGGGGTGGTGCTGGTCAAGGAGCCGGGTGACGACGAGATCCTCCAGCACACCGTCGACTTCGTCTCCTTCAGCTACTACGCCTCCCGCTGCGCCGCCGCCGACATGAACCAGGGCAACACCAGCGAGGCCAACGTGGTCAAGTCCCTGAAAAACCCCTACATCGAGGTAAGCGAATGGGGCTGGGGCATAGATCCTCTGGGCCTTCGCATCACCATCAACACCCTGCACGACCGCTACCAGAAGCCGCTGTTCCTGGTGGAGAACGGCCTGGGGGCCGTGGACGAGGTGAACGAGCAAGGAGAGATCGAGGACGACTACCGCATCGCCTACCTGCGGGAACACATCCAGGCCATGGGAGATGCCATCGAAGACGGCATCCCCCTCATGGGCTACACCAGCTGGGGCTGCATCGATCTCGTCTCCGCCTCCACCGGCGAGATGAGCAAGCGCTACGGCTTCGTCCACGTGGACAGGGACGACGCCGGCCGGGGCACCCTGGCGCGCAGGCGCAAGAAGTCGTTCTGGTGGTATAAAAAGGTGATCGCGAGCCACGGGGAAGATCTGGCCTGATGGCGCATCGCCCGGGCATCCCGGGTAATGTACTAA
The DNA here is from genome assembly GCF_040908055.1 of Aeromonas sp. R7-4. Taxonomy (NCBI): domain Bacteria; kingdom Pseudomonadati; phylum Pseudomonadota; class Gammaproteobacteria; order Aeromonadales; family Aeromonadaceae; genus Aeromonas; species Aeromonas sp. R7-4. The sequence continues at coordinate 228,817 of NZ_JBFODA010000026.1, forward strand.
TGCAGTGGAAAATAACATGGGGGCCCAGGGCCCCCATGTGTTGTTTCAGCGCGACGCGGAAAACGTTTAACTGCCTTCGTTGAAAATTTCCAGGTTGCTGGTCCCTTCCTGCCACTCGCGCACCGCCTTGTTGTCGTCGCTGCGCAGGGCATTGAGGTGGTCCAGATAACCCTGATCCACGTCCGAGGTCACGTAGTGGCCGTTGAACACCGAGGTCTCGAAGTGGCGCAGCTCGGGGTTGATCTCCCGCACCGCCGCTTCCAGATCTTCCAGATCCTGGAAGATGAGGCCGTCGGCGCCGATCAGCTTGCACACCTCTTCCACTTCCCGGCCATGGGCAATGAGCTCGTTGGCGGTGGGCATGTCGATGCCGTAGACGTTGGGGAAGCGGATTTCCGGCGCCGCCGAGGCGAAGTAGACCTTGGCCGCCCCCGCCTCGCGGGCCATCTGGATGATCTGCTCCGAGGTGGTGCCACGGACGATGGAGTCGTCCACCAGCAGCACCTTCTTGCCCTTGAATTCGGAGCTGATGGCGTTGAGCTTGCGACGCACCGACTTCTTGCGCTGGGTCTGGCCCGGCATGATGAAGGTACGGCCGATGTAGCGGTTCTTCACGAAGCCCTGACGATAGGGCAGACCCAGGGTGTGGGCGATCTCCAGCGCCACGTCGCAGGAGGTCTCGGGGATGGGGATGACCACGTCCACGTCGAGATCGTCCCACTCTCGGGCGATCTTCTGGCCCAGCTTGCGACCCATGTTGAGGCGGGCGGCATAGACGGAGACCTTGTCGATGCAGGAGTCGGGGCGGGCAAAGTAGACGTACTCGAAGATGCAGGAGCTCATCTGCGGGTTATCCGCGCACTGCTCGGAGAAGAGCTGGCCCTGCTCGGTGATGTAGATGGCCTCGCCCGGCGCGACGTCACGCACCGTCTCGAAACCGATGGCGTCGAGGGCCACGCTCTCGGAGGCGAGCATGTACTCCACCTGGCCCTGCTCGTCAACCCGGCGACCCAGGATCAGCGGGCGGATACCGTTCGGGTCGCGGAACCCGATGAGACCGTGGCCGATCACCAGGGAAACCACGGCGTAGGCGCCGCGGATCTGCTGATGCACCTTGCGCACCGCCGAGAAGATGTCCTCCGGGCGCAGCGCCATCTTGTCGCAGAGATCCAGCTCGTGGGCCAGCACGTTCAGCAGCACTTCGGAGTCCGAGGTGGTGTTGATGTGGCGGCGGGCCACCTTGAACTGCTGCTCCTTGAGCTCCTTGGCGTTGGTGAGGTTGCCGTTGTGGGCCAGCACCATGCCGTAGGGGGAGTTCACGTAAAACGGCTGGGCCTCCGCGGCACTGGAGCTGCCGGCGGTGGGATAACGGACGTGTCCTATGCCGATATTCCCCTTGAGCCGCTGCATGTGGCGCACTTCAAACACATCCTTCACCAGACCGTTGGCCTTGCGTTGCCGGAAGTTTCCACTGTCAATGGTCACGATCCCGGCGGCATCCTGTCCCCTGTGCTGCAACACCGTCAAGGCGTCGTAGAGGGCCTGATTGACGGGGGTGGTGCCAACTATACCGACAATACCGCACATGTCTTTGCTACCTCGATGTCACTGTACCTGTTGAAGAAAACTGGACGAGTTCATCATGAACCCGAAGAACCACTGGATCACCGGCTTGAACTCGGGAACCAGCCTGGATGCCGCCCACCAGTCGCTCTGGGAGAGGCTGGTGAAGGTATCCATGAAAAACAGCAGGGCGCTGACGATCAGCACCCCGCGAATGGCGCCAAAACAGACCCCCAGCACCCGATCGGTCCCGGAGAGCCCCGTCTTCTCCACCAGCAGGCCCACCACGTAGTTGACCACGCTGCCGAGGATCAGGGTCGCCACGAACAGGGCCGCGATGGCGAGGCCGTTGCGCACCATGGCGTCGGAGAAGGAGGTGAAATAGACGGCGAGATCGGGATAGAAGCGGCTGGCAATGAAAAAGGCGACGAACCAGGTGACGAGGGACATGGCTTCCTTGAGGAAGCCCCGCACCAGGCTGATGAGGGCGGAAAAACCGACGATGCCCATGATGGCGTAATCAATCCAGACCATAGAAAAAGATGTCCTGCGAAATTGCGGCGCAGTCTAACAAAAACGATTGCGCAATGCTTGATAAAAATGTGTTAAACGCACGACGGGCGTGCCGGGACGGCGATGGGGCTCCGCTCACGCGGCCGGCGCCAGAATGCACAACGCCATGGCAAAGCCATGGCGTTGTCGTCTGCAACGAGCGCTTACCCGATGTGGGTCAGGCCGCCCATGTAGGATTGCAGCGCCGCCGGGATGGCGATGCGGCCATCTTCCTGCTGGTAGTTCTCCAGCACCGCCACCAGGGTGCGACCCACCGCCAGGCCGGAGCCGTTCAGGGTGTGGATCAGCTGCGGCTTGCCGTCGATGCGCACGCGAGCCTGCATGCGGCGCGCCTGGAAGTCGGTGCAGTTGGAGACAGACGAGATCTCGCGGTAGGTGTTCTGGGCCGGCAGCCAGACTTCCAGATCGTAGGTCTTGGCGGCGCAGAAGCCCATGTCACCTGTAGAGAGCGCCATCACGCGATACGGCAGCTCCAGCAGCTGCAGCACCTTCTCGGCGTGGCCCACCATCTCTTCTAGGGCATCCCAGGACTTCTCGGGGTGCACCAGCTGCACCATCTCGACCTTGTCGAACTGGTGCATGCGGATGAGACCACGGGTGTCGCGGCCATAGGAGCCCGCTTCGGAGCGGAAGCAGGGGCTGTGGGCGGTCATCTTGATGGGCAGTTCCTGCTCGTCGAAGATCTCGTCGCGGGCCATGTTGGTAAGCGGCACTTCGGAGGTCGGGATCAGGGAGAACTTGCGCAGCTTGCCCTCGTCTTCCCCTTCCCCCTCGATACCGGTGTTGAACAGATCCTGGGAGAACTTCGGCAGCTGGCCGGTGCCGTACAGGCTGTCCGGGTTGACCAAATAGGGCACGTAGCACTCGGTGTAGCCGTGCTGCAGGGTGTGCAGGTCCAGCATGAACTGGGCCAGGGCGCGGTGCAGGCGGGCAATCTGGCCCTTCATCACCACGAAGCGGGCGCCGGAGAGCTTGACGCCGTTCTTGAAGTCGACACCCTTGGCCGCCTCACCCAGATCGATGTGATCGCGCACCGGGAAGTTGAACTCGCGCGGGGTGCCCCAACGGCGCACTTCCACGTTGTCGTTCTCGTCGCGGCCCACCGGGGTGGTGTCGCTCGGCAGGTTCGGGATGGCATCGGCAATCCCCTTGAGCTGGGCCAGCAGGGCGTCCAGCTCGACCTTGCTGGTCTCAAGCTCGTCGTTGATCTTGGTCACCTGGGCCTTGAGCGGGGCCACATCCTCGCCACGACGGGCAGCCTCACCGATGGACTTGGAGCGGGCGTTGCGCTCGGCCTGCAGCTCCTGGGTACGGGACTGCAGATCCTTGCGTTTCTCTTCCAGAGCGTTGACCGCCGCTACGTCCAGAACGTAGCCACGTGTCGCCAGACGAGCGGCAGCTTCATCGATGTCGCTGCGCAGATATTTGGGATCCAGCATGGTTTACCTACTTTTTTTAATGGGATCTGGGCCCGGGTCGTCGTGACCGGGCCGGGAAACAGATCCGGAAGTTAACATCGGTTGGCACACCCCTGTCGTCTTTTGCATCGGGCCAGCAAGATGGGGCCTTCGAAATCAAGAAGATGGCACCAGGCCAAGACAAGCGGGGTCAGACGGGCAGTGTAGCAGACCGCCCCCCCGCCCGAACAGGGACTATTGCGGTCGTTTTGCCCTGTTTTCCGGGGGATGGCGACCCCGATGGAATCGGTTGGCCAATTAACGCACAATCGGTCCGGCCGGCCAGGCGCAGACCGCTCGTGGCGGGCCGAACCCGGCCTTGCCGCTATTTTTCCCGCCGCTTCGGGCTCTGCCTGTCCAGCTCGCGCAGGTAGTCGAGCTTCTGGCCGATCTGCTTCTCCAGGCCCCGTTCGGTGGGCTGGTAGTAGTGCTTGCCGGCGAGCTCGGGCGGAAAGTACTCCTCCCCCGCCGCATAGGCCCCCGGCTCGTCGTGGGCGTAGCGATACTCGGCGCCGTAGCCGAGCTCGCTCATCAGCCTGGTGGGGGCGTTGCGCAGGTGCGGCGGCACCTCGAAGTCCGGCAGGTTTTTGGCGTCCGCCAGCGCCGCCTTCCAGGCGGTGTAGACCGCATTGCTCTTGGGCGCGCAGGCGAGGTAGACGATCGCCTGGGCGATGGCCCGCTCCCCTTCAGCCGGCCCGATACGGTGGAAGCAGTCCCAGGCCGAGAGCGCCACCTGCATGGCGCGGGGGTCGGCGTTGCCCACGTCTTCCGAGGCGATGGCCAGCAGCCGGCGCGCGATGTAGAGGGGATCGCAGCCGGCGCTCACCATGCGGGCATACCAGTAGAGGGCCGCATCCGGCGCCGAACCACGGATGGACTTGTGCACCGCCGAGATGAGGTCGTAGAAGTGATCGCCGCCCTTGTCGAAGCGCGCCACGTGCTCCCCCACCACGGCGGCGAGCAGGCCACTGTCGATGAGCCGCCGGCCCTGGCCGTCGGCCTCGGCCATGTCGGCCAGGAGCTCAAGATAGTTGAGGGACTTGCGCCCGTCCCCGTCCACGGCTTTTGCCAGCGCCTCCTTCACCCCGGGGGCAAAAGTGAGGCTGGGGTCATTGAGGCCGCGGGGATCGGTCAGCGCCTGATCGATCATGGCGAGGATGTCCTCCTCCTCCAGCCGCTTGAGCAGATAGACCCGGGCCCGGGAGAGCAGCGCGTTGTTGAGTTCGAACGAGGGGTTTTCGGTGGTGGCGCCGATGAAGGTGATGGTGCCGTCTTCGATGTGGGGCAGGAAGACATCCTGCTGGCTCTTGTTGAAGCGGTGCACCTCGTCCACGAACAGGATGGTGCGCACCCCGCGCCAGCCGTTCTCCTTCGCCTTGTCGATGGCGGCGCGGATCTCCTTGATGCCGGAGGTGACGGCGGAGAGGCGCTCCACCTCCGCCTGGCAGTAGTGGGCCATCAGCTCCGCCAGCGTGGTCTTGCCGGTGCCGGGCGGCCCCCAGAGGATCATGGAGTGGCAGTGGCCGGCCAGGATCGCCTTTCGCAGGGGCTTGTCGGCCCCCAGGATATGCTGCTGGCCGATGTACTGCTCCAGGGTCTGCGGCCGCATGCGGGCCGCCAGCGGTCGAAAGTCAGCGGAAAAGTCCAGCGACAGGTTGCTCATCGGCGTGGCTCACTTGGGGTGATGCGGGTCATCAGCGCTGGTCGTCCAGCGCGACCCCCTTGGGGATCTTGAACACGAACTCGTTGCCCTTGAGCACCGGCTTGCGGTTGAAGTTGCTCAGGGTGAATTCGCTCCACTGCCCCTGGGCCTCCTTCACGTCGAAGCGGCTGATGTTGTTCTGGCGATCAAACGTGATGCGGAAGGAGGCGATCAGTTCGTCCTGGCTGCGGCTGGTGACGGTGTAGACATCCCCTTCCTGGGTCACGTCGTAGTTCTTCCAGAGGCTATTGTCGTTGCCGGCGATGAGCACGAAGGGGGTGTTGAGCACGGCGTCCTTCATCTTGAGGGCGGTCACCTGCTCGACGAAGGGATCATAGACCCAGACGTCCTTGCCGTCGGCCACGATCAGGCTCTCGTCCGGGGAGGTGGTGTGCCAGTTGAAATGGTTGGGTCGCTGCACCAGCAGGGAGCCGCTCGCCTTTTGCAGCTCCTTGCCCTTGCTGTCATAGACGGTCTGGGCAAACTTGGCGGAGAACAGGCTCACCCCTGCCAGCTTCTGCTTGAGATCGCTGGCCGTATCGGCCCACACCTGGCTGCTGGCGACCAGCAGCACGGAACCCATCAACAGTTGTTTTTTCATCAGGCTCTTCATAAAGACGTTCTCGATAAAAGGCCACGCCCGCAGAGGGCATGGCCAGGATGATGTGAGGCTTAATCCCGCACCGGCGGCGGTGCCAGCACGTCGCGCTGGCCGTTGCCACCCGGGGCGCTGACGATGCCCTGGTTCTCCATCTGCTCGATGAGACGGGCCGCCCGGTTGTAGCCGATCTTGAACTTGCGCTGCACGCTGGAGGTGGAGCCGCGGCGGGATTCCACCACGAAGGCCACCGCCTCGTCGAACAGGGGATCGAGCTCCTCGTCGCCACCGCCGCCGTAGTCGCCGCCACCGCCCTCGCCGTCCGACTCGCCGGAGAGGATCTCGTCGATGTAGTCCGGCTCGCCGCGCAGTTTCCAGTCCGCCACCACCTTGTGCACCTCGTGGTCATCGACGAAGGCCCCGTGGACCCGGGTCGGGTTGGAAGTACCGGCCGGCATGTAGAGCATGTCCCCCATGCCGAGCAGGGATTCGGCCCCCCCCTGATCCAGGATGGTGCGAGAATCTATCTTGCTCGACACCTGGAAGGAGATCCGGGTCGGGATGTTGGCCTTGATGAGGCCGGTGATCACATCCACAGACGGGCGCTGGGTCGCGAGGATGAGATGGATGCCAGCCGCCCGCGCCTTCTGGGCGATGCGGGCGATGAGCTCTTCCACCTTCTTGCCGACGATCATCATCATGTCGGCGAACTCGTCCACCACCACCACGATGTGGGGCAGCTTCTCGAGCTCCGGCGGCATCTGATCCATGGAGTCGCCCGGACGCCACAGGGGATCGAGCAGGGGATCGCCCGCCTCGATGGCGGCCAGCACCTTGTCGTTGTAGCCCTTGAGGTTGCGCACCCCGACCGCGGACATCAGCTTGTAGCGGCGCTCCATCTCGCCCACGCACCAGCGCAGGGCATTGGCGGCATCCTTCATGTCGGTCACCACCTCGGTCAGGAGGTGCGGGATCCCCTCGTAGACCGAGAGCTCCAGCATCTTGGGGTCGATCATGATGAAGCGCAGATCCTCGGGGGAGGACTTGTAGAGCATGGAGATGATCATGGTGTTCACCCCCACCGACTTGCCCGAGCCCGTGGTACCGGCCACCAGCAGGTGCGGCATCTTGGCGAGGTTCACCACCACGGGCTCCCCCGCGATGTCCTGGCCCAGCCCCATGGTCAGCGGATTGCGGCTGTCGCGAAACGCCTCGCAGTCGAGGGTCTCACGCAGGTAGACGGTCTGGCGCACCCGGTTGGGCAGTTCGATGCCGACATAGGTCTTGCCGGGGATCACCTCCACCACCCGCACGCTGCTGGCGGAGAGGGAACGGGCGAGATCCCGCGACAGGTTGGTGATCTTGCTCGCCTTCATGCCCGGCGCCAGATCCAGTTCGAAACGGGTGATGACGGGGCCCGGATAGACACCGACCACCTTGGCCTGCACGTTGTAGTCGGCGAGTTTCGCCTCCACCAGCCGGCCCATGCGCTCCAGCTCGTCCTTGCTCATCATCTGGGTCTTGGCAGGCGGCCTGTCCAGCAGCTCGATGCTCGGCAAGGGAGCCAGACCGGGCTGGGGACGGCGCTTGGCCTTGACCGGCGCCGGGGCGACCGGTGCCTCGGGTTCATCGTCCCCCTCGGCCCAGGGCAGATCGAGGTCGTCCTCATCCTCCTGGCTCACCACGGGGCGCTGACGGCCGCTGGCCACGCGTTTGCCCTTGGGGGCCGGGGTCTCGTCCTCATCTTCGTCGTCAAACTGCGGCTCGAACTGGAAGGTGTCCTCGTCCAGCTCCGGCAGCCACTCGTCAGATTTTGTCTTTTGAGCCCGATTTTTAGCCTTGGGATTTCGCGTCCAGCTGCCGTGGGGCTCGTCTTCGTCGTCCTGGTCGAAGGCGCCCACGCCCCCTTCCAGCAGGGGATCCGGTCCCTCATAACGGGGCTGACGCCAGCCCCCGGTCAGCCAGCGCCCCAGGGTGGTGGGGAAATGGTAGATGGCGCTGACGCTGCCGGTGCAGGCGGCACCGATCCGCTCAACGATGGTGAGCCAGGACCAGCCGGTGAACAGGGTGATGCCGGTCGCCACGAAGCAGAGCAGCATCAGGTTGGCTCCCACCCCGCCGAACAGCGGCACCACGGCGGAGGCGATCACGTCACCCACCAGGCCGCCGGCGGAGAAATTCTGCAGGTCGTTGAAGTTGATGCTGGCGATGGCGGACATGCCGAGCACGGTGAGGATGAAGCCGATGATCCGCACCGACAGGGTGAGATAGTCCACCTCCAGCAGCTTGCTCGGCCGCCAGAACAGGCTCCAGCCAAGCAGTACCGTCAGCGGCGGCACCAGGTAGGAGAACGCCCCGAAGGTAAACATGGTGATGTCGGCGAGCCAGGCCCCGGCGCTGCCTGCCAGGTTCTTCACCTCCCCCTGCCAGGAGGTCTGGGACCAACCGGGATCGGCGGGGTGATAGGTCAACAGGGCAAGCAAGAGATAGGCAGCCATCAGGGTGATGGCGATCAAGACGGCCTCGAAGATCCGTTGTGTACCTGATAAAGGAGTAAACAGCTTTTTATCGGCCAAACTCCGGCTCCTTTGTGAAAACATGAATGCGGGATAGGGGGCCTAGTATCCCTGAAAAGCCCACCGGTTGTCAGCCAGTGCCTGAAGACGGGCCGTGAAACAGCAATAATGAAGAAACGAGCGGACCGGCCGCTCGTTTCTGACTATCGTGACTCGTCATGGAACGAGCAAGTCACAGCACAACCCCGCTTATCGGGTGCTGATCACCAGACGACTGCTCTGTTTGACCTCTTCCATCACCACATAGGTGCGGGTGTCGTTGACGCCGGGCAGACGCAGCAGGGTTTCCCCCAGCAGGCGGCGATAGGCGGACATGTCGCTGACGCGGGTCTTGAGCAGATAATCGAAATCACCGGACACCAGATGGCACTCCTGGATCTCCTCGAGCACCTGCACAGCCTTATTGAACTGTTCGAACACGTCGGGGGCGCCGCGATTGAGGGTAATTTCCACGAATACCAGCAGAGACGCGTCCAGATAATGAGGGTTCAGAATGGCGGCATATCCTTCGATATAGCCTTGTCGCTCCAGGCGACGAACCCGTTCCAGACACGGTGTGGGACTCAGGCCAACTCGTTTGGACAACTCAACGTTCGAAATCCTGCCATCCTTTTGCAGTTCATTCAGAATGTTGCGGTCAATCCTGTCCAAATCCTTTAGCCGACTCTTAGCTTCCATCATTTAATTCCATCCTTTGGCTATTTTTTGGTAAGAATCACCAGTCATTTTATAATAATGGTCACAAATCCTGTCAATACCTGAATATACTAGGCGCAAATGTCGCTTAACATCTAGGCAACATAAACCACCAATCGATAGACGAGGGATAGCATGATTATCGGTGTACCTAAGGAAATAAAAAACCATGAATATCGCGTAGGCATGGTTCCGGCCAGTGTACGTGAACTGACAGCACGAAACCATACCGTTTTCGTCCAAAGCGGCGCAGGAAATGGCATTGGGTTCAGTGACGCAGATTATCTGGCTGCCGGAGCCGAGATCCTGGCCTCTGCGGCAGACGTTTTCGCCAAGGCGGAGATGATCGTCAAGGTCAAGGAGCCCCAGGCGGTCGAGCGCGCCATGCTGCGTCCGGGCCAGACCCTCTTTACCTACCTGCACCTGGCGCCAGACCTGGCCCAGACCCGGGAGCTGGTGGACAGCGGCGCTATCTGCATCGCCTACGAAACCGTCACCGACGGCCGTGGCGGCCTGCCCCTGCTGGCCCCCATGTCGGAGGTGGCCGGACGCATGTCTATTCAGGCGGGTGCCCAGGCGCTGGAGAAATCCCGCGGCGGTAGCGGCGTGCTGCTCGGCGGCGTGCCCGGCGTGGAACCGGCCAAGGTGGTGATCATCGGCGGCGGCGTGGTGGGCTCCAACGCAGCCCGCATGGCCATCGGCCTGCGTGCCGACGTCACCATACTCGACAACAACATCGATACCCTGCGCCGTCTCGACAGCGAGTTCCAGGGTGCCGCCAAGGTGGTCTACTCCAACCGCGAGACCCTGGAGCGCCATCTGCTGGCGGCAGACCTGGTCATCGGTGGCGTGCTGGTACCGGGCGCCACTGCGCCAAAACTTGTCAGCCGTGACCACATTGCCCGCATGAAGCCGGGGTCGGCCATCGTGGACGTGGCCATCGATCAGGGCGGCTGCGTCGAGACCTCCCATGCCACCACCCATGAGGATCCCACCTTCATCGTCGACGACGTGGTGCACTACTGCGTGGCCAACATGCCGGGCGCCGTGGCACGCACCTCCACCGTGGCCCTGAACAACGCCACCCTGCCCTTCATCATCAAGCTGGCCGAACAGGGCTATCGCAACGCACTGCTCAGCGATCCCCACCTGCGGCACGGCCTGAACGTGATGGCGGGCAAGATCACCTGCAAGGAGGTCGCCGTGGCCCACAACCTGGCCTACACGGATCCCCTGACCCTGCTGAACTGATCGCATCCCCGCGAGGGGAGGTAGATGAGTGAAAATCCGCCCGCGATGGGCGGTTTTTTTTTTATGCCTGCCATCCCCCCTGCCCCTCTCTTTGGCGATTGCCCCAATCGATGCGCCGGCCTTTGACCACGGATCACGAATTACCTACAATCGCGCAAACTCATCACGTCTCGGAAATCACATCATGAGCCAAGTCACTCACAGCAAACTGCTGATCCTGGGATCCGGCCCGGCAGGTTACACCGCGGCCGTCTATGCCGCCCGCGCCAACCTCAATCCCCTGCTCATCACCGGCATGCAGCAAGGTGGCCAGCTGACCACCACCACCGAAGTGGAAAACTGGCCGGGGGATGCGGAAGGGCTGACCGGCCCGGCCCTGATGGAGCGCATGAAAGAGCATGCGGAGAAATTCGATACCCGCATCCTCTTCGATCACATCAATGAAGTGACGCTGACCGAACGCCCCTTCCACCTCAAGGGCGACAACGGGGAATACACCTGCGATGCGCTGATCCTCGCCACCGGCGCCTCCGCCAAATACCTGGGCCTGCCCTCCGAGGAGGCGTTCAAGGGCCGCGGCGTCTCCGCCTGCGCCACCTGTGACGGCTTCTTCTACCGCAACCAGGAAGTGGCCGTGGTCGGCGGCGGCAACACCGCCGTGGAAGAGGCGCTCTATCTGGCCAACATCGCCAAGAAGGTGCACCTCATCCATCGCCGCGACGAATTCCGCGCCGAGAAGATCCTGATCAAGCGCCTGCATGACAAGGTCGAGAGCGGCAATATCGTGCTGCACACCCACCAGACTCTGGACGAAGTGCTGGGGGACGACATGGGCGTGACTGGGGTGCGTCTGCGCAGCACCCGGGATCACTCCACCTCCGAGCTGCCGCTAATGGGGGTCTTCATCGCCATCGGCCACCAGCCCAACACCCAGATCTTCGAGGGCCAGCTGGCCATGGAGAACGGCTACCTGAAGGTGCGTGGCGGCCTGGAAGGGTTTGCGACCCAGACCAGCATCCCCGGGGTGTTCGCCGCCGGCGACGTTGCCGACCACGTCTATCGTCAGGCGATCACCTCGGCCGGTACCGGCTGCATGGCGGCCCTCGATGCCGAGCGATATCTGGACGCCCAGTAACCATAAAGATATAAAGGGCATGCCAACCGGCATGCCCTTTTCTTTTTAAGGAGCAGAATGAAACGGAAAATCATGATTGTGGAAGACAGCCTGACGGTTCGCCGCATGCTGACCCAGGCCATTGCGCAGCAGACCGGGCTGGAAATCGATGCGTTCGACACCCTGGAAGGGGCACGCGACTGTCATGGCGAAGAGTACGTGGTCGCCCTGGTGGATCTCACCCTGCCGGATGCCCCCGGCGGGGAAGCCGTCAACGTACTGCTGGCACGCGGGTTGCCGGTGGTGATCCTCACCGCCGACATCAGCGAGGAGAAGCGGGAGGCCTGGCTGGAGGCCGGGGTGCTGGATTACGTGATGAAGGATTCACGCCACTCCCTGCAATACGCCGTCAGCCTGGTGCACCGCCTCTACCTCAACCAGGCCATCGAAGTGCTGGTGGTCGATGACTCGCTCACCTCCCGCCATCGCACCGCGGCCCAGCTGCGCAAGCAGCTGCTGCAGGTTCACGAGGCCAACTGTGCCCGGGATGCCCTGGCCCTGCTCGAGCAGCATCCCGCCATCCGGCTCATGCTGGTGGACTACTACATGCCGGAGATCGACGGCATCAGCCTGGTGCGGATGCTGCGCGAACGCTACAACAAGCAGCAGCTCGCCATCATCGGCATCTCGGTGTCGGACAAGCACGGCCTCTCGGCCCGTTACCTCAAGCAGGGGGCGAACGACTTTCTCAACCAGCCGTTCGAGCCCGAGGAACTGCAGTGCCGGGTCAGCCACAATCTGGAGGCACTGGAGCAGTTCACCAGCATTCAGGAGTCGGCCAATCGCGACTACCTGACCGGGCTCTACAACCGGCGCTACTGGTTCAACGAGGGACAGAAGTGGTTCGAGGAGCATCAGCGTCAACAGGCGCCGCTCGCCCTGTGCGTGCTGGACGTGGATCATTTCAAGCAGGTTAACGATCACTGGGGCCACGCCATCGGCGATCAGTTGCTCTGCCACCTGACCCGGCTGCTCACCCAGTTCTTCCCGGATGCCATGATAGCCCGCTTTGGCGGCGAGGAGTTCGCCCTGATGGTGCCCCACTGCTCCGTCCCCGTGCTGCTCAAGCGGCTGGAGGGATTGCGGCAACAGATGCGCCAGCAACCGTTGTCACGGGAGACACCGCTGTTTGTGCGCGCCAGTTTTGGCGTCATCAACGTCGGGCGGCTCTCCATGGACGAGGCGCTCTGCGAGGCCGATCGCCAGCTGTATCAGGCCAAGAACACCGGGCGCGACAAGATAGTCGCCCAGAACGCCTGACAACGCCTCACGAAAGACACTCCGTGTAGTTCCGCCCGGCGCCCCTTGCGGTGGCCGCCGGGTCATTTTCCTTCCCCAGGGCTCCCTGCCCACCGAGTCGTCAGTAAGTCTTGTCGACCCGCACCCCATCGCTGAAATAGAGGATGCGCACCTTGTCTCCCTGTGCAAACACCATGGCCGGATCGTAATCCTGGATCACGTTGATGAGCCTGTCCTGATCGCTCCTGATCAGGAGCTCCACCAGCTTGTTCTCCACCACGCTGCCCCCGGACTGGTAATGTTGCACCGCGGCCGCCCCCGCCAGCGCCCCGATGGCAGTGGCAATCTCACGCCCGTGACCGCCGCCAAACTGATTGCCGAGCAGGCCGCCGAGCACGGCACCTCCCAGGGTCTTCCAGCCGGTATGCTCGGACTCCACCACCTGGCGCTGGGTGATGTTGCGCACCGTATCGACCTGGCCAAAGACCACCTGCTCCACCGGACGCGCCGTGTTGCGCTCATACACGGCGCCCCAGGCGGGTGCCGTGACAAAGCCAAGCAAGCTGGATACTATCAGGATAATGGCCTTCATCTATGAACCTCTGCCTTATGTCTCGCTATCTTACCGAACTGGATGATGAGCTGTGCTGGTTTCCCTCCCCCAGCCATGCGCTGGAAGAGCCCAACGGGCTGCTGGCGATAGGGGGGGATCTCTCCCCTGCTCGATTGCTGGCAGCTTACCACAGCGGGATCTTTCCATGGAATGAACCCCATCAGCCATTGTTGTGGTGGTCACCGGACCCCAGGGGAGTCATCGTGCCCGACGAACTCCACATAGGCCGCAGCCTGCAGAAGTGCATTCGCCGCACCTCCTTCGAGGTGTTCATCGATCGTGCCTTCGACGAGGTGATCGCGGCCTGCGCCGCCCCTCGTCGCGGTGCCAGCGGCACCTGGATCAGTGCTCCCATGATCGACGCCTATCGGCAACTGCATCGGCTCGGCCATGCTCACTCCGTCGAGATCTGGCAGGACGGGGAGTTGCAGGCGGGACTCTACGGTCTCTCCCTTGGCCGCCTCTTCTGCGGTGAATCCATGTTCAGCCGCATCGACAACGGCGCCAAACTGGCCATGGTGGCACTCTGCCGCCATTTCGCCCACCATGGCGGCGCCCTCATCGACTGCCAGATGCAGAACCCTTTTCTGGCCACCCTGGGGGTCCAGGAATGGCCCAGACACCGCTTTCTGGCCACATTGGCAAACCTGACCCGGCAACCACTGCGGGACGGTTGCTGGCAACCGAGGAGAATCAGCCTGTGAGTGAAGAAGTGATCCTCAAGGTAGGCCTGACCCCCCGGCATCCTTGCAGCTACCTGGGCCACGAGCAGGAGCAACTGCTGGTGCTGATGGACCATGAGCTGCTCAATGCCGCAGGCTATGAGCGGCTGCTGACAGCCGGATTCCGGCGCAGCGGCAACGACATCTACCGCCCTCACTGCCCGGCCTGCAGCGCCTGCCAGTCCCTGCGCATCCACAGCGAACGCTTCGTACCCAGCCGGAGCCAGAAACGCATCCGCCAGCTGAACCGTGACCTCGAGCTGGTGCTGAGCTACGACGACAAGCCCGAGTATTACCAGCTCTATGAACGCTACATCCGCGAGCGTCACCGGGATGGCAGCATGTATCCGCCGAGCCGTACCCAATATAAAGGCTTTTTGCACTGCGACTGGATGCCGCCTCTCTACATGGAGATACGCAAGGAGGGACGCCTCATCGGGGTGGCGACCACGGATCTGCTCCCCCATTCCCTGAGCGCCATGTATACCTTCTTCGATCCCGATTATGCCGACCGGTCGCTCGGCACCTTCGCCATCCTGAGCCAGCTGGAACTTGCCAGGCGCACCGGTCGCCAATGGCTGTACTTGGGCTATCTGGTGGAGGAGTGCCGCAAGATGAATTACAAACGCCAATACCTGCCCCACGAGTTGCTGGTGCAGGGGGAATGGAAAAAATTCGACGCCAAGCCCGAGTAAACTTTACACATAGCCTTAAATCCGGCATGATCCAGCGGTTTTTTGTTGTGGCTTATCAAGAGGATTCAATGGCTAAAGAAGACAGTATTGAGATGCAGGGTACCATTCTCGAAACCTTGCCCAATACCATGTTCCGTGTGGAACTGGAAAATGGTCACGTGGTTATCGCTCATATTTCCGGCAAGATGCGCAAAAACTACATCCGTATCCTGACTGGAGACAAAGTAACGGTGGCTCTGACTCCGTACGATCTCTCCAAGGGACGTATTGTTTTCCGCTCTCGCTAAGCCAGGAATTCAGCAAAAAACCCCAGCCTT
Source organism: Aeromonas sp. R7-4 (assembly GCF_040908055.1). Taxonomy (NCBI): domain Bacteria; kingdom Pseudomonadati; phylum Pseudomonadota; class Gammaproteobacteria; order Aeromonadales; family Aeromonadaceae; genus Aeromonas; species Aeromonas sp. R7-4. Next base: position 243,993 of record NZ_JBFODA010000026.1, read on the forward strand.
TCGGTTGGGGTTTTTTGCTATTGCTGGCACTCGCACAGGTTAGTGGGATACAGCTTCAACGTTGACCTGAAAATCAAAGCTGAGGCTGTTGTTCACCAGTTCGACTCTCACCACACCGCCATCGACCAGTGAACCGAACAGGATCTCGTTGGCCAGAGGCTTCTTGAGGTGTTCCTGAATGACCCGTCCCATGGGTCTGGCTCCCATTGCCCGATCATAGCCCTTCTCGGCCAGCCAGTGTCGCGCCTCTTCCGATACCTCGAGCGAGACTCCCTTGGCATCCAGCTGAACCTGCAGCTCGACGATGAACTTGTCGACGACCTGATGGATCACCGCCATGTCGAGATGGTTGAACCAGATGATGTGATCCAGCCGGTTGCGAAACTCCGGGCTGAAGGTCTTGTTGATCACCGCCATGGCATCGTGGCTCATGTCCTGTTGCTGGAAGCCGATGGACTTGCGCTGGGTCTCCTGCACCCCTGCGTTGGTGGTCATCACCAGGATCACGTTGCGAAAATCGGCCTTGCGCCCGTTGTTGTCCGTCAGGGTGCCATTGTCCATCACCTGCAGCAGCAGGTTGAACACGTCCGGGTGCGCCTTCTCGATCTCGTCGAGCAGCACGACCGAGTGCGGGTGCTTGAGCACGGAGTCGGTCAGCAGGCCGCCCTGCTCGAACCCCACGTAGCCGGGAGGCGCCCCGATCAGGCGGGAGACGGTATGGCGCTCCATGTACTCCGACATGTCGAAACGCAGCACCTCGACCCCGAGCGCCTTGCCCAGTTGCTGGGTGACCTCGGTCTTGCCCACCCCGGTCGGGCCGGCAAACAGGAAGCAGCCGACGGGGCGGCGCTCGTTGCCAAGGCCGGAGCGGGACAGGCGGATGGCATCGGTCAATACCGTGATGGCCTTGTCCTGGCCAAACACCACCATCTTGAGGTTGCGCTCCAGATTCTTCAGCACTTCCTTGTCGGAAGAGGAGACGGACTTTTCGGGAATGCGGGCAATCTTGGCAACGATGGCCTCGATCTCCGGCACATTGATCACCTTCTTGCGCTTGCTGGCCGGCAGCAGGCGTTGCCCAGCCCCCGCCTCGTCGATCACGTCGATGGCCTTGTCCGGCAGGTGGCGATCATTGATGTACTTGGCGGAGAGCTCCACCGCGGCACGGATCGCCTTGACGGTGTAGCGCACGCCATGGTGAGACTCATAACGGCTCTTGAGCCCCATCAGGATGCGGGTCGTGTCATCCAGGCTCGGCTCGACGATGTCGATCTTCTGGAATCGACGGGCCAGGGCACGGTCTTTCTCGAAGATCTGGGAATATTCCTGGTAGGTGGTCGAGCCTACACAGCGCAGCAGGCCATTGGAGAGCAGCGGCTTGATGAGGTTGGCCGCATCCAGCTGGCCGCCGGAGGCTGCCCCTGCCCCTATGATGGTGTGGATCTCGTCGATGAAGAGGATGGCCCCCTCCTGGCGCTCAATCTGCTTGAGCAGCACCTTGAGGCGCTTCTCGAAGTCACCGCGGTATTTGGTCCCCGCCAGCAGGGAGCCCATGTCCAGGGAATAGATGGTGCTGCCCGCGATCACCTCGGGCACGTCGCCCTTGACGATGCGATAGGCCAGCCCCTCGGCGATGGCTGTCTTGCCCACCCCGGCCTCCCCCACCAGCAGCGGGTTGTTCTTGCGACGGCGGCACAGCACCTGAATGGTGCGGTTGAGCTCCTGATCGCGGCCGATGAGCGGATCGATACGCCCCTCCAGCACCAGCTGGTTGAGGTTGGTGGCAAAACTCTCGATCTGGGCGGAAGAGACCTCATCGTCGGACTCGGCATTGCCGCCACCACTCTCGGGCTTGCTGTCTTTGCGCACCCCGTGGGAGAGGAAGTTCACCACATCGAGTCGGCTGACTTCGGCCTTCTTCAGGAAATAAGCTGCCTGGGACTCCTGCTCGCTGAAGATGGCGACCAGCACATTCGCACCGCTCACCTCGGTGTTGCCGGAGGACTGGACATGGAACACGGCCCGTTGCAGCACGCGCTGGAAGCCCAGGGTCGGCTGGGTTTCCCTGTCTTCATCATCACGGGGGATAAGCGGGGTCGTTTGATTGATGAATGCGCGGATCTCCTTGCGCATCTGCTCCACGTCCGCACCACATGAACTCAGCGCCTCATGGGCTGAGCTGTTATCCAGCAGGGCTAACAACAGGTGCTCGACGGTCATGAATTCGTGGCGCTCGTCACGGGCCAGCTTGAAAGCCTCGTTCAGCGTCTTTTCTAGATCTTTGTTCAACATAGGCACCTCCCCTCAGTACAGCAACAATGCGGTGTCGTTATCGCCATCAAGTCATCAGCTTCAAGCCTTTTCCATGGTACATAGCAGTGGATGTTCGTTGTTACGTGAATAGGTGTTGACCTGGACCACCTTGGTTTCGGCAATTTCTGCGGTAAAGGTGCCGCAGACTCCCTTACCACTATAATGCACGCTCAGCATCACCTGAGTGGCCTTCTCCAGATCCATACCAAAGAACCTTTGCAGCACCTCCACCACGAACTCCATCGGTGTGTAGTCATCGTTGTTCAGGACAACCTTGTACATGGGTGGCGGTTGCAGCTTCGTTTTCTCTGCTTCTGCAATCTCTTCATTAGCAAAGAGTTCTTTCTGCTTGCTCATAATCGTGCTTTGGTACCTCTAGATTACTACCGTCTCGTTCTCGATTGTCAATAGACTTGTTAACCAGATCACATCGGTTGTTAACAACTTCTTGACTCGCTTAAAAGTTGGACTAGATTGGTTACTTGCTAATCGGCGCCCGTCTGCTATGGGGTCATGCCCTAGTTATATAAGGCCGGCGCAGGTTACTCAACGACTTCAGGGTAATCAATAAAAGGATGTAGATGTATGGCAACCGGAACAGTCAAGTGGTTCAACAACGCAAAAGGATTTGGGTTTATCTGTCCGGAAGGCGGTGGTGAAGATATCTTCGCTCACTACTCCACGATTCAAATGGAAGGTTACAAGACCCTGAAAGCGGGTCAGGCAGTCAATTTTGAACTGCAGCAGGGGCCGAAAGGAAATCACGCCTCTGTCATCGTGCCAAACGAAGCACAGAACATGTAAGAGTCAGACTGGATAAATTGAAAAACGGCATCCTGCAGGGATGCCGTTTTTTTATTGGCCTTGCCGCCTCACACAGCAAGAAAGGCCAGGCCTTCCTTGCTGTGCTTCGGGGACTTGCTCGCGGCCTATGCTCAGCGGGCCAACAGGATGTTGAGCATGCGGCGCAGCGGTTCGGCTGCGCCCCACAGCAGCTGGTCGCCCACGGTGAAGGCGGCCAGGTATTCCGGCCCCATGTTGAGCTTGCGCAGACGACCCACCGGGATGCTGAGGGTGCCGGTGACGGCGGCCGGGGTCAGCTCGCGGGCGGTGATGTCGCGATCGTTGGGGATCACCTTGACCCAGTCGTTGTGGGCAGCCAGCAGGGCTTCGATCTCGGCCAGCGGCACGTCCTTCTTCAGCTTGATGGTGAAGGCCTGGCTGTGGCAGCGCAGGGCGCCGATACGCACGCACAGACCATCCACCGGAATGGCGGCGTCTTCTAGCCCAAGGATCTTGTTGGTCTCGGCCTGACCCTTCCACTCCTCGCGGCTCTGGCCGTTATCGAGCTTAGTGTCGATCCATGGGATGAGACCACCGGCCAGCGGCACGCCGAAGTTGTCCACCGGTAGGGTGCCGGAGCGGGTCTTCTCGGTGATCTTGCGCTCGATGTCGAGGATGGCGGAGGCGGGATCCGCCAGCTCCACCGCCACTTCATCGCGCAGCAGCCCCATCTGGGTGACCAGCTCACGCATATGGCGCGCGCCACCGCCGGAGGCTGCCTGATAGGTGGCCACGCTCACCCACTCCACCAGATCGGCCTTGAACAGACCGCCCAGGGCCAGCAGCATCAGGCTGACGGTACAGTTGCCGCCGACGAAGGTCTTGACGCCGTCATCCAGCGCCCGCTCGATGACGCCGCCGTTGACCGGATCCAGGATGATGACCGCGTCCTTCTCCATCCGCAGGGAGGAGGCGGCGTCGATCCAGTAGCCCTGCCAGCCGGCGGCTTTCAGGCGCGGATAGACATCCTTGGTGTAGTCGCCGCCCTGGGCGGTGATGATGACGTCCTGTGCGGCCAGTGCCTCGATGTCGAAGGCATCCTGCAGGATGCCGGCATCGACGCCGAAGTTGGGGGCGGCCTCACCGGCCTGGGAGGTGGTGAAGAAGGTGGGTTGAATGCGGGCAAAATCCTTCTCTTCCTGCATCCGGCTCATCAGGACCGAACCCACCATGCCACGCCAACCGACCAAACCTACTTTTTTCATAATGTCCTACCCTGGATAGCTGCTATAGAAACCGTGTGTTGCACCCGTGCCCCTCGCCCGGCGCAGGCCGTTTACAAGGTGTTCACAAAATATGGGTTGCGAAGAATGTGTCTGTCCACATTACGGATTGTGACGGCGGGCGCAAGTCGAATTGCGCAATATTCTGTGCCGTTCGTTGCAATATCCGCCAGCCTGGCGTGTGGCCGAGCAAGCCACTGGCATCCGGTATCGGCTTGGGGCATCATTGAGACCGACCGGCAGCCCCGCTGCCCCTCGGGGACGACCCCGAGGCCTCCTGATGCGCAGGGACGACCCTGCTCCCTGCGGAACCTTCCTTATGTCCTGGTTGCTCCTGCTGCTGGCCGGCCTGTTCGAGGTCGCCTGGGCCATCGGCCTCAAGTACACCGACGGCTTCAGCCGCCCTCTCCCCACCCTGCTGACCCTGAGTGCCATGGCCGTGAGCGTGCTGCTGCTCGCCATGGCGGTCAAGCAACTGCCGCTCGGCACCGCCTACGCGGTCTGGACCGGCATAGGCGCGGTCGGCACCGTGCTGATGGGGATTTGGCTGTTCAACGAGCCGGCCACCCTGGCCCGGGTGCTCTGCCTGCTGCTGATCATCGGCGGCATTCTGGGGTTGAAGCTGATCGGTTGAGCCGCGGCGCTGCCCACGAAGGAAGACTCGAAAAACCACAACAAGCCGCGGGCGGTCAAAGCAGACCCCCCGCGGCTTGTGAGAGACATCACTCTTACCAGTGAGCGGCAAGAGAAGCGCTGGTCATGCCCCGCCAGGCTCACCTATCAGGGTTCTCTCGATCCGGGCCTGCGGCATCATCTGCAGCAACCCCTCGATCAACCGATCTCCGGCCTGGTGCAACGCAGCCAGCGGCATGGATGGCAGGCTCTCCAGGATGAACCACATCTGCCCGCACTCCACACTGAGCCGAGTACGTACCCCCTGACGCCAGTTCCAGCGGCGACAGGTCACCCCTCTGTCGTCCCGCCACACCACTTCCCCGGGCTCAGGCCTCTCCTGGGCTGGCAGCCCTTCCTTTATGGTGTCAAAGCGTTCACTGCCATCGGCGATCACCAAGCGGGGCTCCCCTTCATAGGCCGCCAGATTTTCCCCACCCACAGGAATGGCATATTCTATGCTCACCGCGTTGTAGAGATCGACCACGGGATCGATGCTGGGCATGACGCCATCGCGCAGCACCCGCTTGCGCAGTGCCTGCGCCGAACAGGGGGTACGCTGGGGTTTGGCACCAAACGACTTGAACACCTCGTCCCAGGCAGACAGATGCGCCTGAGCCCAGGGTGCCTCCCCTGCCTGCACGGCCTTGCACGCCCGCGCCAGGGCGGCGGCGCCGACCTCGGGGTGCGTCACCCCAGGAGTCTCCACCAGAATACTGAGGGCTCTGAATCCGGACACCAGGTGGGCGACGTCAGGGGCAATACGGGGGATCATGAAGGGCATGGCGACTCCCGGTCAGCAAACGATGACCAATAACGAGAAAACACGGGGTGGCGAGGGGCAGCCCTCGTCACCAGACGAGGCGCCATGATGGAAGAAGCCTTCACGCAATCAAATCGACTTTCTCTTAAGGCACTTCAGAAAAACTGATGCGCCTCCCCCTTAGCGATGAATCCTTCATCACCCTGGCGCCGTGCAAGCGCGCGACGCGACCGCATTGCCCTGGCCGCTTTCCCCGTCACTCATGCTATTATCTGCGTCCAAACATGAGCCCATAAGAATCAGGATATTGTGATGACCGACCACACTTTTATTCCCGGCAAGGACGCGGCGCTGGAAGACTCCATCGAACGCTTCCAGACCAAGCTGCAAGCCCTGGGGTTTGATATCGAGGAGGCCTCCTGGCTCAACCCCGTGCCCAACGTCTGGTCCGTGCACATCCGGGACAAGGAGTGCTCCCTCTGCTTCACCAACGGCAAGGGCGCCAGCAAGAAGGCGGCACTGGCCTCGGCCCTTGGCGAATACTTCGAGCGTCTCTCCACCAACTACTTCTTCGCCGACTTCTATCTGGGGGAGCAGGTAGCGAACGGTGACTTCGTTCACTATCCGAACGAGAAGTGGTTCCCCATCGAGGGGGATCAGCTGCCCGCCGGCCTGCTCGACCCCTTCACCCGCAAGTTCTACAACCCGGACGGGGAAGTGACCGCCGACATGCTGGTGGATCTGCAATCCGGCAACGAGGAGCGCGGCATCGTAGCCCTCCCCTTCGAGCGCCAGTCCGATCACCAGACCGTCTACATCCCGATGAACATAGTGGGCAACCTCTATGTCTCCAACGGCATGAGTGCCGGCAACACCAAGACCGAGGCCCGCACCCAGGGCTTGTCCGAGGTGTTCGAGCGCCACGTGAAGAACAAGATCATCGCCGAGGCCATCAGCCTGCCCGAAATTCCGAGCGAGGTGATCGCCCGCTACCCGGGCATCAAGGCCTCCATCGATGCCCTGGAGGCCGAAGGCTTCCCCATCTACAGCTTCGATGCCTCCCTGGGTGGCCGCTATCCGGTCATCTGCGTGGTGCTGCTCAACCCGAGCAACGGCACCTGCTTCGCCTCCTTCGGCGCCCACCCGCGCTTCGAAGTGGCCTTCGAGCGCACCGTCACCGAGCTGCTGCAAGGCCGCAGCCTCAAGGATCTGGACGTCTTCGTGCCGCCGTCATTCGACAACGAGCAGGTGGCGGACCACCACAACCTGGAGACCCACTTCATCGACTCCTCCGGCCTCATCAGCTGGGATCTGTTCAAGCAGGAGTCCGACTTCGAGTTTGCCGACTGGGACTTCCGCGGCAGCTCCCAGGAGGAGTTCGACCACCTGATCGGCATCTTCCACGAGCTGGAGCAGCCGGTCTATATCGCCGACTACGAACACCTCGGCGTCTATGCCTGCCGCATCCTGGTGCCCGGCATGTCCGACATCTATCCGGTGGAAGATCTGCTGCTGGCCAACAACACCATGGGCGCCCACCTGCGGGAAACCATACTGGCGCTGCCGTCGCTTAAGTGGGACGCGGAGCAGTACATGGCTCTGTTCGACCAGCTGGATGAAGAGGGTCACGACGAGCGGACCCGGGTGCGCGAGCTGCTCGGCATCGCCGCCGCCAAGGGCACCGCCCTACACACCCTGCGCGTGGGCGAGCTGAAAGCCATGCTGGCGCTGGCCGCCGGTGAGCTGGAGAGCGCCCTGGATCTCATCGACTGGACCATGGAGTTCAACCAGTCGGTATTCCCGGCCGATCGCGCCGCTTACTACCGCGCCCTGCGCGCCTGCGTCGAGCTGTTCCTGGACGAGGATCGCGACCCCGAGCAATACCGCCCGGTATTCGCCCGCATGTTCGGGGAAGAGACCCTGGCGCAGGCCTGGGCCAATGCGCGCGGCGAGGCGCGCTTCCACGGTCTGGAAGCCGCCGACCTGTCACTCTCCCAGTTCCCGCTGCACCAGAAACTGCTGGCCGCTTACGAGAAATTGCAAAAAGCCAAACGAATCCATACCTGGAACTGATATGCTAGTGTGACGAAGGGGCCTTATGGCCCCTTCTGTTTTATGGTCTACGCTTTGGCTGGCCTTTATTCAAAGATGAAATAAAAGACAAAAAATACCTCTTAGGGGGTTGTTAATTTGATGCCCATGGTGCAGGGGTTCCGCAAAGGTGCCTTGCCGGTACTTTTTTAGAGATGCCGTTTATAAGTTCTTAAAAATCATAATATTAATAAACGCTTCATTTCTGTTTCACCTGAAACCTGGTGTAAAGAGAAGCTTCCGGACGACGAAAAATCCTGTAGTAAAATTACATTCACAATCTGTAATTCTTGATCGGAGTCAATTTTGGGGATCTGCCCCTTTGTTATGATTTCCACAGGCAAAATATGCAGGTACATGAGAATTGAAAGCAGAATCACCCTTTGATTGTCTCAAGCCCGAAGCCATCGCCGCACTGGCCGAAGACATTACCTATGCCAAGGCCACCAAGCCCGCATACAAGACTATTCCTCTGGCCATCACGGCAGGCGCCTTCATCGCCATCGCCTTCGTCTTCTATATCACCGTCACTACCGGCTCAAGCGGCATGTCCTGGGGTATGGCCAAGCTGGTCGGTGGTCTCTGCTTCTCCCTTGGCCTCATCCTCTGTGTGCTGCTCGGTGCCGAGCTGTTCACCTCCACCACCCTGACCCTGGTGGCCAAGGCGGCCAATCGAATCAGCTGGGCCCAGCTGCTCAAGAACTGGGGACTGGTCTACTTCGGCAACCTCATCGGCGGTCTCATCATCGTCGGGCTCATCATCATGTCGGCGGAATACACGGCGGCGGATGGCCAGTGGGGGCTGAACGCCATGAAAGTGGCCCAGCACAAGATCCATCACTCCTTCTTCGAGGCCGTGGCCCTCGGCATCCTCTGCAACCTCATGGTGTGTCTCGCCGTGTGGATGGCCTTCGGCGCCCGCAGCGCCACCGACAAGGTGATGGTGATGCTGCTCCCCGTCGCCATGTTCGTGGCCTCCGGTTTTGAGCACAGCATCGCAAACATGTTTATGATCCCGGTCGGTATCGCCATCCACAGCGTCGCGAGCCCGGAATTCTGGCAGGCCATCGGCCAGGATCCGGCGACCTTTGCCGACCTGACCGTGTCCAACTTCGTCCTGCACAACCTCATCCCTGTCACCATAGGTAATATCATTGGTGGTGGCGTCATGGTTGGGCTGACTTACTGGTTTATCTTCCGTCGCCATCATTAAGGATGGCGGCAGACACATAAATACCTTGAGAGGTAATGAAAATGGCAGAACTTAACGAACAGTTCCAAAAAGCATGGGAAGGCTTCGCAGCCGGTGAATGGCAGACCTCTGTCAACACCCGTGACTTCATCCAGAAGAACTACACCCCGTATGAAGGTGACGAGTCCTTCCTGGCTGGCGCGACCGAAGCCACCACCAAGCTGTGGGACAAGGTCATGGAAGGCATCAAGATCGAGAACCGCACTCACGCGCCGGTCGATTTTGATACCGACCTGCCCTCCACCATTACCGCTCACGATGCCGGCTATATCGATCAGAGCCTGGAGCAAATCGTTGGTCTGCAGACCGACAAGCCGCTCAAGCGCGCCATCATCGCCAACGGCGGTATCAAGATGGTCAAGACCTCTTGCGAAGTGTATGGTCGTCAGCTGGACCCCATGGTCGAGAAGATCTTCACCGAGTACCGCAAGACTCACAACCAGGGCGTGTTTGACGTTTACACCAAAGACATCCTGAACTGCCGCAAGTCCGGCGTCATCACCGGTCTGCCGGATGCCTACGGCCGTGGCCGTATCATCGGTGACTACCGTCGTGTTGCCCTGTATGGTATCGACTTCCTGATGGCCGACAAACTGGCCCAGTTCAAGTCCCTGCAGGCCGACCTGGAAAACGGTGTCAACCTGGAAGCCACCATCCGTCTGCGCGAAGAGATCTCCGAGCAGCACCGTGCCCTGGCCCAGATGAAGGTGATGGCTGCCAAATATGGCTGCGACATCTCCGTTCCGGCCAAAAACGCCAAAGAAGCCGTACAGTGGACCTACTTCGCCTACCTGGCGGCCGTCAAGTCCCAGAACGGTGCCGCCATGTCCTTCGGTCGTACCTCCAGCTTCCTGGACATCTACATCGAGCGTGACCTGAAGAAAGGCCTGATCACCGAGCAAGAAGCCCAGGAGCTGATGGACCACATGGTCATGAAGCTGCGTATGGTTCGCTTCCTGCGTACCCCGGAATACGATTCACTGTTCTCCGGCGACCCGATGTGGGCCACCGAGACCCTGGCTGGTATGGGCGTCGACGGCCGTACCCTGGTCACCAAGAACAGCTTCCGTATGCTGAACACCCTGTACACCATGGGCCCGTCCCCTGAGCCGAACCTGACCATCCTGTGGTCCGAGAAGCTGCCGGTCGGTTTCAAGAAGTACTGTGCCAAGGTATCCATCGAGACCTCTTCCGTTCAGTACGAGAACGACGACCTGATGCGTCCGGACTTCAACAACGATGACTACGCCATCGCGTGCTGTGTGTCCCCGATGATCGTCGGCAAACAGATGCAGTTCTTCGGTGCCCGTGCCAACCTGGCCAAGACCATGCTGTACGCCATCAACGGCGGTATGGACGAGAAGCTCAAGATCCAGGTCGGTCCGAAGACCGAGATGATCAAGAGCGAGTACCTGGACTACAACGACGTGATGGACAGACTGGATCACTTCATGGACTGGCTGGCCAAGCAGTACGTCGCCGCCCTGAACATCATCCACTACATGCACGACAAGTACAGCTACGAAGCCTCCCTGATGGCGCTGCACGACCGTGACGTCTATCGCACCATGGCTTGCGGCATCGCCGGTCTGTCCGTGGCCGCCGACTCCCTGTCTGCCATCAAGTACGCCAAGGTCAAGCCGGTTCGCGATGCCGATGGCGTCTCCATCGACTTCGAAATCGAAGGCGAGTACCCGCAGTTCGGCAACAACGACGCTCGCGTCGATGACATTGCCTGTGACCTGGTCGAGCGCTTCATGAAGAAGATCCAGAAGCTCAACACCTACCGTGGCGCCGTGGCGACCCAGTCCGTGCTGACCATCACCTCCAACGTGGTGTACGGCAAAAAGACAGGTAACACCCCGGATGGTCGTCGCGCCGGTGCGCCGTTCGGCCCGGGTGCCAACCCGATGCACGGTCGTGACCAGAAGGGTGCCGTTGCTTCCCTGACTTCCGTCGCCAAGCTGCCGTTCGCCTACGCCAAAGATGGTATCTCCTATACCTTCTCCATCGTGCCGAACGCCCTGGGCAAAGACATGGAAGCCCAGAAAGCCAACCTGGCCGGCCTGATGGATGGTTACTTCCACCACGAAGCCAACCTGGAAGGTGGTCAGCACCTGAACGTCAACGTGATGAACCGTGAAATGCTGCTGGACGCCATGGAAAACCCGGAAAAATATCCGCAGTTGACCATCCGCGTATCCGGTTATGCCGTTCGCTTCAACTCCTTGACCAAGGAACAACAGCAAGACGTCATCACCCGTACCTTCACCGCCTCTCTGTAATAGAGTCTCGGTGAACAAAAACCGGCGCCCAGGCGCCGGTTTTTTTATGCCTGCTCACCTGGCCTGCCGACTTGTCAGCGAATACATAGAGAGCACCTGTTCTTTCGTCTTCACCTTTTTCAGGGGTAGGCTGGGAGGAAGCCGCCTTTCACTCAGCCACGGGATGCTGCGAGGACCAGGATGAGAGTCACAACCCTGTTCGTCGTCGTGACCACTGAATGCCACAGGGGCAGAAGAGTCTCCTCCCCTGCCCCTGTGGCAAATAGATGCTGTGGATGGCCTGAGCAGCCGCTTAGCTGGCCCAGGTGATGATATGGTCGGCCCAGTCACCGGCATAGGCTTCGTGCACCACCTTGCCGCGTACCGACTGGCCGGCCTGGTGCATGGCGCTGCGGTTGCCGGTGATGAGCGGATGCCACTCGGGCAGGCTCTGCCCTTCCGCCAGCAGGCGGTAGGCGCAGGTCGAAGGCAACCAGTTAAACTCGGCGATCTTGTCGTGGGTGATCTGCAGGCAGTCCGGCTCTTTTTTGAAGCGGTTGACGTAGTCGGAGCACTGGCAGGTCTTGGTATTGAGCAGGTTGCAGGCCACGTTGGTGAACACCAGCTCCTCGGTGTCCTCGTCGATCAGCTTGTTCAGGCAGCACTTGCCGCAGCCGTCGCACAGGGACTCCCACTCGGCCATGGTCATCTGCTGCAGGGTCTTTTCCTGCCAAAAAGGAGTTTGCATAGAAGGCTCGCTAAATACACTGACAAGCGCGTGGTTATACGCCCTATGGCCCGATTTTTCAAGGCAGAGGGTCAAGCCCAACGCCCATCGGCACTAAGCCTGCGCAGGCTGGGTTGACCGGCGTCGACATCCAAAGTGGTGCAATGGATCCACCTTTAATCATTTCATCGCATTTTTTGGCAAATTTGCCATGACGTTCTTGCCATTGATTTCATAAGAGATCCCCATCAGAAAGCCTCAAACGACTAGGGTTAGTGTCACCTCGGGTGTATTGTGACCCCTCAACAGGACCTAAACTGATAACTCGAAGTCCAGCCCATTAGCTGGACAGAGGACGTTGTCATGAAGACGTTGAAACTTGCATTGCTGATAGCGGCATCGCTATTGCTCACGTCCTGCTCCTCCTCGGTGATCCCGGGAGAAGCACCCGCAGCTGGAGGTGCCCTCCCATCAGGAGGAATGGAGCCTGCTTACGGCAAGGGAGGGGGTCGCAACAACTTTGCCGCCACCCTGCCGCAGCATGGTCAGCAGGACATCTCTGTTTTAACCGAATAAGTGCACAGCCCTGGCCGCTTCCCCGGGGCCTCTTCCACCCGCACTTCAGGCAATGATCCATCGAACCGGCGTTCGCACTCTCATTCCGGTCCCATGCAGGTCAAGCTCTACCGATAGAACGAGGCATGATATCGGTTGGCACCCAGAGGCATGGAAACCCAGGACCATAAAAAATGCCGGCCCCAGGGCCGGCATTTTTCTCTCGGTGAGAACGGGCTAGAACATCTTACCAGCCGGTCACTTCACGCAGGGCCTTGCCGATATCGGCCAAGGAGCGCACGGTTTTCACGCCGGCATCTTCCAGGGCGGCAAATTTCTCTGCCGCGGTGCCCTTGCCACCGGCGATGATGGCGCCCGCATGACCCATGCGCTTGCCAGCCGGAGCGGTGACACCCGCGATGTAGGAGACCACCGGCTTGGTGACGTGGGCCTTGATATAGGCAGCCGCGTCTTCCTCGGCGTTGCCGCCGATCTCGCCGATCATCACGATGGCTTCGGTCTGCGGATCGTTCTGGAACATCTCCAGAATGTCGATGAAGTTGGAACCCGGGATGGGGTCGCCGCCGATACCGACGCAGGTGGACTGGCCGAAGCCCTCGTCCGTGGTCTGCTTGACCGCTTCATAGGTCAGGGTGCCGGAGCGGGAGACGATGCCCACCTTGCCCGGCTTGTGGATGTGGCCGGGCATGATGCCGATCTTGCACTCACCCGGGGTGATGACACCCGGGCAGTTCGGCCCGATCATCCGCACGCCGGTTTCCTGCAGTTTCACCTTGACGTCCAGCATGTCCAGGGTCGGGATGCCTTCGGTGATGGTGACGATGAGCTTGATGCCGGCATCGATGGCTTCCAGGATGGCGTCCTTGCAGAACGGGGCCGGAACATAGATGACGGAGGCGGTGGCGCCGGTGGCTTCCACGGCGTCACGAACGGTGTTGAACACCGGCAGGCCCAGGTGGGTGGTGCCGCCCTTGCCCGGCGACACGCCGCCGACCATCTGGGTACCGTAGGCGATGGCCTGTTCGGAGTGGAAGGTACCCTGACCGCCGGTGAAGCCCTGGCAGATCACCTTGGTGTCTTTGTTGATCAGAACGCTCATTATTTGGCCTCCGCTGCTTTTACCACTTGCTGAGCTGCGTCAGTCAGACTCGTTGCGGCGATGATATTGAGGCCGCTGTCGGCCAGTTTACGGGCACCCAGTTCGGCATTGTTGCCTTCCAGACGCACCACCACGGGCACTTTCACCCCCACTTCCTTCACGGCACCTATGATGCCTTCCGCGATCATGTCGCAGCGCACTATGCCGCCGAAGATGTTGACCAGCACGGCTTGTACCTTGCTGTCGGACAGGATGATCTTGAACGCCTCGGTCACGCGCTCCTTGGTGGCGCCGCCGCCGACGTCCAGGAAGTTGGCCGGTGAGCCGCCGTGCAGGTTGACGATGTCCATGGTACCCATGGCCAGACCGGCACCGTTGACCATGCAGCCGATGTTGCCGTCGAGTGCCACGTAGTTCAGCTCCCACTGGGCGGCGTGCGCTTCGCGGGGGTCATCCTGGGACGGGTCGTGCATCTCGCGCAGCTTGGGCTGACGGTACAGGGCGTTGGCGTCGATGTTGATCTTGCCGTCCAGGCAGTGCAGGTTACCCTTGTCGGTGATGACCAGGGGGTTGATCTCCAGCAGGGCGAAGTCGCAGTCCAGGAACATCTGGCCCAGACCCATGAAGATCTTGGTGAACTGCTTGATCTGATCGCCGACCAGACCCAGCTTGAAGGCCAGCTCGCGGGCCTGGTAGGGCTGCGGGCCTACCAGGGGATCGATGGCGGCCTTGTGAATGAGTTCCGGGGTTTCGTGGGCGACTTTCTCAATCTCCACGCCACCTTCGGTGGAAGCCATGAAGACCACACGGCGAGAGCCACGGTCGACCACGGCGCCCAGGTACAGTTCCTTGGCGATGTCGGTGCAGGACTCCACCAGGATCTTGGTAACCGGCTGACCGTTGGCGTCAGTCTGATAGGTCACCAGGTTCTTGCCGAGCCAGTTCTGGGCGAAGGCGCGGATCTCGTCCTTGCTCTTGGCCAGCTTGACGCCGCCCGCCTTGCCACGGCCACCGGCGTGGACCTGGCACTTGACGACCCAGGTGTTGCCGCCAATCTTGTCGGCCGCTTCGGCCGCTTCCTGCGGAGTGGCGCAGGCATAACCTTCGGAGACCGGCAGGCCATACTCGGCAAACAGCTGTTTTGCCTGATATTCATGCAGATTCATAGATGCTCTATCCGTGTTGTAGGTATTTCCGTCCGGGGCTCGTGTTTCTCAATCCCCTGTGAATGGGGGCCTGGGCGGCCCCTCGTTATCTTTCAGTCAGTCGCTCAGACATCCAGCAGCAGACGGGTCGGGTCTTCCAGCAGCTCCTTGACGGAGACCAGGAAGCCCACGGACTCGCGGCCGTCGATGATGCGGTGATCGTAGGAGAGCGCCAGGTACATCATCGGCAGGATCTCGACCTTGCCGTCGACGGCCATGGGGCGGTCCTGGATCTTGTGCATGCCCAGAATGGCGCTCTGGGGCGGGTTGATGATGGGGGTGGACATCAGGGAGCCGAACACGCCACCGTTGGTGATGGTGAAGTTGCCGCCAGTCAGTTCATCCACGGTCAGCTTGCCGTCACGGCCCTTGCCGGCCAGATCCTTGATGGCCTTCTCGATGTCCGCCAGGCTCATGCTGTCGCAGTCGCGCAGCACCGGGGTCACCAGACCACGGGGGGTGGAGACGGCGATGCTGACGTCGAAGTAGTTGTGGTAGACGATGTCGTCACCGTCCAGCGCCGCGTTCACTTCCGGGTAGCGCTTGAGGGATTCGACCACCGCCTTCACGTAGAAGGACATGAAGCCGAGCTTGATGCCGTGCTTCTTCTCGAAGATCTCGCCGTACTGCTTGCGCAGCTTCATGATGGGCGCCATGTTGATCTCGTTGAACGTGGTCAGCATGGCGGTGGTGTTCTTGGCCTCCAGCAGACGCTCGGCGATGCGCTTGCGCAACCGGGTCATGGGCACGCGCTTCTCGGTGCGACCGGCCAGGGGGGCAATGGGCGCAACCGGTGCGGCTGCCACGGCGGCGACGGGGGCTGCCGGCTTGCCCAGGTTCTTGATGAAGGCTTCCACGTCTTCCTTGGTGACGCGACCGCCCTTGCCGGTACCGGTCAGCTTGGCCACGTCGATGTCGTGCTCGGCCACCAGGCGGCGCACGGAGGGGCTCAACCCCTCGCCGGCGTCATCGGCCACGGCCTCCACCGGCTTCTCCTTGGTCTCTTCACCGGCCACGGGGGCAGGCTTGAGCATGGCGATCAGCTGACGGGAGAGCACGGTGGCCCCTTCGCTCTGCAGGATGTCGCCCAGCACGCCGGCTTCCGGCGCGGGCACTT
Organism: Aeromonas sp. R7-4; assembly: GCF_040908055.1. Taxonomy (NCBI): domain Bacteria; kingdom Pseudomonadati; phylum Pseudomonadota; class Gammaproteobacteria; order Aeromonadales; family Aeromonadaceae; genus Aeromonas; species Aeromonas sp. R7-4. The sequence goes on from NZ_JBFODA010000026.1 coordinate 260,138, forward strand.
CCAGCACGACTTTATCGGTTTCGATGTCAACCAGCACTTCGTCGCGGGCAACCAGATCACCCGGTTTCTTGTGCCAGGTCGCGATGGTGGCATCCGCCACGGATTCCGGCAGGTCCGGTACCTTGATCTCGATAGTCATGTAATCAGTTCCTTGTTACTTCTTGGCCAGCAGGCTTGTTCCAGGTCAGAGAGGGTCCCGACACGGGCCCCCTCATCCGCAACTCGTTTATTCCAGGGTCAGCGCGTCTTCCACCAGGGCTTTCTGCTGCTTGGCGTGGACGGACATGTAACCGACGGCCGGTGAGGCCGAGGCCGGGCGACCGGCGTAACGCAGACGGGCATGGCTTGGCAGCACGCTGTCGTAGTGATGACGGGTGCTGTACCAGGCGCCCTGGTTCTGCGGCTCTTCCTGACACCAGACGAAGTCGGTGACATGGCTGTAGTCGGCCAGGATGGTGCGCACTTCCTCTTCCGGGAAGGGATAGAGCTGCTCGATCCGCACCAGGGCCACGTCCTGCTGCTCCGCCTTGCGACGGGCATCGAGCAGGTCGTAGTAGACCTTGCCGGAGCAGAACACCACGCGCTTGACGCCCTTCGGATCCAACGCATCGATCTCGCCGATGGCGTTCTGGAAGGTGCCTTGTGCCAGCTCTTCGAGCTTGCTCACCGCCAGCGGGTGGCGCAGCAGGGATTTCGGCGTCATCACGATGAGCGGACGGCGCATGGGGCGCACCACCTGGCGACGCAGCATGTGGAACACCTGCGCCGGGGTGGAGGGCACGCACACCTGCATGTTGTGCTGGGCGCACATCTGCAGATAGCGCTCCAGACGGGCGGAGGAGTGCTCCGGGCCCTGGCCCTCGTAGCCGTGGGGCAGCAGCATGGTCAGGCCGCACATCCGGCCCCACTTCTGCTCGCCGGAGGAGAGGAACTGGTCCACCACGACCTGGGCGCAGTTGGCGAAGTCGCCGAACTGGGCTTCCCAGATGGTGAGGCCGGCCGGCTCCGCGCTGGCGTAGCCATATTCAAACGCCAACACAGCGTTCTCGGTCAGCACGGAGTCGTAGATCTCGAACGGACCCTGCTCGTCGTGCAGGTTGCACAGCGGGGTGTAGGTGCTGGCATCGGTCTGGCTGTGCAGCACGGCGTGACGGTGGAAGAAGGTGCCACGGCCGGAGTCTTCGCCGGTGAAGCGAATGCGGGACCCCTTGTCCACCAGGGTGGCGTAGGCCAGGGTCTCGGCAAAGCCCCAGTCCACCAGCTTCTCGCCGGCGGCCATCAGGCGGCGATCTTCGTAGATCTTCTCGACCTGGCGCTGCAGCACATGGGTGGCCGGGTACTGGCTGATGCGCTCGCCCAGGGCCTTCAAGTGATCCATGGGCACTGTGCTGTCATAGGCCATGGCCCAGTCGTGACCCAGATACGGGGTCCAGTCCACGGAGTGCAGCTCCATGGGGCGCCACTCCTTGCTTACCCGCTCGCCCCGATCCAGGGTGTCGCGATAGTCGTTCACCAGGGTGGTGGCCAGCTCCGGCGTGATGCTGCCTTCGGCGATCAGCTGATCGGCGTAGATCTTGCGCGGGGTCGGGTGCTGCTTGATCTTCTGGTACATCAGGGGCTGGGTCGCGCTCGGCTCGTCGGCCTCGTTGTGGCCGTGACGACGGTAGCAGACCAGCTCGATCACCACGTCGCGCTTGAAGGTGTTGCGATAATCCAGGGCAATCTGGGTCACCAGCACCACGGCTTCCGGGTCGTCCCCGTTGACGTGCAGCACAGGCGCCTGCACCGCCTTGGCGATGTCGGTGCAATATTCGGTGGAGCGCAGGTCACGCTGATAGGAGGTGGTGAAGCCCACCTGGTTGTTGATGACGATGCGCACAGTCCCGCCCACGCCATAGGCACGGGTCTGGGACATGTTGAAGGTCTCGGCCACTACCCCCTGCCCCGCGATGGCGGAGTCACCGTGGATGGTGATGGGCAGGACGCTGGAGCCGTCCTTGTCGCCGCGTCTGTCCATGCGGGCACGCACGGAGCCGATGACCACGGGGTTGACGATCTCGAGGTGGGACGGGTTGAAGGCGAGCGCCAGGTGGACGTTGCCACCCGGGGTGGCGAAGTCGGAGGAGAAGCCCATGTGGTACTTCACGTCCCCGGTACCCCAGGATTCCCCGTGCTTGCCGGCAAACTCGTCAAACAGGTCCTGGGCGCGCTTGCCCAGCACGTTGATCAGCACGTTCAGGCGACCGCGGTGGGCCATGCCGATGACGGCCTCCTTGCAGCCCTGCTCACCGGCGCGGCGGATAAGCTCTTTCAGCATGGGAACCATGGCATCGCCCCCTTCCAGGGAGAAACGCTTGGCCCCCGGGAACTTGGCACCCAGGTATTTTTCCAGCCCTTCGGCGGCGGTCAGGCTCTCGAGGAAGCGGGTCTTCTCCTCGATGCTGTAGCTGCCCTTCCCTTCGATGGATTCGAGCCTGTCCTGCAGCCAGCGCTTCTCCTCGGTGGAGGTGAGGTGCATGTAGTCGGCACCTATGCTGCTGCAGTAGGTCTTCTTGAGCGAGGCGTAGAGTTCGGAGAGCACCATGGTCTCGCGACCGATGGCGTAGGAGCCCACGTTGAAGGTGGCCTCCATGTCGGCCCCCTGCAGGTTGTGAAACGCGGGATCGAGCTCGGCGACCGGTTCGCGCTGCCACAGACCCAGGGGATCCAGGTTGGCATTCTGATGGCCACGGAAACGGAAGGCGTTGATCAGTTGCAGTACGCGGACCTGCTTGGCATCCACCTGGGGATCGGAGACGGGGGCGCTGTAACGGGAGGGTTCCTTGGCCAGGCGGCGGAAATAGTCGCGGACCTGGGAGTGGGGTTGTTCGACTGCATGTCCATTGACCTGGGGCAGCGCCTGGAACAGGCTGCGCCACTCGTCGGCCACGGAGTCGGGGTTTTCCAGGAAGGATTCGTACAAATCCTCAATGTAGCTTGCATTCGCACCAGCCAGGTGAGATGACTCCAACCAGGCCTTCATCACGCCGTTATGCATTTCTATCCCTTGTACATCTTGTTCACTGCAGCGCAGCTTGTAGGGTCATAGCCATCCCACCAGGGACGGGATGGCTATCCAGAGGTCGGGCCCGGCGCGTGGCGCCCTGGCCCTGATACTAAACAGCCCGGTTGAGCAGCATCGACTTGATCTGACCGATGGCCTTGGTCGGATTCAAGCCCTTGGGACAGACGTTCACGCAGTTCATGATGCCGTGGCAGCGGAACACGCTGAAGGCGTCGTCCAGGTTGCCCAGTCGTTCGGTCGCGGCGGTGTCGCGGCTGTCTGCCAACCAGCGATAGGCGGCGAGCAGACCGGCCGGACCGATGAACTTGTCCGGGTTCCACCAGAAGGAGGGGCAAGAGGTGGAGCAGCAGGCACAGAGAATGCACTCGTACAGGCCGTCCAGCTTGGCGCGCTCTTCGGGGGATTGCAGGTGCTCACGCACAGGCGGCAGTTTGTCATCGTTGATGAGGAAGGGTTTGACCTTCTCCCACTGGGTGTAGAACTGGGTCATGTCGATCACCAGATCCCGGATCACCGGCAGACCGGGCAAAGGCCGGATGACGACCTTGTTGCCCTTCTTCAGCAGATCGGAGAGCGGGGTGATGCAGGCAAGACCGTTCTTGCCATTCATGTTGAGACCGTCTGATCCACAGACCCCTTCGCGGCAGGAGCGGCGGAAGGCGAGCGTGGGATCCAGCTCCTTGAGCTGGATCAGTGCGTCGAGCACCATCATGTCGGAACCTTCAGGAATATCAAGACGATATTCCTTCATATGCGGGACGTTATCAACGTCCGGATTGTATCTGTAGACAGAGAATGTGACGTTCATTGTGCTGGCTCCGCAATCAGTAAGTCCGGACCTTGGGCGGGAACGCCTCACGGGTCTTGGGTGACATGTTGACAGCGCGACGGGTCATGGACTCGGTGTCCGGATGATAGAGGCTGTGGCACAGCCAGTTTTCGTCGTCGCGATCCGGGAAGTCGAAGCGGCAGTGGGCGCCCCGGCTCTCGGTGCGGAAGTTCGCCGCCACCGCGGTGGCAAACGCCGTTTCCATCAGGTTGTCCAGCTCCAGGCACTCGATGCGCTGGGTGTTGAACTCCCTGGAGGTGTCGTCCAGACGGGCGGACTTGAGGCGCTCGCGAATGACCTTGAGCTCCTCGAGCCCTTCGGCCATGGCATCCCCTTCACGGAACACGGAGAAGTTGTTCTGCATGCAGCGCTGTAGGTCCTTGCGGATCTGCACCGGATCTTCGCCGCTGCGGGTATTTTCCCAGCGGTTGAAGCGGGCCAGGGCGGCATCGAGATCAGACTCGGAGGCATCGCGACCGTGATCCATCTCGCCCAGGGTGTTGACCAGGTGCATGCCGGCGGCACGACCGAACACCACCAGATCCAGCAGGGAGTTGCCGCCGAGGCGGTTGGCACCGTGCACGGACACGCAGGCGATCTCCCCTACCGCGAACAGACCGACCACCGGCACGTCGTTGCCGTTCTTGTCCTGGGTCAGGCACTGGCCGTTCACGTTGGTCGGCACGCCGCCCATCATGTAGTGGCAGGTCGGGATGATGGGGATGGGCTCTTTGACCGGGTCCACGTGGGCAAAGGTGCGGGAGAGCTCGCAGATGCCCGGCAGGCGGGATTCGAGTACGTCCTTGCCCAGGTGATCCAGCTTGAGCTTGATGTGCGGGCCCCAGGGACCGTCGCAGCCGCGGCCTTCGCGGATCTCGATCATGATGGAGCGGGCCACCACGTCGCGACCGGCGAGATCCTTGGCGTTCGGCGCATAACGCTCCATGAAGCGCTCGCCGTCCTTGTTCAGCAGGTAGCCGCCTTCACCGCGGCACCCTTCGGTCACCAGCACCCCAGCCCCGGCGATGCCGGTGGGATGGAACTGCCACATCTCCATGTCCTGCACGCCGACCCCGGCGCGCAGCGCCATGCCGACGCCGTCACCTGTGTTGATGTGGGCGTTGGTGGTGGACTGATAGATGCGACCGGCGCCGCCGGTGGCGAGCACCGTGGCTTTGGCCTTGAAGTAGACGACCTCGCCGCTCTCCATGTCGATGGCGGTGCAACCCACCACGTGGCCGTCCTGGTTCTTCACCAGATCCAAGGCATACCACTCGGAGAAGACGGTGGTCTGGTTCTTGACGTTCTGCTGATAAAGCGTGTGCAGCAGGGCGTGGCCGGTACGGTCGGCCGCCGCCGCGGTACGGGCGGCCTGCTCACCGCCGAAGTTCTTGGACTGACCGCCGAAGGGACGCTGGTAGACGGTACCGTTGTCAAAGCGGGAGAAGGGCAGGCCCATGTTCTCCAGCTCATAGATGGCCTCGGGGCCGGTCTTGCACATGTACTCGATGGCTTCCTGGTCACCGATGTAATCGGAGCCCTTGACGGTGTCGTACATGTGCCACTGCCAGTTGTCGTCGTGGGCATTGCCCAAGGCGACCGTGATCCCGCCCTGGGCGGAGACCGTGTGGGAGCGAGTCGGGAAAACCTTGGAAAGCAGTGCGCAGCTCTTGCCGGATTGGGCAATCTGCAGCGCGGCACGCATGCCGGCACCACCGGCACCGATCACGACCGCATCAAATTCACGAGTTGGAATAGTCACCTTACACACCCCACAGCACGACGAAACCCGTCATCACATAGACAAACAGCACCACCACCAGCACGAACTGCAGCGCACCGCGCAGCCCGACCGGCTTGATATAGTCGGTCAGCACCTGCCACAGACCGATCCAGGCGTGGATCAATACGCACAGGAGCGTCAGCAGGGTGAAGACCTTGGTGAAGGTGTTGGCGAAGAAGCCGGTCCACACCTCGTAGGTGATGTCGTTGAACGCGACGAAACCCACCAGATAGAGGACGTAGCACGTCATGATGACGGCGGTAGCGCGGATCAGAATGTAATCGTGAACGCCGCTGCGCCCGAAAGTTGCAGAATTGGTTACCATACCAGCACCCCCGCCAATACCGCCAAAACCGCGGTGATCACGAAGGCCACGCGGGCGCTCTGATTACCGGATTCCAGCTCTTCCCAATAGCCCATGTCCATGACCAGGTGCCGCAGACCGCCCACGATGTGGTAAGCCAGCGCGGTCAGGATCCCCCACAGCACGAACTTGACCAGGAAGTTGTCCATGATGGCAACGACCGATTCAAATCCTTCGGGAGAGGCGAGTGAAGTACCAAGCATCCACAGCAAGATGGCCAATGCCACAAAGGTGATGACCCCTGAGACACGATGCAAGATGGAAGCGATGGCGGTGACAGGAAAGCTGATCGTCTGTAGGTCGAGGTTTACAGGTCTCTGTTTGTTTTTCACGGCTTTGCCCACTCAGCTCCATTGAGCACGTTAGTTATTGTTTTCACACGCTTTGAGGGCGAGGAGTGGCATTTGTTAGGTTTTTGTTACCAAAACAACTCAGGAAAGCCAAAAATAACATTTTCGATATCACATCTGGCTTTGCGAAAGCGTTTCAAACACCGACGACCATCACCCACGTGGCGCAGTATATCGGCGGCCTTAACCAATGACAATCAAATAGCTACACAGAAAATCCAAAACCGTAAACCAGATCTCACAACAGCTTTAACAAGTCATTAATGATCATCCAGCAAAATTGACAAAGACATGGTTCTCTGGTTCAAATAAGGCGCTCCAGCCGCCGTGGTACGGGTAAGAACCTTTGCCAGCGTCATAACAGTCGTAATAAAGTAGGGCTGGAACCAAATTATAAAAGAGCAAAGGAGACGTGCTATGGCTGATAAGATAGCCACCCTACATCTGCCCGGAAAAGAGCCGGTTGAACTGCCGATCCTCTCCGGTACCGTTGGACCCGATGTGATCGATGTCAGAAAGCTGGGCACGCAAGGATATTTCACCTTCGACCCCGGCTTCATGGCCACCGGTTCTTGCAAATCCTCCATCACCTACATCGATGGCGACCAGGGTGTCTTGCTGCACCGCGGTTACCCCATCGCCCAGTTGGCCACCCAGGCCAGCTACCTCGAAGTCTGCTACATCCTGCTGTACGGCGAGGCCCCCACCAAGACCCAATATGCGGAATTTGAACGTCTGGTCACCCGCCACACCATGGTGCACGAGCAGATCGCCTTCTTCTTCCGTGGCTTCCGCCGCGACGCCCACCCCATGGCCGTCATGTGCGGCGTGGTCAGCGCGCTGTCCGCCTTCTATCACGACGCCCTCGACATCAACAACGAGGAACATCGCGAGATCTGTGCCTTCCGTCTGCTCTCCAAGATGCCGACCCTGGCCGCCATGTGTTACAAGTACTCCATCGGCCAGCCCTTCATGCAGCCGCGCAACGCCCTCTCCTATGCAGGCAACTTCCTGCACATGATGTTTGGCGTGCCGACCGAAGAATACAAGGTCAACCCCATCGTCGAGCGCGCCATGGACCGCATCTTCACCCTGCATGCGGACCATGAGCAAAACGCCTCCACCTCCACCGTGCGTCTGGCCGGTTCTTCCGGTGCCAACCCGTTTGCCTGTATCGCTGCGGGGATCGCCTCCCTGTGGGGCCCGGCCCACGGTGGTGCCAACGAAGCCTGCCTCAAGATGCTCGAAGAGATTGGCTCCGTGGATCGCATTCCCGAGTACATCGGCCGCGCCAAGGACAAGAACGATCCGTTCCGTCTGATGGGCTTCGGTCACCGGGTCTACAAGAACCACGATCCCCGTGCCACCGTGATGCGTGAAACCTGCCACGAGGTACTGACCGAGCTGCAGATCAAGGATCCGCTGCTGGACGTGGCCATGGAGCTGGAACGCATCGCGCTGTCCGACCCCTACTTCATCGAGAAGAAGCTCTACCCGAACGTGGACTTCTACTCCGGCATCATCATGAAGGCCATCGGCATCCCCATGTCCATGTTCACCGTGATTTTCGCCATTTCCCGTACCATCGGCTGGATCGCCCACTGGAACGAGATGCACTCCGACCCGGATCAGAAGATCGGCCGTCCCCGTCAGCTCTACACCGGTCAGCCCCTGCGCGAATTCGTGCCCCTCGACCAGCGCTGAGCCCGATCTGTCATGGTTTGTTACAAAGGCGGTCATTGACCGCCTTTTCTTTTGCAGGTTTAATCGCGCCCTTTTACGCCAAGGACATTCATCATGAAATCTCCCCTGCTCCTCAGCTCCGCCCTCCTGCTCAGCGCCTGCCAGAGCGCCCCGACTACCGAAACCCTCTATATCCAGGACAAGCTCGCCGACTGCATCGGTGTCGCCCCCATGAAATGCATGCAGGTGCGCGGCCAGCCCGGCGAGAGCTGGAGCCTCTTCTATCAGCAGATCGAGGGCTTCACCTTCGAGCCCGGCTACCGTTATCAGCTGGAAGTCACCAAGGAGCAGCTGACCGATGTGCCGGCGGATGCCTCCTCTCTGCGCTACCGACTGATCAAGGTGGTGAGCAAGGAAGCCGTTCGCTGAACCTATAAGGGCGTCATATAACCCCTTCCTGTTCAACTAATCAGCACCTTATGCTAGTCTGGCGTCCCGTCATGGATTGACCCACCGCAATAGCGCCACAGGTTATGATTAACATCCGCACCATAGGGATCCCCGACTGGCCAGCCATCATGGCCATCCAGCACCAGTGTTATCACCTGTTCGATCCCGAGCCCCTCGAGGTGATGCAGAACAAGACCGAGCTGGCCCCGGCCTGCTGCTGGGTCGCCGAGCACAGGGGCAAGGTGCAGGGCTACCTGCTCTGCCACCCCTGGCGTGCCCACGAGCCCCCGCCCCTCTCGGTGCCCATGCAGGGGCTGGCTGGTGACGAGGAGTTCTATCTGCACGATCTCGCCGTCGCCCCCGAGGCGCGCGGCATAGGGGTGGGTCAACGCCTGCTCGCCACGGCGCTGGATTTCGCTAGCCGAGAGGGTTACCGCCATGCCGGTCTGGTGGCGGTACAGGATGCCCCGGCCTTCTGGCACAAGCAGGGGTTTGTTCCCGCCGCCACGGAGAAGTCGCTGGCAGAGTATGGGGAGGGCGCAATCTATATGCGCCTGCCCCTGGCCGAGCCGGGCTGAGCGTGCTGATGGCAGAAAACCAATTAAAAAGGCGCCTTTCGGCGCCTTTTTCCATCTCGACTCGGTGAGCATCAAGACTTGAACTTGCTGAACACCAGGGAGGCGTTGGTACCGCCGAAGCCGAAGCTGTTGGACATGACGGTATTGAGGTCAGCCTCTTCGTACTCGCGCACTATGGGCAGGCCCACCGCCTTCTCGTCCAGGTTCTCGATGTTGATGCTGGGGGCGATGAAGCCGTGTTCCATCATCAGCAGGGAGTAGACGGCCTCGTGCACGCCGGCGGCGCCCAGGGCGTGCCCGGTCATCGCCTTGGTGGCGGAGAGCTTGGGCGCATCCGCACCGAACAGGGTCTGGATGGCTTCCAGCTCCTTGGTATCGCCGACCGGGGTGGAGGTACCGTGGGTGTTGATGTAGTCCACCTTGCCGACACCCTGCATCGCCATCTTCATGCAACGCACCGCGCCTTCACCGCTCGGGGCCACCATGTCGTAGCCATCGGAAGTGGCGCCGTAGCCGGTTATCTCGGCGTAGATGTGGGCACCGCGGGCCAGGGCGTGTTCCAGCTCCTCGACCACCAGGATGCCGCCGCCACCGGAGATGACGAAGCCGTCGCGATCCGCATCATAGGTACGGGACGCTTTTTCCGGGTTGTCGTTGTACTTGGTGGACAGAGCGCCCATGGCGTCGAACTGGATGGTGGAAGACCAGTCCAGCTCCTCGCCGCCGCCGGCGAAGACGATGTCCTGCTTGCCGAGCTGGATCAGTTCCAGGGCGTGACCGATGCAGTGGGCAGAGGTGGCGCAGGCGGAGCTGATGGTGTAGTTGACACCCTTGATCTTGAACGGGGTGGCGAGGCAGGCGGAGGTAGTGGAGGACATGGTGCGCGGCACCATGTAGGGACCCACGCGCTTGACCCCCTTCTCACGGGCGATGTCCGCGGACTCCGAGGTGTTCTTGCCGGAGGCGCCGCCGGAACCGGTGACGATGCCGGTGCGCTCGTTGGAGACCATATCCTCCGGCAGGCCCGCATCTTCGATGGCCTGCTGCATGGAGAGGTAGGCGTAGGCCGCGGCGTCACCCATGAAACGCATGACTTTACGGTCGATCAGTTCAGACGGATCGAGTTTGATGTTACCCCAGACACGGCTGCGCAGGTTGTACTGTTCAAACTGCTCGGAATAGGTGATGCCGGATTTGCCTGCTTTCAGGGAGGCCAGCACCTCTTCCTTGTTGTTGCCGATACTGGAGATGACGCCGATACCGGTGATCACTGCTCTTCTCATTAATTCATCTCGTCTGGAAAAACTGGCACCGAGTCTACCCGCTTTCGGCTGCCAAACTGGTCTGCTTTCACGTAGAATGCCCGCGATTTTGTGACGCGAGCAGAGGAAAACGTGAGTCAAACATCCTTACAACATGCCCGATTGGACTGGAATGAAGCGGGAACTCCAGTCTCCAGTGAGTTCGGGGATGTGTACTTTTCCAATGATAACGGTCTAAGTGAAACCCGCTACGTCTTTTTGCAGCAAAATCGGCTGCCGGAACGATTTTCGCATCACGATAGTGACAATTTCGTGATTGGTGAAACAGGTTTCGGCACGGGTCTTAACTTTCTGGCGACAATGGCGGCCTTTCTGGAGCAGGCGCCTCCCTCGGGCAAGGGCTCCCGGCTGCACTTCATCAGCTTCGAGAAATACCCCCTTGCCCAGGACGATCTGCGCAAGGCCCTGGCGGCCTGGCCCGAGCTCGCGCACCTTAGCCAGCCGCTCATCGCCCAGTGGCCCCTACCGGTATCGGGCTGCCACCGCCTGCTGTTTGCGGGCGGCCGCATCCGCCTCGACCTCTGGTTTGGCGACATCAAGGAGATGCTGCCCCAGGTGCCCCATCCGGCAGACGGTTTGGTGGACGCCTGGTATCTGGATGGCTTCTCCCCCGCCAAGAATCCCGAGATGTGGACCCAGGCGCTGTTCGACGGACTGGCCCGCCTCGCCCGCCCCGACGCCACTCTCTCCACCTTTACCTGTGCCGGCTTCGTGCGCCGCGGGCTCATCGCCGCGGGCTTTGCCATGAAGAAGGTGAAGGGCCACGGCAGCAAGCGGGAGATGCTGGCGGGCGCGCGGGAGGGCAAGTCCCCCGAGCAGAGCCTGGCCCCCTGGTATGCCAGGTCCGCCGGTCGGGACGGCGAGGTGCTGATCATCGGCGGCGGCATCGCCTCGGCCATGACGGCGCTCTCCCTGGTGGAGCGGGGTCGCAGGGTGACCCTATTGTGCCAGGATGGCGAGCCGGCAACCGGCGCCTCTGGCAACCGCCAGGGGGCCCTCTACCCCCTGCTCAACGGCGAACACGATGCGCTCTCACGCTTCTATTCCCTCGCCTTCGGCTTTGCCAGAAGCCGGTTGCAGGCACTCGCACAGCGCCATCCGGTCGCGTTCGACTTGTGCGGTGTGGTACAGCTCGGCTATGACGACAAGTCCGCCGCCAAGCTCGCCAAGATGAGCCTGGGCCCCTTCCCCCCCGAGCTGATGCGCCCACTCTCTGCGGCAGAAGTTGAGCAGGTGGTCGGCCTGCCCTGTGGCGCGGGTGGCGTCGGCTATCCCCTGGGGGGCTGGCTCTGCCCGGCGGATCTCACCCGCGCCGCCATCGAGGAGGCGCAGGCCAGCGGACTGCTGCAGGTGGCTTTCAATACCGAGGCTGTCGCCATTGCCGAACAGGCAGATGGCTGGCATATCGAGAGCCAGGATGGCCGCCGCTGGAAAGCCCCCAATCTGGTGGTGGCCGCCGGTCATCATCTGCCCGCCCTGCTCCCCTTCGCCGAACTGCCGCTCTATCCGGTGCGCGGCCAGGTGAGCCATGTGCCGACCACGGCCAGCTTGAGCCTACTCAAGACGGTGCTCTGCTACGACGGCTACCTCACTCCGGCCCAGGGTGGCGCGCACTGCATCGGCGCCAGCTATGGCCGCAACCAGACCGATCTGGCGTATCGTCCCGAGGAGCAGGCCCAGAACCGGGACAGGCTGCTGGCCTGCCTGCCGGGCGAGACCTGGCCAAACGAGGTGGATGTGAGCGGCGACGAGGCCAGGGTGGGGGTGCGCTGCGCCAGCCGGGATCACCTGCCGGTGGCGGGGCCCGTCGCCAGACTGGCGGCGTTGGCGGATCACTACCCCAAGGCACCTTGCGATCAGCAGAGTGCCCCCGCCCTGCCCCTGTATCCCGGCCTCTATGTGCTGGGCGCATTGGGTTCACGGGGCCTCTGCTCGGCCCCCCTGTGCGGGGAGCTGATCGCCGGCGAGATCTGCAGCGAGCCGCTGCCGCTGTCGACCGATCTGCTGGAGGCGCTGCATCCCGCCCGCTACTGGGTGCGCCGGCTGCTCAAGGGCAAGCCCCTGCGCGATCCGGCATCCTGAGCAGGGCCGGACCTCAGACAAAACGGGCTGCCCCTCTGGGCAGCCCGTTTTTGTTCTCCACCGACCCTGTTCAGGGTCGCTCTGGCCAGCTGACCCCGAGCTTGCGCCCCCCATCGGTCTGCCTGGCCAGGGTGGCGAACCGCGCGCGGGTCGCCTCCAGCACCGCCTGCCCCGCCCGCCAGCCCTGATGCTGCAATACGGCACAGTCCTTGGTCACCGGCAACTGGGCGAGGCGCGTGCCGAGCAGGCTGACGCTCTCGAGCAGGATGTCCTTGTGACGGCTCTCGTAGTCGAACATGGCCGCCACCAGCTTGTCCCACTTCTGGCGCTCCTTCGCGGGCGCCCTGGCCTTGTCCATCCAGTTCGGCACCCTGACCCTGATCCTGGCCGTCACGCTGGCCCGATCCAGCTCGCAGTGCGCCGCCGCAGACCTCGTCTGCAACTGCCAGGAGAGCTGATAGCTGGCCCTGCCGATGTGGCCGTCCGCCTGGGCGGGGGACAAGGCGGTGATCTGGCGCATCACGGCGGCCACATCGGCACCGGACACCCGGTAGAACTGGAAGTCGACCTTGATGTCAGGCGCCACCCGAATGCCTTCGTAATGGGATGGCACTGCACCGATCGACGCGGCATACATGAGGGTCGCCATCACCCCTGTCTTGCTAAAGAGTCCCATCTGCCCGCGGCCTTGCCCCTTGTGAGTCCCAGCTTAATTTCAATTAATAATCAATGAATTAATAGTCAGATTGGGAGATTAACCGCGATCCCGGGCGCTGTCACCTGCTGTCGGCAGCGGGATGGTACAAAGGTGGGAAATATCACCCCGGTCGGGCGGGGATTTGCAGGCGAGATCACAGGCAGCCACCTAACCCGTGGTGAAATACTCCTTATGAGGTAATAATCCTGGCGTTTTTGTTGGCCCGTGTCGATGTAACCAGCACAACCCCCGGTTATCCCGTGACAGGCCCGGCATCACTTCACTCTCAGGAACCTGCATATGATGGAACTCCTTATTGGCACCCTGGTCACCCTGGCCGTGGGTCGCTACATCTTCAAGGGCTACTCGGCCACCGGGGTATTGCTCAGCGGCGGCCTGCTGCTGCTGGTCATCACCGCACTGATGGGCAAGGCGGTGCTGCCCGCCAGCGTCACCTCCACCGGTCACGCGGCCACCGACGTGTTCGAGTACGTGCGCTTCCTGCTGGTGGACAGGGGCGGTGGTCTCGGCATGCTCATCATGGTGCTGTGTGGCTTCGCCGGTTACATGAGCCACATCGGCGCCAACACCATTTTGGTGAAGCTCGCGAGCAAGCCGCTCGGCGTCATCAAGTCCCCCTACATCCTGCTGGTAGCCGCCTACCTGGTGGCCTGCGCCATGTCGCTCGCGGTGAGCTCCGCCACCGGCCTCGGGGTGCTGCTGATGGCCACCCTGTTCCCGCTGATGGTCAACATGGGGATCTCCCGCGGCGCCGCGGCGGCGGTGTGCGCCTCCCCGGCCGCCATCATCCTCTCCCCCACCTCGGGGGACGTGGTGCTGGCCGCCCAGGCCGCCAACATGGAGCTCATCGACTTCGCCTTCAAGCTGACCCTGCCCATCTCCCTCACCGCCATCGCCGCCATGGCGGTGACCCACTTCTTCTGGCAGCGCTATCTGGATAGGAAGTCCGGCGAACACAACGCCCCGGTCGCCCCGAGCGATCTCGTCACCGATGCCCCCGGCTTCTACGCCATCCTGCCCTTCACCCCCATCATCGGCGTGCTGCTGTTTGACGGCAAGCTGGGACCCAAGCTCGAGATCGTCACCATCATCGTCATCTGCCTGGTGTTGACCGCCCTGCTGGAGCTGGCGCGCAAGCGCAACGGCCGCGAGCTGCTGGACGGGCTGCAGGTGTGCTGGCGCAGCATGGCCGACGCCTTCGCCGGCGTGGTGATGCTGCTGGTGGGAGCCGGGGTCTTCGCCCAGGGGCTGATGGGGCTCGGCTTCATCGCCAACCTGCTGGATCTGGCCCAGAGCTTTGGCACCGGCGGCATCGTCATCATGCTGATGCTGGTGGTCATCACCACCCTGGCCGCCTTCACCACGGGATCGGGCAATGCCCCCTTCTACGCCTTCGTGGAGCTCATTCCCCATCTCGCCACCAGCCTCGGGGTCAACCCCGCCTACCTGGTGATCCCCATGCTGCAGGCCTCGAACCTGGGCCGTACCATCTCGCCGGTCTCCGGGGTGGTGGTCGCCTGTGCGGGCATGGGCAACCTGTCGCCGTTCGAGGTGGTCAAGCGCACCTCGTTGCCGGTCGCGGTCGGCCTGCTGGTGGTGATCCTCGCCACCCAGATCATGGTACCTGCCTGACTGGTCGCCAGCCCGGCGCCCGCCGGGCTGGCATCCCCCCCGCCCCATGCAGTAGACTCGGTGCTCTTTTTCTCTAGGGAGGACCGAAATGAGTATTACGGTTCAACTTGCCCACTTCAGCGACTGCCACTCCCACTTCGACGGCGCCCCCATGCGCTTCTCCCCCGTCGGCGAGTCCGAGTGGCGCACCCAGTGCGGCGGCTACGCCCGCATCCTGAGCAGGCTCACCACCCTGCGCCAACAGGCCGAGGCGGCCGGTCAGACTTGCCTCTTCCTGCACGGCGGCGACACCTTCCAGGGCTCCCTCTATTTCAACCGCTTCAAGGGGCGGGCCAACGCCGACCTGCTCGCCTTGCTGCGACCGGATGCCATGGTGATCGGCAACCACGAGTTCGATCTCGGCAACGGTCCCCTGGTGGAGTTCCTGCGCCAGCTCGACTTCCCTGTGCTGGCGGCCAACCTCGACAGTCGCCAGGAGCCCGCCGATGCGCCCCTGCGGCTGCAGGGGCTGCCGAGGCTCCATGACGCCAGCCGCCCCTGGCACAGGCGCGTCATCGACGGCGTTCCCTTCGCCCTGCTCGGCATCACGCTGCCGCAGATGGCGGCCATCGCGAATCCGGATCCCCACACCCGCTTCCACGGTATCGAGGATACCCTGGACGCCGCCCTCGGCGAGATCAGGGCCGAGGGGATCCAGCACATCATCTTGCTGAGCCACCTGGGGCTTGAGCAGGACAGGCGGCTGGCCGAGCGCTTCCCGGCCCTCAGCCTCATCGTCGGGGGCCACACCCACAGCCTGCTGGGGGATCTGGCCCCCCTCGGGCTCGAGAGCGAGGGGGAATATCCCTTGATGGTCAACGACGTCGCCATCCTGCACGCCGCCCACAGCGCCCTCTGCCTCGGGGTGTGCGAGCTGGCGTTTAACGAGCACGGCCGGGTGCGGCGAAGCCGCGGCCGGCTGGAGTGGCTGCCCTGGCAGCCCTGGCCGTTCGACTCCAAGCCCCCCGCGGGGCTGCACTTCTGTGAGCCGGCCCCCGAGATAGAGCAGCATCTGGCCAGGCGCTATCGCCCCGAGCTCGAGACCATGACCCAGCGCGTGGTGACCCGGCTCGACGGGCCCCTGCACCATCAGCGCCTGCCCGATGCGACCCTGCCCGCCGGCAGCCAGGTCGCCCCCCTGGTGGCGCAGGCCATGCTGACCGCCGCCCGCGAGCAGGTGGGGCAGGTGGACTTCGCCCTGCACAACGCCGGCGGCGTGCGCTGTTCCCTCGAACCCGGCCCCCTGAGCGAGGCGGACATCGCCGGTCGCCTGCTGCCGTTCGCCATCCCCCTCACCCTCTACCGGGTGCACGGCCATGAGCTCGCCGAGGCGCTGGAGGGGGCCATCGACAACGCCACCAACAACAGCGTGGTCGGCAACGGCAGCGGCAGCTTCCCCTACACCGCCGGGGTGCGCTTCTGCTATCGGGCCGACAGGCCGAAAGGGAGCCGGATCACCCGCCTCGAATGGGAGGCGAGCCCTGGCCAGTGGCAAGGGGTCGAGCCCGATGCCATCTATCGGGGGGTCTCCAGCGCCTACACCGCCTCCGGCAAGGAGGGTTACACGGCGCTGGCACGCACCCTGACCCAGCACAATCAGGAGCTCGGCATCACATTGGCGGATGCCTTTATCCGCTGGGCCCGTCACCTGCCCGAGCTCGCCCCCCTGCCGGCGCTGGTGGAGTACCAGGGCCACTGAACCGGGGCCGGGCCTCGGGCCCGGCCCCCTGTCACCGTCCGTCGGCAACCAGACCACGGGGGGCGACTGGCGAATGTGCCGGGCGCCAGCGCTTTCCTGCCTCATGCGGCTCGGCAAGGCCAGGGCAAGCCCCGCCTTTCTTGTGCGTGACGGCACTGAAAACGTTACTTTTGCGAATTATTTCAGGCGCCTACTCTTCTTCCATTGCATCGTGCCGCCCGGCTCGGCAAGATAAGCCCGCTTTTTCAGTCTTTCCCGCAGGAACAGGTCACCCATGAATCACGCCATCCACTTTACCCCGCAACGCCACAATCCCGGGATCCGGCCGCTGGTTGTCCTGCTCACCGCCCTGATGGCGCTGCTGTTCTGCCTGCGCAATCCGCTGTTTCACGCCATGGCGCCGGGCTTCGATGCCTCCCTGTTTGCGGTCATGGGCAAGATGTGGAGCGAGGGGGGCGTGCTCTATCGGGACATGATCGACATCAAGGGCCCCATGATCTTCGCCCTCGATGCCCTCGGTTACTCCCTGGGCGGCTTCTTCGGGATCTGGCTGCTGGAGTGGGCGCTCTGCTGGCTGGGGCTGCTCGCGAGCTGGCAGGCCTTCGCCCAGCTCGGCCTCTCCCTGCGCGCGCGCCTTGGCAGCATGCTGGCGCTGCTGGCGCTCTACGGCACCCGCTACTACTACGGCAACATGACCGAGGACTGGACGTTCCATCTGGCCCTCATCGCCCAGTGGGCCTTCATCACCCTGCTGCTGGACAAGCGATTCAGCTGGGGACCGGCCCTGGTGGCCGCGCTCACCTTCGCCGTCGTGGCCTGGATGCGCACCAACAACGGCGCCTTCTGGGGCGCCTGGTATCTGGTGCTGTTCTGCCACTGGTGCCTGCGCGAGCAGTGGCGCTGCGCCTTCGCCCTGCTCTTCTCCAGCCTGCTGGGACTGGCAGTGATCGGCGGCCCGTTGCTCGCCTACTTCCAGCACCATGGCCTCTTGGCCGAATTCCAGTACTACGCCTTCGGCATCTTCTTCGAGGGCAGCTACGGCAACGGCTTCTCGCCGGAGGTGGGGGCCGTCGGCCTGCTGCGCACCGGCCTCGTCATGCTGCTGCCAGCCTTCATTCTGCTGATGATGAGCCGGCGCCAGGAGTGGTATCTGCCTGTCCTGTGCGCCACCCTGTTCGGCGTGCTGTTCACCCTGGTCGCCAACTCGGTCTCCGGCCATGTGTTCGACCACTACGACGTGCTCTATCTGCAGCTTGGCCTGTTGCCGCTGGCCTGCCTGCTGGATCGCAGCGAACAGCACTCCGATGCCCTGGGCCTGCTCTGCATCTCCCTGGTGGTGCTGACCGCCAGCTGGCTCTTGGCCCAGCAGCTCGGCTACGGCTGGAGCACCAAGGAGTGGTCCCTGGAGCGGGTGCGCGAGGTGCTCGGCAACAGCCTGCTGTGGGCCCTGCCGGTGCTGATCCTGGTGCCGCTCTGGCGCGCCTGGGACGTGCGCAGCGCCACCCCCTGGCTCGCCTCGCTCGCCATGCTGGCGCTGCTGGTCAACAACGCCTGGGAGGGCAACCTCAAGGGCAGGCCGTTCAATCCGCCGGCCCAGGTGCGGGTCGACCGCATCAAGGCCGAAACCGGACCAACCGACAAGATCTGGGTGGACGGCATCCAGCCGCAATATTACCTCTGGACCGATCGCCAGCCGGCCTCCGCCTATCTGTTCTTTGCCAACGTCAACCCGCCCTATGACGTGCGCGAACGGGTGCTGGCCGACATCCAGCGCCAGTCGCCCAAGTTCATCATCGCCAAGCCGGAGCGGGTGGCACAAGAGCTCAAAGAGCCGAGCTCCCCTTCCCATCTCGCCTTCTACCAGTATCTGGTGGGCCGGTATGAAGAGGTGGATCCAGGCCTCTATCGCAGGCGCTGAACAGACACCCTGCACCGATAAATATCAGACAAGGGCCGTCATCATGACGGCCCTTATCATTGGATGAAGGCGCAGCTCGTGCCGGACGAGGGGATGCTCGCCATCACGCCGGGTATCCAAGGCCCGGCACCGCGATTACAATGGCGCTCTTTTTCGTGACAGAGGGAGGAATCATGGCGGAACTGACCTATCTAGGGGGCTACCCGGACCCGCTCAAGGCCCAGGTTCAGCAGCTGATCGCGGCGGGCAAGCTCGGCGAGATGCTGGCCAAACGCTATCCGGAGACCCACCTCGTCCAGAGCGACAAGGCGCTCCTGGCCTACACCATGGAGCTGAAGAACCGCTATCTCAAGAGCTCGGCACCGCTCTCCAAGGTGATCTTCGACGGCAAGATCAACGTGATCAAGGATGCCCTCGGCCTGCACACCTATGTCAGCCGGGTGCAGGGGAGCAAACTCAAGGCCAAGAACGAGATCCGCATCGCCGCCCTGTTCAAGGAGGCCCATCCCGCCTTCCTCAAGATGATAGTGGTGCACGAGCTGGCCCACCTGAGGGAGAAGGATCACAACAAGGCTTTCTATCAGCTCTGCCAGCACATGGAACCGGACTATCATCAACTGGAGTTCGATCTCAGGCTCTGGCTCACCTGGCGTGACATCGAACGCGCCAGCCGCTGATCCCAGTTTGCAAGGAGGCAAGATGCGCCCTTGGCCATGCCATCACCAGCCCGCTCGCCATGGGGCCTGGCTCGCCCGGGGGCTGGTGCTCTGGCTCCTCTCCCTGCCACTCTTCGCGGCGGAGCGCTGGCAGCGCGATGACTACCTGCTCCAGAGCTTTATGGAAGTCGCCATGAAGCGGGAATATGGTCATGAGGCCCAGATACGCTTCTCCCGCTGGCAAGCCCCCATCCGCCTCAAGCTCATCAACGAGTTCGGCGACAAGCCGCTGCAGGCCGAGGTGGTCAGGGTGCAGAGCCAGCACCTTGCCAGGATCACCGGCCATCCCATCGAGATCGTCAGCAGCAACCCCAATCTCACCCTCGTCATGACCCGGCACCAGCAGATGGCGAGCTGGGCCGTGCGCACCATGCGCCAGGACGAGTCGGTGCGCATCGCCCTCAAGGAGGGGATCTGCCTGGCCAACTTCGCCACCAACGACAGCTACGAGATCGTCCGAGCCACCATCATCATCCCGGTGGATTACAGCCGGGCCAAGGGCCGCTTTCTCGACTGCGTGGTGGAAGAGCTGACCCAGGTGATGGGGCTGCCGAACGACTCGGACAGGGTGTTTCCCTCCATCTTCAACGACAACAGCGTCGACAGCTTTCCCACCGGGCTCGATTACCTGCTGCTCAAGCTCGCCTATCACCCCGCCCTTCATGCCGGCATGACGGCCGAGGAAGTCCGCGCAGCCCTGCCCATTGCCCTCAAGGCGCTTCGCGCCAATGGCGACATCGCAGGGGCCAACCAGCGGGTACAGAGCGGCAGCCTCAAGCTCTGGGCGGGGCTTTGACGGTCCGCTTGGAGCCTGCCTTTCCCTCTACTTCTCCTGCTGGTTCACCCATCAATGCAAAACGCAGCCATTGGCTGCGTTTTTTTCGAAGCGATGCGAGCGGTGGGTAGATCTCGACCCGGCTGACACTTGTGCCCGGGCAGTTTGCCGGCGCCTTGTCAGGCCTCCACGGCCTCTTCTTCCGGCATCCAGCTGTCGGCGTTCTCCCACACCTCCTGCACCATGGCCTCGGCCAGCTCCTTCTCCTCCTTGCTGGCGCGACTGACCGTCAGGGCCATGGCGCTGCCCGGCGCGACCCGCACATGCAGATCGGGAAAGCGCTCGCCCAGTTGCTTGAGCAGCTCCTGACGCAGAGCCTCCATGGTCGAGGTGGGGATCTGGTGTTTTCTGTCGATGATGATTTCCAGG
Organism: Aeromonas sp. R7-4; assembly: GCF_040908055.1. Classification (NCBI taxonomy): domain Bacteria; kingdom Pseudomonadati; phylum Pseudomonadota; class Gammaproteobacteria; order Aeromonadales; family Aeromonadaceae; genus Aeromonas; species Aeromonas sp. R7-4. The sequence continues at coordinate 280,569 of NZ_JBFODA010000026.1, forward strand.
CGCATAGGGTACGTCTCCATGATAATTAACTGTATTTTTATACAGTAATTTTAAAAAGTAAAGACGGCTCCCTCACTTCGGTCACCATAGCGCATCAGGCCCCGCGAACGTTGTGCTGCCGGTATGCCCCGCATTTCCTCGCATTCCCTTCATCATGGAAAAAACAGTTGATATTGATTCTCATCCATAGCATTATTTTGGACATGATATAACATAACAAAGGAGGCAATCATGCGCCCCCATATCCACCCTGAATACCGCAAGGTTCTGTTCCACGATCTCGCCAGCAACACCTGCTTTCTGATCGGCTCCACGCTGGCCACCGATCGCACCAAGGAGTGGGAAGATGGCAACACCTACCCCTATGTGACGCTGGATGTCTCCAGCGCCTCCCACCCCTTCTACACCGGCAAGCAGAAGCAGGTCGGCAAGGAAGGGCAGGTCGCCCGTTTCGGTCAGCGATTCGGTCACTTCTTCGGCAAAGGAAAAGAGAAACAATGAAGGTACTCGCCTCCCTGAAATCCGCCAAGTCGCGTCATCCGGACTGCCAGATCGTGCGCCGGCGCGGCAGGCTGTTTGTCATCTGCAAGAGCAACCCCAGGTTCAAGGCTCGCCAGGGCTGATAGCGCATCCGCCCCTCATGGATAACAAAAGCCCTCGTCACGAGGGCTTTGTCATCTCTGGGTCATGCTCACAGCGGGGTGGCGCACTTGCGATATTCGGTGGGGCTGACCCCCACCCGCTTTCGGAACACCCGCGAGAAGTAGAGCTGATCGTCATAGCCCACCTGCTGGCCTATGGTGGCGACCGACAGCGGCGTGGTCTGCAGCAGCAGCTTGGCCCGCATGATGCGCTGATCCTCGCGCCAGCGCACTATGCTCACCCCCACCTGCTCGCGAAACAGGTGCGCGAGGCGGGAGGGGGACAAGAATACCTGCTCCGCCAGCGCCTCCACCGAGATCTCGGCCGACAGCGACTCGCTCAGGATCTGGCACGCCTGGTGGACCCTGTGATCGATGGCGGGATAGGCATCCTGGGAGGAGGCCTCGTAGCAGCGGATCAGCAGCCGCTCCAAGAGGTTCATGGCGAGCTGCTCCGACATGGGCCTCAGCTGCTGGTGGGTCTCCTCGATGTCGAGGAAGAGGGCGTCAAACTCGGCGAGCAGCTGGCTGTCCGCCAGTTGCAGTCGCCCCACCCGCTCCGTCACCTGGGGCCACTTGAGCCAATCTGCCCAGTAGGCCCGCGGCCGGAAATAGACCCAGCGGTGATACCACTCCCGGGCATCCGGCGCCCGGCCGTAGTAGTGCACGGCGGCGGGCGGAAACAGCAGCAGGTCGCCGGGCTCCACGGTGAAGGCCTTGTCCCCCTGGAAGATCTGCCCCTTGCCCCTGATGGTCAGATTGACGATGAACCCCTTCATGCCGTGGGGGCGGTCGATGATGAAATCGAGGGCGCTGCCCTGCTCGATGGGGGTCATGCCCGAGACCAGGAAGACGTCGAAGGCGTAGCCCGGCAGCAGGGGGTTCAGTTGTTTCGGCTTCTCTTTTTGCATCGAGGACATGGCGGAAAACAGGGTTTCGGTAAAAAAGTCGACATGGGCCATTGTAGAGATCCGGCGTTGGAACACCCTATGCTTGCAAGCTGCCTGTTGTGAAATTGTTGAACTGGCTCACAGCTTGCCGGGGAAAACACCGGGCCGGCGCGGGGCCGGCCTGGTGAGGAGGAGAAAAACCACTCAGAGACGGGCCTTGCGCACCTGCTTGTAGCGGTCGAACAAGACGGCGGCGAGCAGGATGAGGCCGCGCACCACGTACTGGGCAAACGGGGAGATGTTGAGCAGGTTCATGGCGTTCTCCATCAGCCCCAAAATCAGCACCCCGGCGATGATGTAGGAGATCTTGCCGATGCCCCCCTTCATGGAGACCCCCCCCAGCACGCAGGCGGAGATCACCACCAGCTCGAAGCCGATGGAGGTCATGGGCTGGCCCGAGGTCATGCGCGAGGCGAGTATGATGCCGGCGATGGAGGCAATCAGCCCGGTCATGGTGAAGATGATGATCTTGGTGCGCACCACGTTGACCCCGGCCAGGCGCGCCGCCTCCTCGTTGCCCCCCATGGCCAGGGTGTTGCGACCGAAGGTGGTCTTGTTGAGCAGCAGGCCGAAGAGCACAAAGCAGACGGCGGTCAACCAGACCGGGGTCGGGATCCCCAGCAAGGCGGAGTTGCCGAGCTCGAAGAAACGCTCCTCGACGATGCCCACCGCCTTGCCGTCGGAGATGATGTAGCCCACCCCGCGCGCCATCTGCATGGTGGCGAGGGTGGTGATGAGGGCGTTGATCTTGAACTTGGCCACGACGATGCCGTTGACGAGGCCAAAGAAGAGGCCCACCGAGAGGCCGGCCAGGATGCCGACCGTGATGCTCTCGGTGGCGTTGATGCCGACCGCGCAGGCAACACCGGAGCAGGCCACCACGGAGCCGACCGACATGTCGAATTCGCCGGAGGCGAGGCAGAACAGCATGCCGCAGGCCACCATGCCCGACATGGAGACGGCGAGCCCGAGCCCGCGCATGTTGATCAGGCTGGCAAAGTTGGGTACCAGCACGCAGGCCAGCAGGAACAGGATGGCGAAGATCACCAGCATGCCGTACTGATCCCAGACGCGGGCCAGTTGCAGTCGGGAGCCTGTCGCCGTTGCGGCGCTGGCGGCCTGGCCGACAGAGGTAGTAGTTGTCATGGTATTTCTCCTGAAAATTCCGGGTGCTATCTCGTTGCGGTCAGCGAGTCAACGGGCCGGCATGGCCAGATTGAGTGCCTTGACCTCGTTGGCTTCGTCATGGGAAAGCTCGCCGGCGATCTCCCCCTCCCGCATGACCATGATCCGATCCGCGATGCCCAGCACCTCCGGTAGCTCGCTGGAGACCACCACCACGGCGATGCCCACCCTGGCCAGATCGTAAATCACGTTGTAAATCTCGTTCTTTGCCCCGACGTCGATGCCCCGGGTCGGCTCGTCGAGCAGGATCACCTTCATGTCTTCCGACAGCCAGCGCCCCAGAATGGCCTTCTGCTGGTTGCCGCCGGAGAGGTTCATGATGGCCTGCTGGGGAGACGGGGTCTTGACCCGCATGTCGCGGATCCGCAGCCTCGCGTTCTCGTCCTCCCACTGCTGGTTGATCCAGAAGCCTCCCCACGCGTGGTGACGGCGGGCGCTGATGTTGATGTTCTCCTGCACCGAGTGAATGGGAATGATGCCGAGGGCCTTTCTGTCCTCGGTGCAAAGCATGATGCCGCTGCGAATGGCGTCGATGGGGCTGCGGATCACCACCGGCTTGCCGAACACCGAGATCTCGCCGCCGCGGGGCATCTGCGCGCCGAAGATAAGCTTCATCAGCTCGCTGCGACCGGCTCCCACCAGCCCGAAGATGCCGAGGATCTCCCCTCTCTTTACCTCAAGCGACACCGGCGCCTTCACGCCCGGCCCCATCAGGTTCTCCACCTTGAGGCCCACCTCCCCGAGCGCTCTGGGGCTGTAGCCATAGATGTCGGTCAGCTCGCGCCCCACCATGGTCTTGACCAGCAGATCCCGGTCCACCTCGGCCATGGAGGCGAAGGTGCGCACGAACTGGCCATCCTTGAACACCGTGATGGCGTCGCACAGGGCGAAGATCTCGTCCATGCGGTGGGAGACGTAGAGAATGACCTTGCCCTCGTCCCGCAGCTGGCGGATGACCCGGAACAGCTGCTCAATCTCGCGCGACGACAGGCTGCTGGTCGGCTCGTCGAAGGCGATGACGCTGGCGTCCCGGGTCAGGGCCTTGGCAATCTCCACCATCTGCCACTGGCCCAGGGACAGGTATTTGAGCGGCGTCTCGGGGGAGACGTCCATCCCGAGGCGCGCAAGCTGTTTCGCCGCATCCTGATAGAGCTTCTCCCGATCGATGACGCCGCGCCGGGTCGGCAGCTGGCCGAGGTAGATGTTCTCGGCCACCGTCATCTCGGGGACCAGGTGCAGCTCCTGATAGATGATGGCGATCCCGCTCTCCAGCGCATCGACCGTGTTTTGAAACTGCTTCTCCTGGCCGGCCAGCTTCACCACCCCGCGGGTGGGCGCCTGAAAACCGCTCAGGATCTTGAGCAGGGTGGACTTGCCGGCCCCGTTCTCTCCCATCAGCGCGTGTACCGTGCCCTGCTGGCAGGAGAAGGAGACGTTCTGCAGCGCCTTGACGCCGGGAAACTCCTTGCTGATGCCGCAAAACTCCAGATATGGAACTTGATTCATGAGATGACTCCAGCCAGCCGGCACGGCGCACTCCGCCATGCCGGCATGGGTATCAAGGGATGGGGATCACAGCCCTTTCTTCTGCAGCTCGGCCTTGAAGTTGTCGCGGGTGATGAGCACCACGTCGGTCACCTCGGTGAACTTGGCAGGCTCGGTGCCGTTGACGACCCAGTCGTGCAGCATCTGGACGCTCTTGTAGCCGTGCACGTCCGGGCTTGGCAGCAGGGAGCCGAGGAAGCCGGTGGCGCTGGACTTGGAGAGCTCGTTCACCGCATCCACCCCGTTGATGCCGATGCCGATGACGTTCTCGGCCTTGAAGCCCTGCCCTTCGGTGGCGCGCACGCCGCCGAGCACGGTATTGTCATTCATGCCGACGATGAGCCAGTTCTTCACCTCGGGGTGCTGCACCAGCATGGAGTTGGCGGCATCCAGCGCCCCCGGAATGTCGTTGGCCTTGGTCGGCGAGCGGTAGATTTGCACCTCGGGGAAGCCGGCGGCCTTGAGCGCGCTCAAGGAGCCTTCGACCCGGCGACGGGCGGTGTCGAGCTCGTCGGCGGTGATGGCGAGTACGGCGGTGCTCTTCAGGTCCCACTGACGTTTTTGCATCTCCTTGTAGAGCTCCTGCCCCTGACGCTCGCCAATCTTGGTGGCGGCCATCATCACCAGGGGCACCTGCTCCATGGGCTGGCCCTTGGCGTTGACGAACTGGTCATCCACCGTGATGACTTTCAGATCCATGCTGTTGGCCTTGGCCATGATGGCGGCCCCGAGCTTGGGGTCAGGGGTGCAGATGACGAAGCCCTTGGCGCCATTCGCTGCCAGGCTGTCGATGGCATTGAGGGTCTTCTCGCCATCGGGGACGGCTATCTTGATCACCTCGAAGCCCAGATCCTTACCCGCCTTGTCGGCGAAACTCCACTCGGTCTGGAACCAGGGCTCCTCCGGCTGCTTGACCAGATAGCCCAGCTTCAGTGCCTCGGCCGAGAAAGCAGAATTTGCCATACCAAGGGCGAATCCCATTGCGATCATGCCTTTAACGATTTTGTTCATGCGAATGTCTCCAACGGTTCTATCAATCCATGTATCCACGCAGTGCTGCTCCTTGAGTCCATCAAGTCACGGCCATATAAAAACATGCTTAAACAGGATGTTATTGTTGTTGCTAGTTGAGCGAGACAAGTTGTAATCGTTTTCACATGGAAAAATGGAGAGCAGGATCACGCCATGAAATTGCAGCCATTTCGTCTATATAATTAGCAAAATTGTCACATATCCAATTCTGGATGGCCGTCACCCTGTCACACTGACAGCGTTAAAATCCATATTTCCAGCAGCCAATGGCTAACCGCCCCTCCTGCCCATCTCCTATGGTTCCCCCCAGTCACCCCTCATTGATGGTCAGGAGCACTTATGTCTGAGCACCCCAGGTCCGAGCAGATCACCATAGGACTCGATTTCGGCAGCGACTCGGTCAGGGCACTCGCCGTGCGCTGCCAGGACGGCGCCGAGCTGGCGACCCAGGTCGTCTATTACCCCCGCTGGCAGGCAGGCCACTACTGCCAGCCGGTCAACAACCAGTTCCGCCACCACCCCCTCGACTATCTGGAGTCCATGGAGCAGGCGGTGGTGGCGGTGGTGAGCCAGCTCACGCCGAGTCAGCGCACCGCCGTGCGCGGCATCGGGGTGGACAGCACAGGCTCCACCCCCGCCCCCATCGACAGAGAGGGGCGCGTGCTGGCCCTGCGTCCGGAGTTTGCCGACAACCCCAACGCCATGTTCGTGCTGTGGAAGGATCACACCGCCATTGAGGAGGCGGAGGCCATCACCGCCCTGTGCCACGGCGGCCAGTTCCCCGACTACAGCCGCTACATCGGCGGCATCTACTCCTCCGAGTGGTTCTGGGCCAAGATCCTGCACGTCTCTCGAGCCGATGCCGCCGTGCGCGCCGCCGCCTGCAACTGGGTCGAACTGTGCGACTGGGTGCCCGCCATCCTGAGCGGCACCCAGGCTCCGGCCACCCTCAAGCGCGGTCGCTGCGCCGCCGGCCACAAGTCCCTCTGGCACCCGAGCTGGGGCGGCCTGCCCCCCGCCGACTTCCTCAACGCCCTGGATCCGTTGTTGACCGAGGATCTCGACTATCCCCTCTTTACCGACAGCTGGACCGCCGATCTGCCGGTCGGCACCCTGACGCCCGAATGGGCGGAGCGGCTGCACCTCTCCTGCGAGGTGGTGATCGCCGGCGGCGCCTTTGACTGCCACATGGGGGCGGTGGGAGCCGGGGCCGGCAACAATGCCCTGGTCAAGGTGATAGGCACCTCCACCTGCGACATTCTGATCGCCGACGAAGCCACCATAGGCGATCGGGCCATTGCCGGGATCTGCGGCCAGGTGGATGGCAGCGTGGTGCCGGGCATGGTGGGGCTGGAGGCGGGACAATCGGCGTTCGGTGACATCTATGCCTGGTATCAGCGCCAGCTCGGCTGGCCCCTTGACAGCCTCGCCGCCCAGTATCCGGAGCTTCGCACCGCCATCGAGCGCCACAAGCAGGCCCTGTTACCCAGCCTCGCCGCAGCCTGGGATCAGCAGCGCGACTTGGCGCACCTTCCGGTGGTGCTCGACTGGTTCAACGGCCGGCGCACCCCCTATGCCAATCAGCGCCTGCAGGGCACCCTCACGGGGATCAACCTCGGCACCGATGCCCCCGACTTGTTCGGCGCCCTGGTGGCTTCCACCGCCTTCGGTGCCCGCCGCATCATGGAGTGCATGACCAGTCAGCAGGTACCGGTGGAGCAGGTGATCGCCCTTGGCGGCATCGCCCGCAAGTCCGCCACCGTGATGCAGACCTGCGCCGACGTCATGAACAGGCCCATCCAGGTGGTGGCCTCGGATCAGTGCTGCGCCCTGGGGGCGGCCATCTTTGCCGCCGTGGCGGCCGGGATCCACGCCGATGTGGCCAAGGCCCAGCACCACATGGCGAGCGCCGTGGAGCGCACCCACCAGCCACACCCCGAGCGGGTCGCCGATTACGAGCGCCTCTACCAGCGCTACCTCGCCTGGGGCGCCGCCGCCGAACCGCTCTACAACCGGGGGGTGCCGGCATGAACCTCAAGATCCTCAAGGAGCAGGTGCTCGCCGCCAACCTGGATCTGCCGCGCCATGGCCTGGTGACCTTCACCTGGGGCAACGTGAGCGGCATCGACCGAGAGCGTAATCTGGTGGTGATAAAGCCAAGCGGCGTCAGCTACGAGCGGATGCGGGTCGAGGACATGGTGGTGCTGGATCTGGCGGGCAAGCAGGTGGAGGGGGACCTTCGCCCCTCCTCCGACACCGCCACCCACCTGGTGCTCTATCGCGCCTATCCCGAGCTTGGCGGCGTGGTGCACACCCACTCCACCCATGCCACCGCCTGGGCCCAGGCGGGGCGCCCCATCCCCATTTTCGGCACCACCCAGGCCGACTATTTCCACGGCGAGATCCCCTGCTCCCGCCTGCTCACCCCGGGAGAGGTCGAGGAGGACTACGAGGGGCTGACCGGTCATCTCATCGTCGAAACCCTCAAACAGACCCCCATCCTCACCATGCCAGGGGTGCTGGTCGCCAACCACGGCCCCTTCAGCTGGGGCAAGAGCGCCGAGGACGCGGTACACAACGCAGTGGTGCTGGAAGAGGTGGCCCGCATGGCCTGGCTCACCGGCCAGATCAACCCGGGGGCCCGCCCCCTGCCCGATTACCTGCTGGAGAAGCACTACCAGCGCAAGCATGGCAAACACGCCTATTACGGCCAAACAAAAGCCTAAAAGAGGACAAACTCATGGAATTGATGAAACAGCTGGAAGTGTGGTTCCTGGTCGGCAGCCAGCACCTGTATGGCGCCGCCACCCTGAAGCAGGTGGCCGATCACGCCCACACCATCACCAGCCAGCTCAACGAGGGGGCGAACCTGCCCCTCAAGATAGTGCTCAAACCCACCGGTACCACCCTGGATGAAATCAGCGCGGTGGCCCGGGATGCCAACCACGACGAACGCTGCGCCGGGCTCATGGTGTGGATGCACACCTTCTCCCCCGCCAAGATGTGGATCCCGGCCCTCAGCCAGTTGCAAAAGCCCCTGCTGCAGTTCCACACCCAGTTCAACCGGGATCTCCCCTGGAGCGAGATCGACATGGACTTCATGAACCTGAACCAAACCGCCCACGGCGGGCGCGAGTTCGGCTTCATGGGGGCCCGCCTGCGGCTGCCCCGCACCGTGGTGGTGGGTCACTGGCAGGATGAAGAGGCCAGACAGAAGATTGGCAACTGGATGCGCATCGCCGCCGCCATCCACGACAGCCGCCACCTCAAGATCGCCCGTTTTGGCGACAACATGCGCAACGTGGCGGTCACCGAGGGCGACAAGATTGAGGCCCAGATCCAGTTCGGCTATCAGGTGAACTACCACCCGGTCGGCGATCTGGTCAAGGTGATCGATGCCGTGCCCGACAGCGACATCGAGGCGCTGCTGGCCGAGTATGAGGCGACCTACACCCTGACCGAGGCGGTGCAGGCGGGTGGGCCGGTGCGTGCCTCCCTGTATGAGGCGGCGCGCCAGGAGCTGGGGATGAAGAAGTTCCTCACCGACGGTGGCTTTGGCGCTTTCACCACCACCTTCGAGGATCTCCATGGTCTGCACCAGCTGCCGGGCCTCGCCTGCCAGCGCCTGATGGAGCAAGGTTTTGGTTTTGGGGCAGAAGGGGACTGGAAGACCGCGGCCCTGCTGCGCACCCTGAAAGTGATGGGCGCAGGCCTGCCGGGGGGCGCCTCCTTCATGGAGGACTACACCTACCATCTGGAGGCGGGCAACAACCTGGTGCTGGGGGCCCACATGCTGGAAGTCTGCCCCTCCATCGCCGCAGGCAAACCCGTGCTGGACGCCCAGCACTTAGGCATAGGCAAGAAGGCCGATCCGGCCCGCCTGCTGTTCGCCGCCCCGGCGGGCAAGGCGGTCAACGCCAGCCTCATCGATCTCGGCAACCGTTTCCGCCTGGTGGTCAATCAGCTGGAAGTGGTGGACCTGCCAGAGGCCATGCCGAAACTCCCGGTGGCCAGCGCCCTGTGGAAACCCCTGCCGGACCTGCAGACCAGTGCCGAGGCCTGGATCCTGGCGGGCGCCGCCCACCACTCGGTGTTCACCCAGGCGGTGGACATCGAGCAGCTGCGCACCTTCGCCGACATCATGGGTATCGAGTTTGTGGTCATCGACGAGTACACCCGCATCCCCGCGCTCAAGGAGCAGCTGCGCTGGAACGAGGTCTACTACAAGATCTGCCAGTGACCCCTTCTTGGGCCAGCAGCGCCCCATGATCACAGCCCCGCCCGCGGGGCTGTTTCATTTCACGTCCCCTCAGGGATGACCATCCCCCTCCAGCAGCCAGTGACAGACCCGCAGCACCCCGTGGCGCTGGCTGTCGGGCCGGGCGAGCAGGGCGTATTCGTGATCCGTCTCCAGCACGGGGGCAAAGGGGGCGACCAGGGCGCCGCTCTCCAGCTCCTCGGCCACGATTGTGGGATCCCCGAGGGAGAGGCCGAACCCCTGCAGCGCGGCGTTCATCGCCAAGTCCAGGGTATCGAACAGCTGCCCCCCCTGGGGCTGCCAGGGAATGTCGAGGAAGGCGGCAAACCAGTTGCGCCAGTCCCGCCGATCGGCGCTGGCATGGATCAGGGGCAGCAGGGGCAGCTCGTTCAGATCGCGCTCGAACAGACGGTGCTTGGCGGCAAAGGCGGGGGCGCAGACCGGGGTCAGCCGTTCCCGGAACAGGGGCTGGCTGTGGGGATAGCGCCCCAGGCAGGGCTGGTAGACGATGGCGAGATCGAAGGGCTCCCGGGAGAAGTCGATGCCATGGCTGTGGCTGCCACGCACCTCCACCGCCTCCCCCTCGAACGCCTGCAACCGCCGCAGCAACCAGCGGCTGGCGCAGGAGGGCACCTTGATGCTGATCGCCTGCTCGTGGGGCAGGGTCTGCAGGGCGCTGAGCCCCTCCCCCATGCGGGCCAGCCCTTCGCGAACGAAGGGCAGCAGCCGCTCGGCGGCCGGGGTCAAGGTGAGGCAACGGGTACCGCGCACGAACAGCAGGTGGCCCAGGCGTGCCTCCAGCTGGGCGATCTGCTTGCTCACCGCCCCCTGGCTCACGCACAGCTCGTCGGCGGCCAGGGTGAAACTCAGGTGGCGGGCAGAACACTCGAAGACCTGCAGGCCATAGAGGGGCAGCTGAGTGCGCGGCTGGGTGGACAACATACAAGCCTCCATGCTTGAGAAAAACTCATGCATACCATGCCGAATAATCCGTTGTCCGGCAAGCCTTGGGGGGGCTAAAAAGGGACCTCTTTCACACACGCAGGTGACGGCGCCATGTCCATCCCCCAGGTTTCCAGCAAACTGCCCCAGGTGGGCACCACCATCTTCACCGTGATCGGGGATCTGGCCGCCCGCCACCCCAGCATCAACCTCTCCCAGGGGGCACCGAGCTTCCCCTGCGATCCCGAGCTCATCCGGGTGACCCACGAGGCCATGCTGGCCGGTGAGAACCAGTACGCCCCCATGACGGGGCTGCCTGCCCTGCGCGAACAACTGGTAGCCAAGATTGCAGCCAGCTACGGCCATCACTATGACGCGGGCGAGGAGATCACCATCACCGCCAGCGCCAGCGAGGCCCTGTTCTGCGCCATCACCGCCCTGGTTCACCCCGGTGACGAGGTGATCATGTTCGAGCCGGCCTTCGACAGCTACCGCCCCATGATCCAGTTGCAGGGGGCCACCCCAGTGGTGATCGCCCTCAAGGCGCCGAATTTCGCCATTCCCTGGGACGAGGTCGCCGCCCGCATCACCCCCCGTACCCGCATGATAGTGCTCAACACCCCCCACAACCCCACCGGCACCGTCTGGCAGGCAGGGGATCAGGAGCGCCTCGCCCGCCTGGTGCGCGGCACCGACATCCTGATCCTCTCGGACGAGGTGTACGAGCACGTGGTGTTCGACGGCGCCCTGCACCAGAGCGTCATCCGCTATCCGGAGCTGGTGGAGCGCTCGGTCGCCGTCTTCTCCTTCGGCAAGACCTTCCACGTCACCGGCTGGCGCGTGGGTTACTGCGTGGCCCCCCGCCCCCTGATGGAGGAGATCCGCAAGGTGCACCAGTTCGCCATGTTCGCCGCCGACACCCCCATGCAGTACGGCTTCGCCCACCTGTTGCAGCAACCGGCCCACTATCAGGGGCTGGCCGCCTTCTACCAGCGCAAGCGCGACCTGCTGGTCTCGGCCCTGGCGGATTCGCGCCTGACCCTGCTCCCCTCGGCGGGCAGCTTCTTCATGCTGGCGAGCTACGAGCGGGTAAGCGACGAGCCGGACAGCCTCTTCGTGCAGCGGCTCATCCGCGATCACGGGGTCGCCACCATTCCGGTATCCGCCTTCTATCACGACGGCACGGATCAGCGGGTCATCCGCCTCTCCTTCTCCAAGGATGACGACACCCTGCTGGCGGGCGCCGAGCGCCTGTGCGGCGTCTAGGAGGCACCATGGATTCAATGCGCGTTGCCGTCCTGCAGATGGTTTCAGGGGACCAGCTTGACCACAACCTGGCCCAGGCCGAGGCGCTGCTGCGTCAGGCGGCGGCCGAGGGGGCCGAGCTGGCCTTGCTGCCGGAATACTTCTACCTGATGCCTGCCGACGAGCGGGCACGGGTGGCCCTGGCCGCCCCCGTCGGCGATCACCCTCTGCTGGCCTGGGCCCAGGGGCTGGCCCGGGAGCTCGGGATCTGGCTGCTGGCGGGCACATTGCCGCTCGCAAGCGACGAGCCCGGCAAGATGCACAACAGCAGCCTGCTCATCGACCCGCAAGGGCAGCTCGCCAGCCGCTACGACAAGCTGCACCTGTTTGGCTTTTGCACCGGGCAGGAGCAGTATGACGAGGCCGCGACCATGAGCCCGGGCCGGGAGGTGGTGAGCCACCCCCTGCCCTGGGGCGTGCTGCGCGTCGGGATCTGCTACGACCTGCGCTTCCCGGAGCTGTTTCGACTCGATCCTGCCCCCGATTTCATCGCCCTGCCCGCGGCCTTCACCCACACCACCGGGCTCGCGCACTGGGAGCTGCTGCTGCGGGCCCGGGCGGTGGAGAACCTGGCCTTCGTGTTCGCCAGCACCCAGGGGGGGCACCACCCCGGTGGGCGGCGCACTTTCGGCCACAGCATGATCATCGATCCCTGGGGCCGGATACTGGCCCAGGTAGAGGAGGGTCAGGGCCTTGCCATCGCCACCCTGGATCTGGCAGCACAGCGCACGGTGCGCAGCCAGTTGCCGGCCCTCGCCCATCGCAAGATAGCCGTCGGCCCTTGAGGCCGGCACTCTTTAGCACGCTAGGAATGACACCACACTTCAAGGGACTGACCATGAAACTCAAGACACTGATGATGCTGATGGCCCTGGCCACCGCCGGCCAGGCCGCCGCCAAACCCCTGGTGATCGCCACCGACGCCACCTACCCTCCGTTCGAAATGGTCGACAGCAGCGGCAAGCTCGGCGGCTTCGAGGTCGATCTGGCCTATGCCCTGTGCGCGGCCATGAAGACCGAGTGCGAGGTGATCAACCAGCCCTGGGATGCCCTGCTGCCGGGACTGCAGGTGCGCAAGTACGACGCCATCATGTCCTCCATGAACATCACGGACGAGCGGCGCCAGAAGGTGGACTTCAGCCAGGTCTACTACATGATGCAGAACCGCTTCGTGGGGCGCAGCGACAAGGCCGCCGACTTTGCAGACGATCCGGCCCACTTCAAGGGCAAGGTGATCGCGGTGCAGGAGGGGACGCCCCAGGACAACTTCGTCACCGCCCGCTATGGCGAGGTGGCCAAGATCAAGCGCTACGTCAACGCCCAGTCCCCCATGCTGGATCTGCAGTCCGGCCGCGCCGACTACACCTTCGGCAACATGGTGCAGTTGAAGGTGGGCTTCCTCGACAAGGAGATGGGCAAGCAGTTCGCCTTCGTCGGTCCCCAGTTCAACGGCACCCAGGACAAGATCCTCGGGGAAGGGGTGGCGGTGGCCCTGCGCAAGCACGATGACAAGCTCAAGGCCCGCTTCGATGCCGCCATCGAGAGCGTCAAGGCCGACGGCACCTTCAACACCCTGCTCAAGAAGTACCAGCTCGAAGATCTGCTCTGATCCCGACGTCGGACCGCCATCACACCATGCCAGTCGACATCGACTGGCATTTTTTATCCCTGAGATGCGCCGCCCCGGGACGATGCATCTGCCTCTTCAAGGTCGCGACCAAGCGTGCCATGCTGCACCTGTATGGGTCATGCTCGGGCATAGCACACCCAGCGTGACTGCGCACCGACTCAGGCAAGGAGGCAAGCCATGACACCCTCGCCCCTCATCAGGCGTTTCGCGCCCAATCAGCAGGGGCGCGATCTCGCCGTCGGCGACATCCACGGCCATTTCGCGCTGCTGCGGCTGGCGCTCCAGGAGGTGGGATTCGATCCTGCCCGAGATCGCCTCTTCTCCGTGGGGGACCTGACCGATCGCGGGCCCGAGTGCGGCGAGGTCCTCCACTGGCTGGCAAGCCCCTGGTTTCACCCCATCTGCGGCAATCACGACGACTACGTCTGCCGCTACGAGAGCTGCGATCGGGAGAACTGGCTCCAGAACGGCGGGGCCTGGTTTCAGCGCCTGACCCCGGCCGAACAGGCGCAGTTCGCCATCCACTATCGTGCCCTGCCGATCGCCATCGAGGTGGCGACCCCGGCCGGGCCCGTCGGGCTGCTCCACGCCGATTGCCCTTTCTCCTCCTGGCAGGGCCTGCTGGACCAACTCGATGCCGGGGTAAGCGGCGGGAGGCTTAGGGCCATCAAGAACGTCTGCCTCTGGTCAAGGCGCCGCATCGAGCGGCTGGACGAGAGCGGCGTCGCGGATCTCGTCGCCCTGGTGGTGGGCCACACCCCGGTGAGCGTCCCGGTGCGCCTTGGCAATGTGTACTACATTGACACCGGCGGCTGGTACCCCGACGAGGGCGGCTACTTCACCCTGCTGGATCTGGGCAGCCTGACCCCTCTCTTCCCCCTGCCCTGAACCGGGGCCGCTCAAGCCATCGCTCATCGGGTAGCGCAGAGCCTGGGGGCTATCGCCAGATAGCCTCCCCGTTGCCCATTAAAGCGCCAGGCAGACGCCCCGTGCTTCGCTCCGCCTGCGCTATGGTTTACCATGCTGACAACCGCGGTGCTTGGCACCCCACCCCGGCGCCTGACGCCGCCGTCACCGGATACCCCATCTCGAACAACATGAGCAACACAGCGCACCCGGCCAGCGGGCCCACCTTCTACTTCCACGACTACGAGACCTTCGGCATCAGCCCGGCCAAAGACAGGCCGGCGCAGTTCGCGGGCATTCGCACCGACGCCGATTTCAACGTCATCGGGGAGCCCCTGGTCATCTACTGCAAGCCGCCGGCGGATTATCTGCCGGACCCCGAAGCCTGCCTCATCACCGGCATCACGCCGCAGAAGGCGATGAAGGACGGATTGTGCGAGGCGGACTTCATCCGCCAGATCCACGGGGAGTTCGCCACCCCGGGCACCTGCGTGCTGGGCTACAACAGCATCCGCTTCGATGACGAGGTGACCCGCTACACCCTGTATCGCAACTTCTACGACCCCTATGCCTACGCCTGGCAGAACGGCAACTCCCGCTGGGACATCCTCGACATGCTGCGGGCCTGCTACGCCCTGCGCCCCGAAGGGATAGAGTGGGCCTTTGACGAGGAGGGCAAGCCGAGCTTCCGACTGGAGAAACTGACGGTGGCCAACGGCGTGGCCCACGCCAACGCCCACGATGCGCTCTCCGACGTGCTGGCCACCATAGAGATGGCCAAACTGGTGAAGAAGGCCCAGCCCAAGCTGTTCGGCTATCTCTTTGAGCTGCGCAACAAGAACAAGGTGAAGGCCCTCATCGACGTGGTGACCATGAAGCCCCTGGTGCACGTCTCCGGCATGTTCTCCCCCTGGCAGGGGTGCGCGAGCTGGGTGTCGCCGCTCGCCTGGCACCCGAGCAACCAGAACGCGGTGATCATGGTGGATCTGACCCGTGACCCCACTCCGCTAATCGAGCTCACGAGCGAGGAGATCCGCGAGCGCCTCTACACCAAGAAAGAGGAACTGGGGGATCTGGCCGGCATTCCGGTGAAACTGGTGCACATCAACAAGTGCCCGGTGCTGGCACCGGCCGCCACCCTGACCCCGGAGCGGGCCGATCAGCTTGGCATCGACCGGGAGCAGTGCCGCAAGAGCCTGGATCTGCTGCGCGCCCACCCCGAGGTGCGGGAAAAACTGGTGGAGGTGTTCAACCAGGAGTTTGCAGGCCAGAGCGATGCGGATCCCGATACCCAGCTCTACGCCGGCTTCTTCGGCCACGGCGACAAATCCACCATGGATCTGGTGCGCGCCACCCCGGCGGATCTGCTGGGGGAGCGGGAGTTTGCCTTCACGGATCCACGGCTGCCGGAATTGCTTTTCCGCTACCGCGCCCGCAACTGGCCCCACACCCTGAGCGAGGCGGAGCAGAAGCGCTGGCGCCTGCACTGCAGCGACTACTTCAGCCGCCGCCTGCCGGACTATGTGCCCCGCCTGGAAGTCCTGGCCGAACAGAGTCAGGGGAACGAACGGAACTTTGCGATTCTAAAGAGTCTCTACCGCTATCTGGAAGATCTGTGAGATGTGAGCCGATTCACAGTTAAATCCCTGTGCCGACCCCGCGGGCGAGACATAATGAGCACGGGGCCCAAGCTCCTGATAGTTTGATAATTACGATGCGCTACCGGCATGGATGCCGTGCTCTCGACCGTTGGGGATCTCTCGTCTTATGCGTTCAGCTCTGCCTGCTTTGACACTCGTCGCCTGTGCCTTGCTGCCCTCGGCCGCCCTGGCCGGCGTGCGTTTCGAGGTGCCGGACTACCTGCTGCGCCTGCCGGAGCAGACCTATCGGCTGATCGAGCGCAACTTCAATACCCTCTACCAGCAGACCGACTTCACGCCCCAGATCACCAACAGCTACTTCAACCACTCGGATCTCTACCGCTTCGCCGGCATCCCTCTCGCCATCACGCCGCAGAACGGCTTCCAGATGGAGGTGTTCGGCCAGCTCTACAACAAGTCGTCGCAGATCTATGCCCAGATGAGCCAGGATCTCTCCCTCTATCGCACCCTGCGGGTCGACATGATGGGGGATCAGAGCGACGAGATCGCCATCGGCATGGGGCTCGGCATTCCCCTCAGCAACCGCCTGACCGTCAAGGCGCTCGCCTCCAGCAACGAGATCCCGGGCTATGGCTCCGCCAACTACGCCATCGGCGTGGAGTGGCACTTCTAGGGATCAGCGCCCCTTCCGGCAAAAAGGCTCCCTTGGGAGCCTTTTTCATGCCTGTCCCGGCCCTTGACCGGGATCAGCCGTAGCGGATCACTCGCCCCTGGCCCCCCTGCAGCACCAGCCCCTCTGCCTGGGGAGCGTCATCCCAGAAATCCACTCCCCCCGGCGGCAGCGCGACCCGTGTGGCTTGTTCACCCCAGTTGAACAGGCAGAGCAGCTCGCCGCCCCCGGGCAGCGCCACCCGCCCGCGCGCAAAGCCCATGTCGTCGAAGCGGGCCGCCGGGGCACGCCCCTCGCACAGGGCCAGCAGTTTGCCAAGGTGCGCTCCCTGCGTGTCGTCCAGATCCTGCAGCCTGTCTCCCGCGAGCACCATGCCGCCGCTCGCCACCAGGGCGGCCAGGTGGAAGTCGTACTCCGCGCGGCTGGCGTGCTGGCCCGGGATATCCCGCAGGCAGACACAGTCGGGATCCAGCGCCCAGAGCCGGTCGTTCTGCCAGGCGCGGCAGAAGGCTTCCCGCGCTATCTGGCGAAAACGGGCGCCCTGGCGCTCCACGTCGTCGCTCACCCGCATGCCGTGCACCAGGCCGAGACTGGGCCACAGCGGCGCATTGCAGCCGAGCAGGAAGGCCCCCTCCCCGGCGCCGCGCAGCACGGCGGCCATGCCACGGCGATAGGCCTCCACCCGGGTGGCGTCAGGGTCGTGGAAGCGGCCGCCGTGGATGGCGCCCCAGAAGTTCGCGTCCAGCTTGAAGTAGTGGATTCCCCACTGCTCGCGCAGGGTGTGGAACAGCTGCTCCAGGTGGGCCTGCACCTCGGGATGGGTGCCGTCCAGCACGTACCAGGGGGTGCAGCGCCAGCCGCCGTAGGTAACCCGCTCGGAGGGGAGCGGCAGGCCGTCTTCCCCTTTCACGAACCACTCCGGGTGCTGCTGGAACACCCGGGAGCCGGGCTCGGCGATGAAGGGGGCGACCCAGAGCGCGGGCTCGCAGCCGGCGGCGAGGATATCCTGTGCTAGCGCGGCCACCCCCTGCTCGAACTTGGCGGAAGGGGTGAGCCAGTCCCCCATCCTGGCCTGATAGCCGTCGTCGATCTGCACGTAACGCAGCTCGGGAAAGCGGCTGGCCCGTGTCCCCAGGTTCTCGCGAATGTCGTCCGCGCTCACCTGGGCATAGTAGTGATACCAGGAGCACCAGCCGCTCGGGCGCGCCTTGACCCCGCAGACGAGAGTCCCGTGTTCGGCCTCGATATAGTCCGCCAACGCCGCGAGCAGGGCCTCCCTGTCCGGCCCCTCCAGGCAGATCAGCGCCTCGCTCTGCCAGTGCTGCCCGGCGGGCAAGGCGCGCCCCTCGGCGTTCATCACTATTTCGAGGCACCCGTCCGGGTAGAGGCGAAACTCGCCGCCAAAGCGGTGGCAGCTCGCGAACGCCAGCAGCAGCCAGCCCCCTTCCTGCGCCACCAGCAGCAGGTTGTGGACGGTGTGATAGCCGTCGTCGTCGGTGATGCGGTAGACAGAGGCGTCCGGGCAGCGCCCCACCGGCTCGGGGGCCTGCCAGCTACCCATGGTCTGGGCCAGCATCTGGAACCCCTCCCCGTAGATGGCCGAGGCGGGATCGATGCCGAGATCCCCCTCGAACAGCCGCCACCGGTGCACCGGCTCCGCAGTGCTGCCCGTGTTGTCAAGCCTCACCCGGCACAGAGGGCCCTCCCACTGGCGGGTCTGCAACAGCCGGGATGGCAGGGCGGGATCGGCAGGCAGCTGGCGCAGCCTGGCCAGAAGAGAGGGGGACGACATGGGATCTCCTGCTTGTGGATGGGGACTATGCGGGGGCCATTGTATCCCCTGCGGGTCAGTTGACCCTGTTCCATGCTCCCCGCGCCTGTTAAACTGCGACCTCGCTCACAGTTGCCAAGATGAGGCCCCCGTGCTGCTCCGACGCACCCTGCTCTACCTTCGTGATTTTCTGGTCATCATCGCCTGCCTCCTCGCCGGCAAGGCCCTGGCCGCCCTGCTGCCCTTCGCCTTCCCCGGCAGCATCCTCGGCATGCTGCTGCTGTTCGTGCTGCTCTCCTTGCAGCTCATCCGCTTCTCCTGGGTCGAGCTGGGGGGCGGCCTGCTGCTGCGCCACATGGGCGTCCTGTTCGTGCCGGTGGCGGTCGGTCTCGTGGCCTGGCTCGCGCCCCTGCGCCAATCGTTTGGCCTCATCATGCTCTGCGTGGTGCTCGGTATAGTGCTGATCCTGGCCGCGGTCGGCCACCTCTATCAGAGGATGAACCGATCATGATGCTCTGGTTCGCCCTGCCGCTCACGTCACCTCACCCTGTCATCACAAGGATGCAGCCATGATCTTCTGGTTGGCCATTCCCCTGACCCTGGCGCTCTATTTCATGACCCGGGCCCTCTACCGCCGCCTGCCCTGGCCCGTCATCAATCCGGTGCTGATCCCCACCGCCGTCATCATCGGCCTGCTGCTCTGGCTCGATCTGCCGCTGACGCAATATCAGGGCGGCGCCGCCCCCCTCACCGCCCTGCTGGAGCCCGCCGTGGTGGCCCTGGCCCTGCCTCTCTACCAGCAGGCGCGCCAGATCCGGGACAAGCTCAAACCCATCCTCCTCTGCACCCTGACCTCAGTGCTCATCTCGGTCTGCACCACCCTGGGGATTGGCCACCTGATGGGGGCGGATCCGACGCTGCTCGCCTCCATCGCCACCAAGTCCATCACCACCCCGCTCGCCATGAGCGTCAGCCAGTCCCTCGGCGGCATTCCCGCCATCGCCGCCGCCGTGGTGGTGGTGGTGGGGATCCTGGGGGCCCTGGTGGGCTACCCCCTGCTCCGCCTGATGCGGGTGACCGACCCCGAGGCCCAGGGGCTCGCCATGGGAGCCTGTGCCCACGCCATCGGCACCGCCGCCTCCGCCGAGCAGGGGATCACCCAGGGGGCCTTCTCGTCGCTCGCCATGGTGGTGTGCGGCGTGCTGACTGCGGCCATCGCCCCCCTGCTGTTCGCCCTCTACCACTGGCTGACCTGATCCCCGCTGCCATGGCCGCCCCTGCGGCCGTGGTCTCTGTGCCCATTCACCATCTCCATACGATACCCTCATCCCCTGATGCCGGGAGCTGGCGCACAGATTGCGAAAGACAAACGTTTCCTTTACCATCCCCGGCCCTTTGCCCATCAAGGCGTGAGCGCGCTCACACATTTCGCCGCGCTTGCTCCCTACAATGGCCCCCCAATTGGCCTTTGAGGACACAGTATGCATCCCCGCTTTGCCAAGCCATTCGAGACCCTTTCCGCCCCGCTCCAGGCCACCCTGCGCCCCATGCTGGGGGACGATTTCCAGGCCCGTTTCACCCCCAGTCAGGTGGCGACCCTGAAAGCCGCCACCGGGCTGGATGACAGGGCCCTGCGCCTGGCCCTGCTGCCGTTGGCGGCCGCCTGCTCGGTGGCGCCCATCTCCAGGTTCTTTGTCGGTGCCATCGCCTGCGGCCTGAGCGGTACCTGGTATTTGGGCGCCAACATGGAGTTCGCGGGCCAGGGGCTGTTCCACTCGGTGCACGCCGAGCAGTCCGCCATCTCCAACGCCTGGCTCGGCGGCGAGACCGGGATCTCGGAGATCACCGTCAACTACACCCCTTGCGGCCACTGCCGCCAGTTCATGAACGAACTGAGCACCGCCAAGATCCTCAAGGTCTCCCTGCCGGACGATCTCAGCGAGCTGCAATCCTTCCTGCCCCACTCCTTCGGCCCCGCCGATCTCGAGATCACCGACGCCCTGATGAGCCCCCAGGCCCACGACGAGCTGGTGCTTGAGAGCGACGATCCCCTGTGGCAGGCCGCACTGGCCGCCGCCCGTCAGAGCTATGCCCCCTACAGCCAGGGCTATGCCGCGGTGGCGCTGCAGTTCGAGGACGGGCGCATCTTCTGTGGCCGCTATGCCGAGAATGCCGCCTTCAACCCCAGCCTGCCGCCGATGCAGATGGCCTGCGCCCACGCGGTGCTGAATGGCGAGGATCTCGCCACCGTCCGCCGCGCCGTGCTGCTGGAGAGCAAGGATGGCCAAATCAGCCAGCGGGATTCGGCCCAGTCCACCCTCAAGGCCCTGGGCGCCGTCCAGCTGGAGTACCTGGCGGTCTGATCCCGCGCCGGAACGAATCAGGGGAGCCATTGGCTCCCCTGTTTGCATGTGTCTTCCAGATACCGCTCTCTCCCCTGTCAGGACTCCCACAGGATGCGCTGACTGCCGGACCAGCGTTCGCCGATGTCCGCGTACTTCTGCTCCAGCAGGTGGCGGCGGATCTTCATGGTGGGGGTCAGCACCCCGTTCTCGATGTTCCAGGGGGTCTTGACCACCAGGATGCCGCGCAGGCGGGCATGGGACTCCAGCTTGTCGTTGACCCGATCGAGGGCGGCCTCCAGCTCGGCGTCCACCCCGGCCCTGTCGGCCTTCATGGCGCTCTCCGCCAGTTGCACCAGGGCGACCGGCTGCGGCATGCCGTAGCCGATGACGCACAGCTGCTCGATGATAGGCTCCTGCCCCAGCATCCCCTCGATGGGCACCGGGGCCACGTACTTGCCCTTGGCGGTCTTGAAGACGTCCTTCATGCGCCCCGTGATGGTGAGGTAACCCTCCCTGTCCAGCTTGCCCATGTCGCCGGTGTGGAGCCAGCCGTCGTCATCGATGGCCTCGCGGCTGTGCTCGGGATCCTTGTAGTAGCCCACCATCATGCCGTCGCAGCGACAGAGGATCTCCCCTTCCTCGGAGATCCTGATGGTCACCCCGGGCCCTGCCTTGCCGACGGTGCCTATCTTGTCCGCCCGGAAGGGGTAGTTGAGGGTGGAGTAGGCGTGGTTTTCGGTCATGCCCCAGGCCTCGGTGATATTGAGGCCGATGCTGTGATACCACTCGAGCAGGGCCGGCGCCACCGGCGCCGAGCCGCAGCCCAGCACCCGCGCCTGATCCAGCCCCAGCCCCTTTTGCAGCTTGCCTTTCACCAGGCCGGAAATGAACGGGATCTTGAGCAGCAGATCGAGCTTCTTCTGGGGCAGCTTCTCGTGGATCTTGATGCGGAACATGGCCCAGAGCCGCGGCACCGAGATGAAGACGGTGGGACGGCAGCGCTTGACGTCCTCGATGAAGGTGTCGAGGGACTCGGGGAAGGCGATGGTGGCACCGCTGAACAGGCTGCCGCCGTAGATGTAGACCCGCTCCGTGATGTGGGCGAGCGGCAGATAGGAGAACCCGCGATCCTCCGCGGTGAGGGAGACCGCCTCCACCAGCTTCTCGCAGGACCAGGCGTAACGCTCCACGCTCAGCATGGCCCCCTTGGGCTTGCCGGTGCTGCCGGAGGTGTAGACCAGGCTCAGCAGGGCATCCGGCGCCTGCACCGGGCTATCCGGAATGGGGTCGTATTGTGCCAGCAGATCGTCCCACTGGTGGGCCGCCGGCATGGTGTCATAGGGGAAGGCGATGCGCAGCAGGTCGCCGGGCACCCCCGCCTCCTGGCTCTTCCAGTCGTCCAGCTTGCCGACGAAGATCGCCCTGGCCTCGCTGTGGCGCAGCACGTATTCGATGGTGTCGACGTTGGCGGTGGGGTAGATAGGTACGCTCACGTAGCCCCCCATCTGCATCGCCAGATCGGCGATGAACCACTGGGCACAGTTCTTGGAGAGCAGGGCCACCTTGTCCCCCGGGGCCAGCCCCAGGGCACGCAGTGCCGTCACCATGCGCCGCGCCTCGTCGGCGACCTCACCCCAGGTGAAGTCGACGTACTCGCGGTGGATGGTCTGGCGAAGGTAGATCCGGTCGGGACACTGCCGCTCCCAGTGATAGAGCATCTCGAGCGGCAGTTTGTTGGCAATGCGTGCGGAGGAGGCCATGGTTTAATCCCTGAAACAAAAGGCGAGCCTCATTATTAACCTTTTGATAACACTCAGGGAAGCAGATTACTTAAACTTGTGTTTGAACTGCGAATGGGATCAAGCTTCCGCCTGCTGTTGCAGACGCTTCCACATCTCCTGCACCAGCACCTCGTCCTGCTCGGAGAGCTCCCCCTGCAGGATGGCCTCGTTCAGGCTGCGCAGCACATAGCTCTTGACGTCCCGCACCAGAGTCTTGCCCTCCAGCTCGGCACGGGCCACCGCGAGGGAGATATGACCCCGCAGATAGCCGCCCGCAAACAGCTCGTCTTCGCTGGCCGTGGCGACCATGGCGTCGATCAGTCCCAACAACTTGTGTTCAAAATCGTGAATCGTCATTTAACGCAGCCTCATTTCCGGGGTTGCCGGCAAAAATTCGGGGGAGTGAAACCGCGATCCGGTTGATCGCGGCTCTCTGGCGCCAGGCCAGCCGCATCCTTGATGTCCTATTCCGGGTTGGCCACCGGGTAGATGACCTGATCCTTGTATCCCGTGGTTATGCGCAGATAACCACTCAACGACCGGTTCAGTGCCGGGTCATCGGTATCCACCACCAGCGGACGGCCATCGAGGGCCGCCAGCTTGGCTTTGGTGGCGAGCACCTGGATATGGTCTCGCCCGACGGCCCGGATCACGTCTGGACTCAATTGCTGATTTCCGCGCCCGAACAGATGTCCCTGACCGCCGATCAGGGTGATGATCAGACGGCAGCGACGGCCGCGGATCCGGGTCAGGATATCCGCGGCGGACAGATCCTGCCCGATAAGCCGGCCATTTTCCACCAGATCCACACCGAGCAATGTATTTTCGAGACCCAGCTCCGCCATGCAGGCGGCCACCGTGCTCCCCGACCCCATCAGGTAGAGGGTATCGGGTTCCATCTGCTCCACCACCCCGGCGGCGAGATCGGCGAGCACCAGCTCCTCGGACTCCTTTCCGCCCTGCTTGGTCGCCTGCACGTAGCGCAGATCCCCGGGCACCAGCAGTTGGCCGTAGTGGCGGGCACGCACCTTGCCCGCCCGGAACGCCTCCTCGTCGATGTCCATCACCTCGGCATCCACCAGGCTCAGCAGCTCGCCGGCGATCATCCGTGCCACCACCCGGCCGCTCGCCGTCGGCGTCACCCCGTAGACCCCGGAGTGGATCTTGCACCCCGCCGGGATGCCGAGCACATGGCAGGACTCCCCCACCGCGGCGCAGATGTCCCGGGCGGTGCCATCGCCGCCGGCGAAGAGCAGCAGATCCACCCCAGCCTCGCGCAGGGCCAGGGCGGCGGCCCGGGTATCCTCGGCGCTCGTCTGTGCCCCGGCGGGCTGGTAAACGATGCGATGGGGCAGGTTCAGCTCGGCGGCGAGCCCGGCCCCCATCTCCCCGGCCACCGTCAGCAGCTCGAACGCCGTGGTCAGTTCGCACAGAGGGGCCAGGGCCTGGCGGGCCCGCTCCCGGGCCTTGGGGACGGCGCCCCGCGCCAGCGCCTCGGCGACCATGCCGTCGCTGCCCTTGAGACCGACGGCCCCGCCGATACCGGCGATGGGGTTGATGATGAGCCCTAATCGAAACATGTTTCCCTCCTGTTGGATCGCCGCCATTTTTATCTTTTCCCGCCACTGGGACAAGCCATAACCCCCTGCTAGAATGCGCGACTTCACCCCTCAACCAAAGTTCAACCAAGGTTCAATCATGCTGGAATGGATTGCTGACCCCTCCGCCTGGGTCGCGCTCGCCACCCTGACCCTGCTCGAGATCGTGCTGGGCATCGACAACATCATCTTCATCTCCATCCTGGTGGGTCGCCTGCCGGAGGCACAGCGCCAGAAGGCGCGGATCCTGGGGCTGGGGCTCGCCATGGGCACCCGCATCCTGCTGCTGCTCTCCCTGGCCTGGGTGATGCGCCTCACCGAGCCGCTGTTCAGCGTGCTGAATGAAGCCATCTCCGGTCGGGATCTGATCCTGCTGGTGGGGGGCCTGTTCCTCATCGCCAAGAGTACCCACGAGATCCACCAGAGCCTGGAAGGGGCCGCCGAAGAGGCGGGGGTGGTGAGCAAGACCGCCGGCTTCCTGTCGACCCTGGTGCAGATCGCCATCCTCGACATCATCTTCAGCCTGGACTCCGTCATCACCGCGGTCGGCATGGCGGATCACGTGCCTGTCATGGTGCTGGCCATCGTCATCGCCGTGGGCGTCATGATGTTTGCCGCCAAGGCCATCGGCGACTTCGTCGACACTCACCCCACCATCAAGATGCTGGCCCTCGCCTTCCTCATCCTGGTCGGGGTCGCCCTGATGGCCGAGGGGCTGGATCTGCACATTCCGAAGGGTTACATCTACTTCGCCATGGCCTTCTCGCTGGTGGTGGAGATGATCAACATCCGCCTGCGCGGCCATCAGGAGCGGGCCAAGTAAGCCCCTCTTCAAGAGCCAACAAAAAGCGCGACCCGAGGTCGCGCTTTTTTATTGTCTGTTCATCGCCGTAGGCGGGCAGGGCCTGCCCGTCTACTCAGAGGGCGTTGCGGGTAGCCACGGCATCCGCCAAGTTGCGCAGCAGCACCTCGGTATCGGCCCAGCCGATGCAGGCGTCCGTGATGCTCTGGCCGAAGGTGAGCTCGCACCCTTCCACCAGATCCTGGCGACCCTCCACCAGGTGGCTCTCCACCATGACGCCGAACACCGCCTTGCTGCCGGCACGCAGCTGACCGGCCACGTCCTCGGCCACCAGCATCTGGTTCTTGAACTGCTTGCTGCTGTTGGCGTGGCTGAAGTCGATCATCACCTTCTGCTGCAGACCGGCCTTCTCCAGCCCCTTCACCACCTCGCCCACGTGGGCGGCGCTGTAATTCGGCTCGCGGCCACCGCGCAGTATGATGTGGCAATCCGGGTTGCCCCGAGTCGAGACGATGGCGGAGTGGCCGTATTTGGTCACCGACAGGAAGTGGTGCGGGGCGCTGGCGGCGCCGATGGCGTCGATGGCCACCTTGATGGTGCCGTCAGTGCCGTTCTTGAAGCCCACCGGGCAGGAGAGACCTGAGGCCAGCTCGCGGTGTACCTGGGACTCGGTGGTGCGGGCGCCGATGGCCCCCCAGCTCATCAGATCCGCCACGTATTGCGGGGTGATCATGTCGAGGAATTCGGAGGCGGTCGGCAGCCCCATGTCGTTGAGATCCAGCAAGAGCTTGCGCCCCAGGCGCAGGCCGTCGTTGATCTGGCAGCTGTTGTCGAGGTAGGGGTCGTTGATGAGCCCCTTCCAGCCCACAGTAGTGCGCGGCTTCTCGAAGTAGACCCGCATCACTATCTCCAGCTGATCTTTCAGCTCGTCGCGCAGCACCTTGAGGCGCTTGCCGTACTCCAGGGCGGCAACCGGATCGTGGATGGAGCAGGGGCCGATCACCACCAGCAGGCGCCGATCCTCGCCGGCCAGGATGTTGTGGATGGCCTGACGGGATTCAAACACGGTATTTGATGCGGTCTCGGTCGCCGGAAACTTCTCAAGCACCGCAACCGGGGGCAATAACTCTTTGATTTCACTGATACGAACGTCGTCGGTTTGATGCTGCATGACCAAGTTTCCTGCTAGATGACTGCGATGAAGAGATCCCAATCTAGCCCTCTGCCGGGACGGTGTAAATAGAAAATTACATTCCCTGATAAAGAATTTTATTACGTAACCTTGCAAGTTTTATCAATGCTGCTAAAGGCGGGAGCTGGCGGGGAGCAGAAACGAAAAGGCCCGCACCAAGGCGGGCCCGACGGGCTTAAACGGCCTGACTGACGCTGGCCAGCTTGTCGAAGTAATCCGGGAAGGTCTTGGAGGTACAACCCGGATCGTTGATGGTGACCGGGGTGTCCGACAGGGCCACCAGGGAGAAGCACATGGCGATGCGGTGATCGTTGTAGGTGTCGATGGCCGCGTGCTTGAGCTGCTCTGGCGGGGTGACGGTGATGAAGTCGTGCCCCTCCTCCACCTCCACGCCCAGCTTGCGCAGCTCGGTGGCCATGGCGTGCAGGCGATCCGTCTCCTTCACGCGCCAGTTGTAGATGTTGCGGATGGTGGTGGTGCCCTTGGCGAACAGCGCCGTGGTGGCGATGGTCATGGCCGCATCCGGGATGTGGTTCATGTCCATGTCGATGCCGTGCAGCTCGCCCTGCTCGGCCTCGATGAAGTCGTCGCCCCAGGTGATGCGGGCGCCCATCTTCTCCAGCACGTCGGCGAAGTGGATGTCCCCCTGGATACTGTGCTTGCCGATGCCGGTGACCCGCACCTTGCCCTTGATGGCCCCCGCCGCGAGGAAGTAGGAGGCGCTGGAGGCATCCCCTTCCACCAGGAAGTCACCGGGGCTGACATAGCTCTGGTTGCCCTTGATGTAGAACACCTTGTAGTCGTCGTGCTCGATGACCACCCCGAACTGCTTCATGATGTGCAGGGTGATGTCGATGTAGGGCTTGGAGACCAGCTCCCCCTTGATGTGGATGCGGGTGTCGCCGGCCGCCATGGGCGCCGCCATCAAAAACGCCGTCAGGAACTGGCTGGAGACGGAGCCGTCGACGTGGACGTCGCCGCCCCAGAGCCCCTTGGCATCCACCACCAGGGGCGGATAGCCGTCTTTCTTCAGGTACTGGATGTGGGCGCCCGCTTCGCGCAGGGCATCCACCAGGTGACCGATGGGGCGCTCTTCCATGCGTGGCTCGCCCCCCAGGGTGTATTCGCCGGAGCCCAGACACAACGCGGCGCACAGCGGACGCATGGCGGTGCCGGCGTTGCCGAGGAACAGGTTGACCGGATCCTTGACCGCGAAGCTGCGACCCAGACCGAGCACGGTGCACTCCGTCTTGTCGGCGGAGAGCTTGTACTTCACGCCAAGCTGGGTCAGCGCCGCCAGCATGTGGCGGATGTCGTCGCTGTCGAGCAGGTTGGTGAGCCGGGTGGTGCCACGGGCCAGGGCTGCCAGCAGCAGGGCCCGGTTGGACACGCTCTTGGAGCCGGGCAGATTGACCACCCCGGCCACGCTAGAAATGGGTTCCAAACGCAACGAATTCATAGACTTCCTGTACGATCTCAAGTAAATCACCTGACCGGACGTTAGCAGCCCGCGCCCCGCGCGGCAAGACCGGCGGCGGCACAAAACCGGGACGAGAACGTCGGCGGTCAGGATCTTCTGGAAAAACAGACGCCGGGCATTCCCGGCGTCAATGCTATCGGGGAAACACGCCTCAGCCGTGGCGTTTGGCGAAGTCATCCATAAAGCTCACCAGGGCCTTGACCCCTTCCAGCGGCATGGCGTTGTACAGGCTGGCACGCATGCCACCGACAATGCGGTGCCCCTTGAGCGCCAGCAGGCCGGCGGCCTCCGATTCGGCCAGGAAGAGTCCGTCCAGGGCCTCGTTCTTGAGCTGGAACGGCACGTTCATGCGGGAGCGGCAGGCCGCATCCACCTTGTTGCCATAGAAGCTGGACTGATCCAGGTAGCCGTAGAGGAAGTCGGCCTTCTCCTTGTTTCGCACCTCCATCGCTTCAAGCCCCCCCTGCTCCTTGAGCCACTCGAACACCAGGCCGGCCAGATACCAAGCGTAGGTGGGCGGCGTGTTGAACATGGAGTCGTGCTTGGCGGTGAGCCGGTAGTCGAAGACAGAGGGCACGTCGGCGCGGGCCTGGTTCAGCAGATCGTCCCGTACTATGGCGATGGCCAGGCCCGAGGGGCCGATATTCTTCTGGGCGCCGGCATAGAGGATGCCGAAGCGGCTCACGTCGAGGGGACGGGAGAGAATAGTGGAGGAGAGATCCGCCACCAGGGGTACATCGCCGGTGGCCGGGATGTCGAACATCTCGATGCCGTCGATGGTTTCGTTCGGGCAGTAGTGCACATAGGCGGCATCGGTGCGAAACGCCGGCGTCGGCAGCAGGTGGGACACTCCCTGCTCGTTCTTGGCCACCCCCTGGAAGGTCTGGATGTCGCCATATTTCTGGGCTTCATCCACGGCGCTCTGGGCCCAGACGCCGGTCACCAGGTAATCCGCCTTCTTGTTGGCGCCCCCCAGCAGGTTCATGGGCACGGCGGAGAACTGGCCCCGGCCGCCGCCGTGCATGAAGAGCACCTTGTAGTTGTCCGGCACGGACAGCAGGTCGCGCAGGTCCGCTTCGGCCTTCTCGGCGACCGCCATATAGGGCTTGCCACGGTGGGACAGCTCCATGACCGAGGCTCCCAGCCCCTGGAAATTACAAAATTCGCGCTGGGCGCGCTCCATGACTTCAACCGGCAGCATGGCGGGGCCGGCGCAGAAGTTGTAAATCTGTTTGCTCATGACGCTTTCCGTGAGTGGATGAGAGTGATCGATGACTCGAACGTTTTTACACGACAGGCCCCCGTGGGGGCAAAGGCTTTTTGGGATCCGGCGCAAGCTTTTGCCCCCGCGCCACCGGGTACCGACCAGAAAAAAGCCCTGAACGAGTCAGGGCTTGCAGAGAACATGCGTGGATATGGGAGCAAGCGCGCACCATTGACGCCTCCCGCCCCGCGTCGACAGATTTACAGCTTGGCGGTGAGCTCCGGCAGCAGGGTGAAGAGATCCCCCACCAGGCCGTAGTCCGCCACCTGGAAGATGGGGGCCTCGGCATCCTTGTTGATGGCGACGATCACCTTGGACTCCTTCATCCCCGCCAGATGCTGGATGGCGCCCGAGATGCCCACCGCGATATAGAGCTCGGGGGCCACCACCTTGCCGGTCTGTCCCACCTGCAGGTCGTTGGAGACATAACCTGCATCCACCGCCGCCCGCGACGCCCCGACCGCGGCCCCCAGCTTGTCCGCCAGGGCGTCGATAAGGGCAAACTGCTCCCTGGAACCGAGCGCCCGCCCGCCGGAGACCACCACCCGGGCCGCCCCGAGCTCGGGCCGTGCCGAGCGCACCGCACGCCGCTCGATGAGGCGGGTACGGCAGCACATCTCGGTCACCGGCAGACGCTCTATCACGGCGTGACCGCCGCCGGGTCCGGCCTTGGCGAAGGCGGTGGGCCGCACGGTGAGCACCTTGACGGGGGCACTGCTCGCCACCCGGGCAATGGCGTTGCCCGCATAGATGGGGCGCAGGAAGGTATCGGGCCCCTCGATGCCGATCACCTCGGCGATCATCTCGACGCCGAGCCGCGCCGCCACCCGCGGCAGCAGATCCTTGCCCTGGCTGCTGGCCGCCATCAGGCAGTGCTGATAGTCCTTCACCACGCTGGCCAGCAGCTTGTCGACCCCGTCGTTCAACTCCTCAGCCAGCATGGGGTGCTCGGCCAGCAGCACCCGGCTCACCCCCGTGAGGGCGGCGGCCTGCTCGCCCGCCTCCGTCAGCCCCTGCCCCAGCAGCAGGAGGTGCACCTCGCCCCCCAGCAGGCCCGCCGCCGTGACCAGCTGGGCCAGGTTGTCGACGATCCGCCCCTGATGATGTTCCGCAATCACAAGTACGCTCATGGCAGCACCTTAATGTCATCCATTGATCTCTCGCTCCCCGGGGCCCTTGCCCCACGCACGGCGCCCTGGCCTGCGGGAGGCATCCCTACCCCGCCCATCAGAGCACCCCGGCTTCGTGCTTGAGCTTGTCCAGCAGCTCGTCCACCGAGCCCACCCTGATGCCGGCACGGCGCACCGGCGGCGCCATCACCCCGAGCTGCCGGGTCTGGCCGGCCGGTACCACCCCGAGGGCGGCAAACGGCTGGCTCTCCAGCGGCTTGCGCTTCGCCTTCATGATGTTGGGGAGCGAGGCAAAACGCGGCTCGTTGAGGCGCAAGTCCACGGTCACCACGGCGGGCAGCGCCATGCCGAGGGTCTCGAGGCCGCCGTCTATCTCGCGGGTCACCTGCAATTCCCCCTCCACCAGCCTGATGGCAGAAGCGAAGGTGGCGAGTGGCCAGTCATTGAGGGCGGCGAGCATCTGCCCCACCTGATTGTTGTCAGAATCGATGGACTGCTTGCCGAGCAGCACCAGACTGGGCTGCTCCTGCTCGCACACCGTTTGCAGCGCCCTGGCCACGGTGAGCGGAGTCAGGATTTCGTCGGTCACATAGTGCAGCGCCCGATCCGCCCCCAGGGCCAGGGCGTGGCGCAGCTGTTCGGCCGCGGCCTCGGGGCCCAAGGTCACCACCACCAGCTCGCTCGCCACCCCGGCTTCCCGCAGCCTGACCCCCTCCTCCACCGCGATTTCACAAAACGGGTTCATACCCATCTTCACATTGGCGAGCTCCACATCGGAGCCATCGCCCTTGACCCGGATCCTGACGTTGTAATCAACGACCCGTTTGACTGCGACCAGCAGCTTCATGGCGGTCATCCCTCGTGCCTGTTGTGTGGGTCCACCTTGTCGTCACTCACTTTTCTGCTGACAAAGTGATTTACGTTTACGTAAACTACCAGCACTACCCTAGGCCAAGTCGAGTGCAGAGGCAAGATGGAACGCGAAGCAATGGAATTTGATGTCGTCATCGTCGGTGGCGGCCCGGCAGGCCTGAGTGCCGCCATCGCACTGAAGCAGCAGGCCCCGGCCCTCTCGGTCTGCCTGCTGGAGAAGGGGGCCGAGATCGGCGCCCATCTGATCTCCGGCGCCCTGTTCGACCCCGTCGCCCTCAAGGAGCTGCTGCCGGATACGTGGCAACAGGCTCCGCTCGGAGTCGAGGTCAACGACGATCAGGTGCACCTGCTGCAAAGCGACAGCCGCGCCCTGCAAC
This sequence comes from Aeromonas sp. R7-4, assembly GCF_040908055.1. Lineage (NCBI taxonomy): Bacteria > Pseudomonadati > Pseudomonadota > Gammaproteobacteria > Aeromonadales > Aeromonadaceae > Aeromonas > Aeromonas sp. R7-4. Next base: position 311,847 of record NZ_JBFODA010000026.1, read on the forward strand.
TGCCCCACTGGGCGGTGCCGCCGCGCATGCACAACGACGGCAGCCACATCATCAGCCTCGGCAACCTCTGCCGCTGGCTCGGCAAACAGGCCGAGGCCCTGGGGGTGGAGATCTACCCGGGCTTCGCCGCGAGCGAGCTCATTCTGGAGGCGGGAAGGGTGAGAGGCGTGATCACCGGTGATCTCGGGCTGGATCGGGAGGGCAACCCCAAGGGGGATCACGTGCCCGGCATGGCGCTATATGGCCGCTACACCCTGTTCGCCGAGGGGGCCCGCGGCCACCTCGGCAAGCAGTTGATCGACGCGTTCAACCTGGAGAGCAGGATCCAGCCGCAACATTACGCCATCGGCTTCAAGGAGTTGTGGCAGGTGCCGGCGGGGCAGTCCCACCCGGGCCGGGTGCTGCACGGCAGCGGCTGGCCGCTCGGCGAGGGGAAGGGCAGCAAGAGCCAGGGGGGCTTTTATCTCTATCATCTGGCCCAGGATCAGGTGGCGGTCGGCCTTATCGTCGATCTCAACTACCAGAATCCCTGGCTCAGCCCCTTCGACGAGTTCCAGCGCCTCAAGCACCACCCGCTCATCGCGCAGACCCTGCAGGGGGGCGAGCGCATCAGCTACGGTGCCCGCGCCATCGCCAAGGGGGGCTGGCACTCCTTGCCGCGCATGCACTTCCCCGGCGGCCTGCTCATCGGCTGCGACGCCGGCACCCTGGATTTCTCCCGCATCAAGGGGATCCACACCGCCATGAAGTCCGGCATGTTGGCGGCCAGCACGGTCGCCATGGCCCTGCGCGAGGGCGATGAAGGGGGGCGGGATCTGGCCGAGTATCAGGACGCGCTGCAACAGAGCTGGCTGGCCAGGGAGCTGATCGCAGCCCGCAACTTCGGCGCCGCCCTGCACCGCTTCGGCCCCTGGCTGGGAGGCGCCTTCAACTGGCTGGAGCAGCGCCTCTTTGCTCGCAATTCCCCCTTCACCCTGAAGGATCGGGAGCCGGACTACCGCCAGCTGCGCCTGGCGGGACGCTGCCAGCCCATCGACTATCCCAAGCCGGACGGGCGGCTCAGCTTCGACAAACTCTCTTCCGTTTATCTTTCCAACACCAGCCACGACGAGGATCAACCCTGCCACCTGAGGCTCCAGGACGCGCGCATTCCGGTCGAGGTCAACCTGCCCACCTGGGCCGAACCCGCCCAGCGCTACTGCCCGGCCGGCGTCTTCGAGATCCTGGATGAAGAGACCCGGCCAAGGCTGCAGATCAACGCAGCCAACTGTATCCACTGCAAGACCTGCGACATCAAGGACCCCAGTCAGAACATCGTCTGGACCCCGCCTCAGGGGGGCTCGGGGCCCAACTATCCCAATATGTGAGGAGACCCGCTATATCCGGGATGCTCGGTACCAGAATACAGTCCCGGCCCGCCCCAGGGGGTTTGGGGCCCCACGATCCCGATATGCGAGGAAGCCGGTGGCCTTGAGGATCCACCGCCGCGGCCCCTTTACGGCTGGGGTCTGCGCCCCACAACCCACAAGAAGACGGCTCAACCTCCCCCATGGGGGGATGGGAAAGGGCGGCGCCAGGATCCCCGCTTTCGCGGCCGGATCCGCTGCTCCGACCTCGCCGCTTTTTTGAGCAAACAGGCTGAACCCCCGATGAATAGGCCCTGACAAGCGGGGCCCGCCCCTGTATAGTTCGCCGCATTCAGGTTGTCCATCGGCCTCGTTATGCTATTTCATGGGATCGCTTTCCGTGCGATCTAAGGCCGCATGAACCTGTGCAACCATCCCTGATTACCCATGACTTCTTAAGGGGGGACAGATGATCACCGCCTACATTCTCAACAACAAGGTGCTGGACATAGTCACGCTCGGGCCGGACGACATCGTCCCCGACAACACCGTCTGGCTGGATGCCTACAAGCCGGATACAGCGGAGCGAGAATGGTTGACGGGCCTGTTCCTGGAAGAGGTCCCCGACAAGGAAGAGCTGGATGACATCGAGGCGTCCGCCCGTTTCTACTGGGACACCGACGGTCTGCACATTCACTCCCTGTTCCCCCAGCGCATCGGCCGCGACACCAAGGGTGTCCACGTCTCCTTTACCCTGCGCAACAACCTGCTAATCAGCATCCGCGAGGATGACATCGGTCTGGTGCGCCTGCTGCGCCATTACATGCGCCAGGACAGGCTGGAAGTCGAAGATGCCCTGGACATCCTGCTGGAGGTGCAGAACCTCAAGGTCGAATACCTCTCCGACCTTATCGAAGATGGGTACAAGACCCTGGAAAACACCGCCGATCAGATCTTCGAACCGGACCAGATCAACCCCATGCTCAAGGAGTTGATGGCCCAGGAAGAGGCCAACGGCCAGATCCGCCTCTCCCTGCACGATACCCGCCGCGCCCTGCGCTTCCTCAAACGCAGCCTGCGCCAGCGCATGACGAGCGAGCAGAACAAGTGGATCGACGAGATGCTGCACGACGTGGAGTCCCTGCTGCCCCACACCCAGTTCCTGTTCGACAAGATCAACTTCCAGCTGGAGGCCTCCATGGGGGTAACCAACCTGGAGCAGAACAAGGTGATCAAGATCTTCTCGGTAGCCGCCGTCATCTTCCTGCCGCCGACCCTGATCGCCAGCATCTACGGCATGAACTTCGGCCGCATGCCGGAACTCGCCTGGGAGTATGGCTACGCGATGTCCCTGGTGCTGATGGTGATGTCGTCCCTCGGCACCGGCCTCTTCTTCAAGCGCAAGGGCTGGCTGTAACGGCCATCCGGGCACCGGACAAGAGAGACGTGGATTGGGGGGCAGGGCCCCCCGATTAATTCCCCCGCCTTGCAAAGGGCAGACCCCCGCCCCATATCCCCTGCATCAATAGTTCAACCCCGGAACGGGCCTTATGACCCTCTACCCCGAACACCGCTACGACGATCACGGCCAGTTGCGCCCGCCGCTCTGGTTCTGGCCCATCGCCCTGCTGCTGACCCGCTCGGTCTGGCTGTTTCTGATGGCCGGCGTCACCCGGGAGAGCGGCAGCGCCATCCTGACCCTCTTCTACCCGGACAGGATCACCCTCTATCTCAGCCTGCTCACCGACCTGCCCGCCATGCTGGCGCTGCTCGCCTGCGGCGGCACCTATCGCCAGACCCGAAGCCCGCGCGCCTGGCTCAGGCGCCACAGCCGCGCCCTGTTGCTCTGCTCCACCGCGAGCGGCCTGGTAATGCAGTTGCACAGCCTCAACCTGCAGCAGTGGTCGTTCAGCTGGCCCACCGCCCTGGTGCTGATCGCCAGCCTCTGGGCGCTCTGGTATCTGCTAAAGAGCCGCCAGTTGCGGGATTACGCCGTGGATCAGCCTCATTGACGGGTGACCCGGATCTGCAGGGTCTGGCGCTCGCTGCCGCTGGCCGTGTTTATGCCTGATGGGTTGGCGATCGCGGCCCCCTGGCTTCCCTGGGTGGTGGAAAGCTCTCCCACCGTCATCCACTCACCCGGCGCGCCGCTCACCTCGGTGGCACTCTGGCCTGTCTTGACATCCCCTCTCTCCAGGCGAGCCTGCTCGCTGCTGAGCGCCACCTGCACCCTCTCCCCTATCAGGGTCGCGGTGGCGTAGAGGCCGTTCACCAGCGGCATCATGGCCACCACCCTCCCCCCCTGCCACCGGTAGAAGGTGACCGGCTGATAGGAGCCCATCTGCAGCAGCACGGGCCGCCCGGAGAGGCCGCGTACCTGCCAGTTGTCCTGCTGGGTGCGCTGGTAATCCTCCGCGCCCCCCTCCACCAGCCACTCTCGTCTGGCATTGTCATTGCCAACACCCACTCCCAGTTGCCGGCTGCTGGACGCCCCCGCCACCCGCCACTCGATGAGCAGGCTCTGGGGGGGCAGGTTGAGCTGGGCCAGAGTTGCCTCGGCCTCCTGCAACTGGGCGGGCGTCCCGCTCAGCACCAGCTGGTTGCCCATGGCGCTCACCCCGAGATCCGGGTAGATCTCCTTGAGGGTCTGCACCATGGCCTGCGCCTCAAACACCGGGATCACCTTGACCTCGGCCCGCAGGGGCTGGGCCCAGAGCCAGCAGCACCCGAGCACCCCATATAACCACACTCTCGTCATCGCCTTCCCCTCGCATCCATCACTCCTGCCATCATGGGCCATGGCACCCCGATTGCAATGAACGTGCTCGTCCAGACTCCCGCCGGATGGCGGGAACCTCCTTCATAAAGACTCATTGAGAGACCACCCAATACAAATAAAAATGGTTATCATTTGTTGTCACATCAAAAACCCTCGGATACAATTCGGACTCATTTTTTCGAGTCAGCCTCTGATGAAGCCAGAACCCGTCGTCCCCACCCCTGCTGCCATCCATCTGGCCCTGCTCATCAACATGCTCTCCATGGGCAGCATGATGATGGTGATGCCCCTTGGGCCGGATCTGGTGACGAGTCTCGGCATGGCGCCGGAGCAGACCGGTGACTTCAGCGGCGGCGCCACCCTGGCCGCCGCCCTGATGGGGCTCCTGGCCGCCCCCTGGATGGATCGGGTCAATCGCAAGCCCGCCCTGATCCTGTTGCTGACGCTGCGCTTCCTGCTGCTGATGGCCTGCGCCCTGGCCGAGGATAGCCAGACCCTGCTGCTGCTCTTTATCCTGTCCGGCTGCGTGGCGGGCCCGCTCTCCGCCATCCTGATGGCGGCGGTGCTGGATCTGGTTCCCCCAAGCGATCGCGGACGCCGTCTCGCCTACGTGGGCATGGCGTTCTCCCTGGCCGCTATCCTGATCGTGCCCGTCGCCCTCACCCTGGCCCAGTGCCTCGGCTGGCAGAGCCCCTTCCTGCTGTTTGGCGCCAGCGGCCTGTTGCTGGCCCTGCTCTGCGCCCGGCTGCTGCCGTCCCTGCCGGTCAACCGGGCCCCGGCAGGCCAGGGCGTGCGCCAGTTGCTGGGGTCGCCGCTCTGCCAGGGGGCCCTGTGCATTCTCTGTTTGCAGATGTTCGGCCACTTCCTGCTGATCCCGCACTTCGCGAACTACTTCCAGTTCAACCTGGGTTTCCCGCGCGAGCAGATCGCGACCCTCTACCTGTGCGGCGGCCTCGCCAGCATGGCCACCATGCGCCTGTGCGGCGGCTGGATTGACCGCGGCCGCGCCCAGGGGGCCATCCTCATCACCAGCCTGCTGCTGGCCCTGGTCACCCTGCTGGGCTTCGCCCTGCCGGCAGGCCTGCCCGTCTATCTGCTGTTTACCCTCTTCATGGCCCTGAGCTCCGCCCGCGCCAGTACCACCCTCGCGGTCACGGCGGCCATTCCGGCCCCCCATCAGCGCGCCGCCTTCATGTCCTTCCAGGGCACGGTCACCAATGTGGCGGCCGGGCTCGGCAGCCTGCTCTCCGCCAGATACCTGGTCTCCGACGAGCGGGGCGCCCTGCACGGCTTCGCCACCCTGGCCTGGATCAACATCGCCTGCGGCCTCCTGGCCTGCGCCGGCGTCTGGCTCCTCATCCGGAGCCTGAAGAGCACAAGAGATAACAATAATCCTGCCTCTGGTACTGCCAGACAAGGAAGTCAGTGAGCACCGGATCAGAAGAATCCGGACCCCATAACCTCGGTTTTATTCATGGAGTTTTTGACAATGCAGTTGCAGCACGGCCCGTTTAAATTGAACCCCATCCTGCTCTCCCTCGGCCTTATCGCTCTGCCGGGCCTCGCCCAGGCCGAGTCGGTCAAGGCCAACGAGACTGTGGTGGTCACCGCCACCCAGACCCAGCACACCGAGCTGACCGCCCCGGCCAGCGTCTCAGTGGTGACCCGTGCCGATCTGGACAAGATGAACGTCAACAACATCGGCGATGCCCTCAAGCACGTGCCCGGCGTCAACATCATCGCCACCAACCCCACGGGTCGCAACGAGATCAAGATCCGCGGCATGGGCGGCGACTACACCCTGCTGTTGATCAACGGCAAACGGGTCAACGCCCGCGAGACCCTGGGCAGCGCCTACGGCAACGACTTCGACCTGAGCTCCATCCCCATGGCCGCCATCGAGCGCATCGAGGTGATCCGCGGTCCCGTCTCCTCCCTGTACGGGGCCGATGCCCTGGGGGGCGTGGTCAACGTGATCCTGCGCCAGGCCAAGGAGAAGACGGAAGCCGCCGTGGGTTACACCCACAGCATGCCCACCAAGGGGGAAGGCGGCGATGCCAACCAGGGCAGCGCCTTCGTCTCCGGCGCCCTCATCGACGACAAGCTGCTGGGCAGCGTGGTGGTGGAAGGGTATCAGCGCGACAACTGGAAGAGCGATCAGTCCAACAACCCGGACGCCGACGCCCTGGAGAAGCGCGAGGTGGTCAACGTGCTGACCAGCCTGAAGTGGCTGGTGGCGGACAACCAGGACATCGACTTCGATCTGGGTTACAACCAGAACGACATGGACAGCTACTTCAACAACGTGCCGCGCGCCCCGACCGCACCGGCCACCCCGCACAACGTGCAGAAGCTCGATCGCCTGAGTCTGGGGCTGACCCACAACGGCCGCTGGGAGCACTTCGACAGCCGGGCTCGTTACTACTTCGAGCAGACCGATCTGATGGACGACTCCCAGCTCAATGGCGGTGCCGCCGACATCACCCAGACCAACAACACGGTGGACGGTCAGGTCAGCGGCTACCTCGGGGATCACCTGCTCACCTCGGGCGCCGAGCTGCGCAAGACCGAGCTGGAGCACAGCCGCAACATCGCCAATGGCAGCGTGGATGCGACCCAGAGCGCCGTCTACCTGCAGGACGAGTTCGGCTTCGGCGATCTCGCGCTGACCCTCTCCGGTCGTCTGGATCACCACGAGACCTATGGCTCCGAGTTCAGCCCCCGTGCCTATGCCCTCTACACCCTGACCGACGAGTGGGTGATCAAGGGTGGCGCCGGCAAGGCGTTCAAGGCACCGACCCTGGCCCAGTCCAGCGAAGGCTTCTCCACCACCGCCTGCCGCGGCGCCTGCCAGGTGATCGGCAACCCGGATCTGAAGCCGGAAACCGCCGTCAGCTATGAGCTCGGCACCGCTTACGAGGCCGCGCGCTTCGGCGCCGGGGTGACCGGCTTCCACAACGAGATCGAGGATCTGATCCAGAGCGATCAGTGGGGCCCGGGCTACCGTCCGACCGTGATGACCTACCTCAACGTCAAGGAGGCCCGCATCAAGGGTCTGGAGCTGACCGGCTGGGTCGACGTGCTGGACAACGTGAAGCTGACCGGCAACCTGACCCTGCTGGACTCAGTGGACAGGAGCACGGGTGACGATCTGGCCAAGACCCCGGATCACACCGGCAACCTCGGCCTGGACTGGCAGGCGAGCGAGCTCGTCAGCGCCAACCTGGCCTGGCAATATGTTGGCAGCCAGGTGATCAAGGTGCCGGCCCGCAACTCCCAGGCGTTCACCTCCAAGCACTACCAGACCCTGGACGTGAACACCAACTGGACCGTCACCCCGGCGCTGGATTTCAAGCTCGGCATCACCAACCTCACCAACACCCAGCGTGACGAGGTGGCCACCGACGCCGACTTCATCCTGGAAGGGCGTACCGTCTACGCCGGTGTCGATTACAAGCTGTAAGTTCTCCCTGTGGGAGCCCCGAATTCGGGGCTCCCTTTTTGCGTTTCTACCGCCCCGTATCAAAGGAGTTCTTGCGTGCTCAGATACCAAGCACAGCTGTTCTGGCTCAGCGTGCTGCTCCTCTTCCTGCTGATTTGTCTGTCACTGGCCACCGGGGCCGGTGTCTATGGTGGCCGCGAGGTCGCCGGTTTCCTGCTGGGCGATCCCGCCTTCGTGGCCGATGAAAAGCTCGCCATGATAGTCCACACCCTGCGATTGCCCCGCACCCTGGCGGCCCTGGTGGTGGGGGCCTGTCTCGCGCTCGCCGCCTCCATGCTGCAGAGCGCCACCCGCAATCCCCTGGCCGAACCCGGCCTGCTCGGGGTCAACGCCGGCGCCGTGTTCGCCCTGGTGATAGGCCTCACCTGGTTTGGCGTCGAGTCCGCCTACGGCTATCTGCTCTGGTCCGGCATGGGGGCCCTGCTCGGCAACCTCGTCGTGCTGGGCCTCGGCCTCATGGTGGGGCGCTCCAACCCCCTCAAGCTCATCCTGGTGGGGGTCGCCCTCTCCGCCACCTTCGGCGGCCTCTCCAACTTCCTGCTGCTCTCCAACCGGGTGGTGCTGGAGCAGTTCCGCTTCTGGAACTTGGGATCCCTTGCCGCCTCCAGCCTGGAAGCGGTACTCACCGTGGTCCCCTTCGCCCTGGCCGCCCTGCTGCTGACCCTGGCGCTCTGTCGCCCCCTCACCCTGATGCAGATGGGGGATCACCAGTCCAGGGCCCTCGGCATCCGCCCCACCCGGGTACGGATCGGCGTGCTCTTGGCCGCAACGCTCTTCACCGCCTGCGCCATCGCCATCGCCGGTCCCATCGGCTTTGTCGGCTTCCTCGCCGCCTACTGCGCCCGCCTGGTGGAGCCGGTACGCCTCGCCATCCAGGTGCGCTTCTCCGCCCTGTTCGGGGTGCTCTTTCTGCTCGGTGCCGATGTGCTGGCCCGCTGGCTGATCCAGCCCTACGAGCTGCCCAACGGCGTCATTCTGGCGCTCATCGGGGCGCCCGTGCTCATCCTGGTGGTGCGCAGCGGCGGCTTCCGCTCCCTGCTGGCCGTCAAATAAGGTGCCACGCCCATGAAGAACTCTCTCTCACTCCCGAGCGGCACCCTCTGCCTTCGCCTTGGCAGCCGCACCCTGTTGCTGCACCGCCGCGCCTGGCTCATCACCCTGGGGCTCCTGGTCGCCCTCACCCTGCTCTCCCTGCTGGCCCTCACCCTGGGTTCCGGCAAGATCACCATGATGGGGGTGATCCAGACCCTGCTCGGGGAGGGAAGCCGACTCGATCAGGTGACCGTCTTCAAGATCCGCCTGCCGCGCCTGTTGGCGGTGCTGGTGGCCGGCGCCGCCATGGGACTCTCGGGCTGCCTGGTGCAGACCCTGGTGCGAAACCGCCTCGCCACCCCGGACATGATCGGGGTCAACGAGGGGGCATCCCTTGCCATCATCATCTTCTCCCTCTATCTGACCCTGGGCAGCTGGCCCTGGTGGGCCGCCCCCTTCGGCGCCCTGTTTGCCGCCGCCGTGCTCTATGCCCTGTGCAACAAGCCGGGGGAGCAGGGCTACCTGTTCGTGGTGATCGGCATCGGGGTCTCGGAGCTGATGAACGCCCTCGGCCAGTTCGTCATGTCCACCCAGTCCCTGGTGCACCTCACCAGCCTCTATCTGTGGAACATGGGCAACTTCGTCGGTCAGGGCTATGGCACCCTGCTGCCGGTGAGCCTGCTGCTCCTGCTCATCTGCCCCTGGACCGTCTGTCTCTCCCGCTCCCTCGGCGTGCTGCGCCTGGGACCGGTGACGGCCAGCACCCTCGGGGTCAACGTGAACCGGGTCCAGCTCGGGGTACTGGCCCAGGCCATCATAGTCGCGGCCCTTGGCACCGCCATCGGCGGCCCCGTGGTCTTCATCGCCATGGCGGCCCCCATCCTTGCCTCCTGGCTCAGCCGGGATCGCATCGTGCCGCTCTGGATTGCCGCCCTGTGCGGCGCCCTGATGCTGCTCGCCAGCGACACCCTGGTGCGGGTGCTGGCCAGCCCCCACGAGGTGGCCACCGGCATCATGACCCGCATTCTCGGCGGCCTGATGCTGCTCTTCATCCTGCTCAAAGATCGCCAGAAGGCCGACTGACCATGGCATTCATCCATTTTCAACACAGACCGAGGGCCGCCCGATGACGCTCACCGTGAACCGACTCCAGTTCGGCTACCCGCAAAAGACCATCTTCAAGGAGATCTCCTTCTCCCTCCCCCGGGGCAAGCTGGTGGGGATCGTCGGCCCCAACGGCGGTGGCAAATCCACGCTGCTCAAGCTCCTTGCGGGACAGGAGCAGCCCCGGTCCGGGGAGATCCTGCTCAAGGAGAAGCCACTCGGTGCCTATGGCGCCAAAGCCCTGGCTCGGGAACTCGCCTATCTGCCACAACGTCCCCTGGTCCCCCCCGGTATCCTGGTGGAGCAGCTGGTGCAATATGGCCGCCATCCCCATCAGGGCTGGTTCAATCAGTGGAGCGAGGAAGATGCCCGCATGGTGGACTGGGCCCGGGAGCGGATGCATCTCGATGCCATCTGGCACCAGAGTGCCAGTTCGCTGTCCGGCGGTCAGGCCCAGCGGGTGTGGCTCGCCATGGTGCTGGCCCAGGATGCGGACATCATCTTGCTGGACGAGCCCACCAGCGCGCTGGACATCGGCCACCAGACCGAGGTGATGGAGGCCATCCATCGGGTCGCCGCCGAGGGCAAGACGGTGCTTATCGTCATCCACGATCTCGCCACCGCCGCCCGCTACTGCGACGAGCTGATCGCGCTGGGGGATGGCGCCATCCAGGCCATGGGCCCGGCCCGGGAGGTGGTGACCAAGCCCCTCATCGATCGCCTCTACCAGACAGACGTGGACATACTGCACGCCCCCGGCGACGGGGCCCCCGTCATAGTGCCGCGCCGGCGCACCGAAGCAACGGCGGACCAGCAGCGCGCCTGACACCAACAATAAAAAACCGCCCATCGGCGGTTTTTTATTGTCTGACGTTCTGGCGGATTCAGAGCGCCAGCAGGGTAAACAGGCCTCCCGGCAGCCGCTGCCAGCGCAGGGTACAGCGCCAGCCGGCGGGCAGGTCCGGGGCAAGGGCCGTCTTCAGACTCAGCCTCAGGGTCTGGGCCCCCATGGCCGACCAGCTCGCATCGAGAAAATCGAAGTAGCGCCCCACTCTGGGATGGAGCGCCTTGAAGAGGCTCTCCTTGGCGGAAAACACCAGGGTCACGCCCTCTGCCAGGCTCAACTGGGCGTCGTGAACCCCCGCCTCCAGCCGTCCCCACTCCTCCCCATCCACGATGCCGGGCCAGAGCTGCGCCCCTTGGTCGGCCTCAAGCCAGGCCTCCAGATCCAGGCCCAGCCCGCCCTTGCCTGGGCGCACCGCACACAGGGCCACCCCCTCCCCCAAAAGCACGCTGTGGCTGATGCTCCCCTCCACCCCTTCAGGCCAGAGCGGCTCCCGGGCAGCTCCGATGGCCACGCAGTTTCCCGCAAGACCGAAGGGACGCAGGGCCTCGCGGGCTGCGAGACGCCCCGCCAGAAACTCCCCGAGGCGCTTGGGGGCAGCCCCCTGCAATGAAGCAGGCAGCATGATGCCCTGTGCCCCAAAGCACTCCGGGGAGAAGGCGGCGGGATCAAAACAGACCCGATGAAGAGGCAGCGTCTCCAGGCCCGGCAGGCACAAGGTATCGGATTGACGGACAAAGGATCCGTCGAGTGAGGGACAAAGAGGCAACATGAAAGGCTCCTGACAGGGGCCTGCGATGGTACCAAAACAAGCCGAGGCCATGCCACAAATACAAATGACAACGTTTCTCACTTGCTTTGTGGTAGCATATCCCCGCCCATTCGGGGCTGGCCGGGCGGCTCTCAGGCACTTTCCACAGGCTCCGGCCCACCGATTTCACCCATAAGGATGTCACCATGAAGATCTTCTCCCCGCTGGCCACCTTGCTCATGCTGGCCAGCCTGACGGGCTTCCAGGCCCAGGCGGGCAGCCGCCAGGTCATCGATGCCAACGGCCAGCCCCAGAGCGTCCCCGATGCGCCCCGGCGGGTCGTGGTGTTGAGCGAACTCGATCTCGACAGCGCCCTGACCCTGGGGGTGCAGCCGGTCGGCACCGTCAATGGACGCGGCCAGTCCACCCTGCCCCGCTATCTGCTGGACAAGGCGGGCAAGGAGATCGCCGTGGTCGGGGATCTGGACAACCCCAATCTGGAGAAACTCATCGATCTGGAGCCCGACCTTATCCTGACCGGCCAGACCAAGCCAGAGCTGCTGGCCCTGCTGCAGGAGATAGCCCCCACCGTCGTCACCGGCAACTGGGGCGAACCCTGGAAGACCGTGTTCGGCCGCAGCGCCGACGCGATGAACCGGGGTGCCGAGGCCAAGGCCTTCCTCACCCGGTATGACGCCCGCCTGGCAGAGGCCCGCAGCAAGCTTGCCAAGCACCAGGGGGAGCAGGTGAGCATAGTGCGCTGGAACCCCAAGGGGCCGAGCTACATGCACGGCGGCACCTTCGCCAGCAGCGTGGTCACCGAGATGGGGCTGGCTCGCCCTGCCCATCAGATAGGCGACAAGAGCCCCCACTCCCCGGCCCTGAGCCTGGAGTCCCTCAACCTGCTGGACGGCGACTGGCTGGTGATCGGCACCCTGAGCACCAGCGGCGATGCGGTGGATGCCATGAAGCAGGCCGAACAGACCCCGGCCTTCCAGCAGCTCGGCGCCATCAAGGGCAAGCGTTTCGGCGCCGTGGACGGGTCGCTCTGGACCTCCACCGGCGGCCCCCAGGCGGCGCTCAAGGTAATCGACGACGTAGAGCAACTGCTGACCAAACCGGATGCGGCCTCCATCGCTCACTAAGCCCGCCCTCGGTTGACGGCCAACAAGAAGCCCGCATGATGCGGGCTTCTTTTTTATCCATGGCTCGGCAAGGCACTTACTCCGGCAAGGGCAGCGCCTTTCTGTCCAGTTTGCCGCTGCCGGTCTTGGGCAGGGCATCCAGCAGGATAAGCCGCGCCGGCACCATGTAGTGCGGAAGCGTTGCCTGCAACCCCTTGCGCAGGGCGAGGCGATTGAGGGTCACTCCGGCCCTGGCCTCCACATAGCCCACCAGCATAGCCTCGTCCCCCTCGCCCACCAGACGCACCGCCGCCTCCTGCACTCCGGCCTGGCGGCGCAGCCCCGCCTCCACCTCCCCGAGCTCGATGCGAAAGCCCCGCAGCTTGACCTGATCGTCGCGCCGCCCCAGATAGAGGAAGCGGTCCGCCCCCAGCCGCCGCACCCGATCGCCGGTGCGATAGAGGCGGTGGGTGGCAAGGCGCAGGAAGGCCGCGCTGGTCAAGGCAGGCTTGCGCCAGTACCCCTCGCACAGGGCCGGGCTCTCGATGCAGAGCTCGCCGCACTCCCCCTCTGCCACCGGCTGCCCCGCCTCGTCCAGCACCCAGTGCCGATAGCCTGGCAGGCTGTGGCTGATGGTGATCTGACCATCGACCGGTGGCCAGCGCACCTCGCTCACCAGGGACCAGACGGTGGCCTCGGTGGGCCCGTAGCAGTTCCACAGTCGCCGGGTGCGGGCACAGAGCTGCTCGGCCAGACCTGGGTCCAGCGCCTCGCCGCCGCACAGGGCGGTGAGGGTATTGCGCCCCTGCCAGCCAGCCTTGAGCAGCATGCGCCAGCAGGCCGGGGTGGCCTGCAGCCAGTTGATGGAGGACTCGGCCTCGAGCAGCGCCAGCATCCCCAGGGGATCCTTGTTGTGCTCGCCGCCGGCCACCGTCAGCCGGCCACCGCCCCAGAGCGGCCCCAGCATCTCCAGCAGGGAGATGTCGAAGGCCGGGGTGGTGATAAAGAGCCAGTGGCAGCCCGGTGAGAGCCCGAGCCGCTCGCGGATCCCGTCGAGGAAGCAGAGCAGGGCCCGCCGGCTGATGACCACCCCCTTGGGCTCGCCGGTGGAGCCCGAGGTGAACATCATGTAGGCAGCCAGGGCGTCATCCACCTGAGGCCAGGCAACCGGCCCTGCCGCTGCCGGCCCATCCAGGGTGCGCAGCGGACAGCCAAAGGCGGGAGCCGGCCTGTCGCCGTCGCAGATCACCGCCGACAGGCGCGCCTGACGGGCGATCCCCTGCAGCCGCTCCACCGGAAAGTCCGGCTCAAGAGGCACGAAGGTGAGACCGAGGCGCAGGCAGGCCAGCAGGCTGGCCACCAGATCGGGGCTGCGGGAGAGATAGAGGCCGACCCGCTCCCCCACCGCCAGCCCCTGCAGGCGGGCGGCAATCTCGCCGACCCTGGCATTGAGCGCGCCATAGCTAAGCCACTGCTCATCTGATCCGCCCTCACTGATGTCCTCCCCGCCCATACGGATGGCAGGAGCCAGCGGAGTGGCGGCCAAACAGGCCGCCAGCCGCGCACCCAGGTTGGCCGCCCCCTTGGGGGCGTCTCTCAGGGGGGACACGGCCGGGGCCTTATGCTTGATGGTCATCGTCATAGCGCTGCCTCCGTTTGGCGCACCAGCCAGTGCCGATAGAGCCGGCTGGGGGATGGATGGGCCTTGAGCATCTGCAGGGTAAGTGGCGCCCGATCCTGCGCGAACGCCTCGTTGAGGGCCGCCAGCAGGGCGAGCTGCTGCACCGAATCCACCCCGAGTTCACACAGGGTCTGCTGCCAGATGCCGGGCACGCCGCATTGGCGCTCCCACAGGGCCACCAGCACGCGGGCCTCGGCCGGCGGTTGCGTCAGGCCGGGCTCCGCCTTGGTGGCGGCCACCAGCGGCATCACCGGGGACTGTACCGCCGCCACTCTGGCCAGCTGGCTCAGATCCGCCTGCGCCAACCAGTCGAGCTCGGCCAGCCAGTCAGCCAGCACCGCCTCTGCCCGGGCCTCGGGGATCTGCTCGCCATCGAACTCGAGGCGCAGCTGGAGCGTCTCGCCCCGGCTGCTGACCACGAGCGACAGAGGAAGCTCCACCTTCTCCACCACGGTGCCAAAGCGCGGCACCAGTTGGTGGGGTTCGGGGGCGACAGGGGCCGCCGGCATGGGGTAGTTCTCGAACACGAACAGGCTCTGGAACAGACGCGCCCGACCTTTGGTCAGTGCCGCCAGCGACTGGGTGCCGTGCTCGTTGAGCGCCATCAGGTCGGCCTGCAACCTGGCGATATGCTCGGCCAGGGTCAGCTCGGTGCGCCACGCCAGCGCCAGTGGCAGGCTGTTGATGTAGAGCCCGACGCTCGCGGTGATCCCCTCGATGGGGTAATCCCGGCCCGGGGTCACGTTGCCCACCAGGGTGACGGCATCGCCAGAGCGGCATGCCAGCAGACGGTGCCAGGCATATTGGGCCAACAGGCCCGCGGTCACGCCAAGCTCGCGGGCACGGCGCGCGAGCAAGGTCGCCACCTCGGTCGGCAGCACCGTGGCGCACACCGCCGGTCGCTGCTGGGTATGGCGCCCGCTTGAGCCAGCGTCCAGCGTCACCCCGAACAGGCAGGCGAGATCGTTAGGCTTGGCCAAGAGCTCGCCCCGCCCCTGCCAGTAGGCCTCGGCGCTGCGGGCTTGGCTCGCGATATGGCGGCCAAATTCGAGCCAGGCGGTATCCGGATCTCGCTGCGGCAACAGGCCGTTCATCAGCGCCTGATAGGCGCGATGCAAGGAGCCCAGCAACACGGGGCCGCTCCAGCCATCCAGCACGCCGTGATGGGCGCTGAAGATCACCTTGTGGTGATCGGGGGCCAATTTGAAACAGGCAAGGCGCAGCAGGGGCGCTTGCTCCAGCGGGATCGGGCGGGCCAGATCCTGCTCACGGTAGGCCTGGACCCGTGTCTCTGCATTTTCCACTTCAGACAAGTCCTCATAGTGGAATGGCAACTCGGCGCGCTTGAGGATGCGCTGCAGCGCCACCCCGTCTGCCAGCACCAGTTCGCTGCGAAGGGCCGGCCAAAGGGCGATCTGCCCCTGCCAGGCCTGACGGTAGACCGCCACGTCCAGAGGCTGGTGATAGGCGATCTCGGTCTGCAGGTGATAGGCGTGATCCCCGGGCAGCAACGCCCTGTGATGGAACATGCTCTGCTGAAGCGAGGTCATGGGCAGCAGGGTCTCCACCTCGCGTCCGCTCAGCACCCCATCGAGCGCGGCTTGCGAGAGGCCAAGCCCCGGGAAGTCGCTCGGGGTATGGCGCGGAGCCTTCAGGTTGCAGCAGTGTTCCACCAGCGCCGTCAGGTTGTCCGCCAGCCGCGCCATCAGGGCGTCGCTCGCCTGCTGGTTGAGGGCGCCCACCTGGCGCAAGGTGAGGCGCCCGTCATAGACGCCCCCGTGCAGGCTGACAAGCTCGCGCGGCAAGTTGTCAGGGGAACTAGGTGCCCCCGGCGCCAGCGGCAGCGGCTGCCAGGGCTGAGCAGCCTCGCCCTGATGGCTGACCCCCAGATAGTTGAAGACCACCAGGGCTTCGGGCAGTGCCCAGCCACGGGGGTGGTGCAGCCGCAGGGCGTTGAAGCCCACCCCCTTGTCCGGCACGGCGCGCAGCTGCTCCTTGGTGGCGCACACCAGTGCATCCCACTCCTTGGCATCCGCCAGCGCCAGCGGGTAGGTGCTGGTGAACCAGCCGAGGGTACGGCTCACGTCGAGTTCGGCATCGATGGCCTCTCGGCCGTGTCCTTCCAGCATCACGCAGTGACGGCTGCCGTAACCCTGCTCGCTCAGGGTACGAGTCAGGGCCGCCAGCAGCAGGTCGGGCACCCGGGTGAAGTAGGCCTGGTTGGCGGAGTCGATGAGACGGGCCGTGGTCTCCTGACTCAGTTGCAGCAGGCTGGCGGCGGCGCGGCCATCGGCGGCGCGGGCCGCTTCCAGCAGGTGACCCTGGCTGCCCTCCCCCTGAGCCAGCCAGAAGCCAAGCTGCTCCTCTTCCCGCTTGGCGTAGGCCGCGAGCCCCTCGCCCCACTGGCGATAGCTGCTGCCCTTGGCGGGCAGCGGCTCGCCCCTGCTCACCCGAGCCAGATCCTCGGCCAAAATACGCCAGGAGACCGCATCGATGACCAGGTGATGGAAGGCGAGGAAGAGCCCCTCCACCGTCTCGCCCTCGCGATCGCCCGCCAAGGAGAGATTGCGCAGGCGAGCCCAGGCCAGGGTGTGGCCGCTGGCAGGGTCGAAATCTCCCTGCAGCTCGGTCAGGCGGGCCTGCAGCTCGGCCTCATCAAGATTGGCGGCATCCAGGGTCGGCAGCGGCGGCAATGGCAGTTCGGCCAGGTAGCGTTGGCCGGTCGGGGTCACCGCCAGACGCAGGGCATCGTGGTGCTGGCGCAGGGTATCCAGCCAGCCGCGCAGGGCCTCATCGTCCACCCCGGCCGGCAGGCGCAGGATCACCCCCTGGTTCCAGTGACCGGACTTGGCAAAGCCCTGCTCGAAGAACCAGTGCTGAATGGGGTGGAGCGGGAACTCGCCGGTCAGGCTGCCCTGCTCGCTCCTGTGGCTGACGGCCTGCTGCTGGCCGAGCTGGCGGCAGAGGCGGCGCACCGTCTTGGCTTCGAACACGTCCTTCACGCTGCAGTGCAGCCCCGCATCCCGCAACCGGGTGGTGAGCTGGATGCTGAGGATGGAGTCACCGCCCAAGCGGAAGAAGTCATCCTCCACCCCGAGCGGTTGCTTGAGCACCCCTTGCCAGATGGCAAGCACGGTCTGCTCCAGTTCGTTTTGCGGCTCGCCCTTGCTCTGCTGCCAGACGATGGCGGGCAGGCGGCGCAGGTCCAGCTTGCCGTTGGGGGTGAGGGGCATCTCGGGCAACCAGCACAGGCGCGCCGGCACCATGTATTCGGGCAGGCACTCGCCGGCACGCTGCAGCAGGGCATCGCCGTCGGGCTCCCTTGCCCCGGCCTGCAAACAGGCATACGCCAGCAGGCGCCCCTCCTGCACCACCACCTTGATCTGGCGAATGGCCGGGCACAATTCGGCAAGCCGGGTCTCTATCTCACCCGGCTCGATGCGATAGCCCCGCAGCTTGATCTGCTCGTCAAGCCGGCCCAGATACTGGATGTTGCCGTCGCGGCGCCTGAGGGCCCGATCGCCGGTGCGATAGAGGCGATGGGTACGTTCCTCATTCGTTGCATCAAAGGCCAGCTCGATAAAGGCCTCCTGGGTACGCTGTGGCAGATTGAGGTAGCCGCGGGCTAGCCCCAGCCCCGCCAGGCAGAGCTCGCCGGGGACCCCCACCGGGCAGAGGTTGCCCGCCTCGTCCAGGATCAGCGCCTTCAGGTGGTTGACGGATCGACCTATGGTGATGGGCGCCCCCGGGGTGAGCCGCGCGCAGAGCGCGGTGACGGTGCACTCGGTCGGGCCGTACATGTTGAACAGGGCCACCCGCTCTCCCCAGCGCTCCACCAGGCTGCTCGGGCACGCCTCGCCGCCAAAGCCGATAGCCTTGAGGGAACCGAGTTCCGCCGGAGGCAGCAAGTTGGCGAGCAGGGCGGTAGGCAAAATCATATGGCTGGCACCCCGAGCGATGGCGGCACTGATCACCCCCTCGCCCGGCTCGCCAAAGTGCAGGGCCGCGCCGCAGTAGAGCGGCAGCAAGCTGGTCATGTTGCCCGCATCAAACGAGAGGGACATGCAGTTGAACATGGCGCCATTTTGATCAAGGGCGATGCGCTCGCCGTGATCCGCCATCAGGTTGACCAGGCTGCCCTGCTCCACCATGACCCCCTTGGGCAGGCCGGTGCTGCCGGAGGTGTAGATGATCTGGGCCAGCATGGCGGCGTCCCGAGGCAGTGCCGGCGTGCTGGTTGGCATCCTGTCCAGCGCAAGCCCGTGCAGATCGTGATATTCGGCCGTCGTACCCGCCAGCGCCTCGCCAAGCCGCGGGTCCGGCACGCCACCCAGCACCAGGCTGATGGAGGCATCGCCGAGGATATGGGCCAGCCGCTCGGCGGGATAGGCAGGATCGAGCGGTACATAGGCCGCCCCCGCCTTCCAGCAGGCGAGCAGGGCAACCACGAAAGCGACATCCCGTCTGGCCTGGATGCCGATGGCGGCGCCCGGGGTGACGCCGCGAGCCTGCAGCCAGTGAGCCAACCGGTTGGCACGCACCTCCAGCTCGCCACAGGTCAACGATTGCGCGCCGTCGCTCACCGCCAGCGCGTCCGGCAACTGAATCGCGCGCCGCTCGATATGACAGAGCAGGGTGTCGCGGCTCGGGTAATCCCGCGGCAGGTCGGCAAGCTCGGCGGCCAGCGCGGCCTGGTCGGTGCCCGCCTCCAGCGGCAACTGCCAGATGTCGGTCTCGGGGGCCGCCACCACGGCGCGCATCAGGTGCAGCAGGCGATCGGCAAAAGCCTGGATGGTCTCTCGCTCGAACAGGGCGGTGGCGAACAGCCAGTCCACCCTGACGGAGTCCATCAGCTCGGTCACCTTGACCGAGATGTCGGTCTTGGCCGGCAACACAGGCGAGGTCTCCTCCACCAGCTGGCAGCCGGGGATGAGATCGTTGAAGTCCACCTTGGCCTGATAGACCAGCATGATCTGGAAGATGGGGTTGATGGCAGTGGTGCGATCGGCGCCGATGGCTTCGGCCAGCGCCTCGAAGCGGTAGAGCTGGTGATCGAAGGCCGCCAGATCCTCCTCCCGGCACTGCTGTAGATAGTCGACAAAGCTGGGCTTGCCGCTGAGTTGAGTGCGCAGCACCAGGGTATTGACGAAAAAGCCCACCAGGGACTCGATCTCGTGGCGCTCGCGATAGGCAAGCGGGGTGCCGATCACCACCTCCTTCTCGCCGCTCTGGCGCACCATCAGCAGGGCAAACAGGGCGTGCAGACCGATGAAGTTGGAGGTGCTGTGGCGCTGACAGAGGCGCTTGAAGCTCTCCCACAGGTCGCTCTCGATGGTGGAGAAGACCAGCTCGCCGCCGCTGTCCTGATGGGCCGGGCGCGGCTTGTCGAGCGGCAGACCGTGCACTTCGGGGCTGCCACCGAGCCGATCGACCCAGAACGGCTTGAACTCGGCGTGATAATCGAGAAAACGCGGTGAGTTGAACCAGCGGGCATAGTCGATGTAGGTGAGCGGCAGCTCGCTCACCTGCAAGGGCTCGCGGTTCTGATGGGCAAGAAAGGCACGCTTGAGATCCGCGAACATGTTCTTGACCGACCAGCCGTCGGAAATGATGTGGTGCTGGGTGATCAGCAGTACGTGCTCGCGGCTGCCCAGCCGAATAAGATGCACCCGACTGAGATCCCCCTGGGTCAGGGAGAAGGGGCGGCCTATCTCTTCCCGCACCCGGCGAGCCACATAGGCCTCGCGCTCGGCAGCGGGCTCTGCGCTCACGTCCTCAATCTGCAGCTTGAAGGGCGTATGGGGAAGGATCTCCTGGGCCCCCCTGCCCGCTTCGTCCTTGATGAAGCGGGTACGCATGCTGGGGTGGCGGGCAAACAGGTGGTCGAAGGCAAACTCCAGCGCCGCCGTGTCCAGTTCTCCCTTGACGCGAAAATAGACCGGCATGTTGTAGAGGTGGGAGGCCTCCTCGTACTGCTCGATAAACCAGAGTCCGCTCTGGGACGAGGAGAGCGGCCCCTGCCGGGCGCCCTCGGCGGCGATAGGTTCTTCGAAGGCGGCACGGGCCGCCAGGCAGCGCACCAGCTCATCCTTGTGGGCCTTGATGGTGGCACCGATGGCCGGCGTCACCGCCTCCTTGCTCGACTGGGAGATAAGCTGACCTTTGTCGTTCAGAGCCAGCTTGACCCCCTGCCGTTCCAGCTGTTTCAACAGCAAAATCATATTGTTCATCTGTTTCTCAAGCCTCAGGCACTCAGGGTGGCGCCGCCGTCGACGACCAGATCCTGCAGCGTGATGTGGCTGGCCAGATCCGAGGCCAGGAAGAGGACGGTATGGGCGATCTCCGCCGGGGTGGCGACCTTGCGCAGGGGGATGCCGAGCTTGAACTGCTCCGGCAACCCGGCAATGGTGCGGGCCATGGCCTCCTCGCTTGGCAGCATGCCGCGCAGCATGGGGGTATCCGTCGAGCCCGGCGACACCAGGTTGGCGCGCACGCCGAAGGGGGCCAGCTCCAGCCCCACCGTCTGGGTCAGGCTGGTGACCGCCGCCTTGGAGGCGCAATAGGCCGCCATCTGCATGCGCGGCACATGGGCGGCGTTGGAGCCGATGGTGACGATGGCACCGCGCTGCTGCCCCTTGAAGTGGGGCACCAGGGCCCGCAGCAGATAGAAGACGCCGCTGGCGTTGACCGTCATGCAGTCGTGCCAGTCGTCATCGCTCAGGGCGTCGGTGGGGCCGAGGCGCAGCACTCCGGCCCCGTTCACCAGCACATCGAGCCCGCCGTCCGCCAGCAGCGCTGCGCAGCAGGCGTTGACCGCCTTCGAGTCGCCGATATCGAGCCGCCGGGTGGCATAGGGGTAGTCGGCTTCGGGAAACGCCAGATCAAGCCCCACCACGGATGCGCCGGCCGCCACGAACTGCGTTGCCACCTCGCGGCCGATGCCGCGCCCGGCCCCGGTCACCCAGACCCGCTTGCCAGTGAAATCAAAGGCCATTGCTTGTTGCTCCTTATCCATCACCACACCATCTCCACGCTCTCTTCGTCCTCGGCAAGCAGGCCGTCGAGGAAACGGCAGAAGTCGTCCAGGCGCGGGTGATCGAACACGTCGGAGACCTTGACCTGCACCCCGAACTCGGCGCCGAGCCGGTTGACGATCTGAATGGTCTGCAGGGACTGGCCCCCCAGTTCGAAGAAGTTGTCCGTGGGCGCCATGGTGGCCAGCCCAAGGATCTGCTGCCAGATAGTGCCGACCCGGTTCTCGGTCTCGCTGCCCAGGGTCAAGGCTTCGCCGCCCGCCTGGTAGGCGGCCAGCAGGGCCTTGCGATCCAGCTTGTTGGAGCCGGTGCGGGGCAGCTGGTCATAGTGGCGATAGTCGGTGGGGATCATGGCGGCAGGCAGCACCTTGGCCAGCTGCGCCTTGATGACCCGGCTGTCGCGCTCCGACCCCGCCACGAAGGCCACCAGCCGGCGCACGCTGCCGATGCTCACCCCCTGCACGCAGGCCTCGTCCACCCCCGGCAGGGCCAGCAGCTGGGCCTCCACCTCGCCGGGCTGGATGCGATAGCCGCTTATCTTGAATTCGTTGTCGCGCCGACCAAGGTAGACCAGCCGGCCGGCCACCAATCGCACCCGATCGCCGGTGCGGTAGACAGGCATCTGCTCCGCCCCAACACGCAGGGTATCGAAACTACCTTGCACGTCCCCCACGTAGCCGTTGGCCAGCTGCGGGCCGAGCAGCACCAGCTCCCCCTCGCTGGCGGGTTGCTCCCCCGCCCCCAGAATGAGCGCCTGCATGCCGGGCAGCGGCAGGCCGATGGGCAACTGGGCCTGGCTCGGGTCTTCCTGTTGCAGCTCCTGGGTGGTGACCACCACTGTGGTCTCGGTGGGGCCGTAGGTGTTGAAGAGGCGCACATCGGAGCGGCACTGGCGCTGCCACTGGGCCAGCTGCTCGGGGTAGACCGCCTCGCCGCCGATGATGACGGTGGTAAGCCCGGCAGGAATGTGGGCCTGACCCGCCGTCAGCGCCACCACCCACTCGTTCCAGAACGCGGTGGGCAGGTCGAGGTGAGTGATCCCCATCTGCGCCACCCCGGCCGCAAAGGCGGACATGGATTCGAGCAGGGCGTCGGTGCGCAGCACCAGGGTGGCGCCGGCACTCAGGGTGGCGAACACCTCCTCGATGCTGGCATCGAAGTTGAAGGGGGCGAATTGCAACATCCGCGCGTCTTCATCCAGGTGATAACGGCAGCGGGCGGCGGCGGCGAAGTGATCCAGCGCGCCGTGGCTGACCGCCACCCCCTTGGGCAGACCGGTGGAGCCCGAGGTAAACATCAGGTAGGCGACGGCGCGACCGGCGGCCGGCTGGTTGAGCCGATCAATGCTCACTAGATCCCCCGCCAGCAGGGTGCGCCCCTCAAACAGGCTGGCCAGTTTGTGGCGGTACTCAGCCTGGGTGATCAGGGTCTTGACCTCCCCCAGCCGCAGAATATGGCCCTGGCGCTCCAGCGGCTGCTCAGGGTCGAGCGGCACGTAGACGGCGCCGGCCAGCAGCACCGCCAGCTGGGCGAAGATGGCCTGGGGGGTGCGGGCCAGCATGACCCCCACCTTGTCCCCGGGGGCGACGCCTTCGGCCTGCAGAGCGGCCGCCATCTGTTCGCTGCGGGCCAGCAGCGCCTCGTAGCTGAAGCGGGCCTCTCCCTGCGCCGTGCTCTGAATCAAGGCAATCTTGTCCGGGGTCTGGGCGGCGAAGTGGCAGAGCGCCTCCAACACCGGCCGCGTCTTGATCACTTCATGGGCGGGGCCGGCGATCAGGGCGCTGGCTCGCTGCTCGGCCAGCCAGTCGGCCTTGAGCGCCCCCAGCGTCTGGGCAGGCTCGGCCAGCCAGCGTCCCAGCAGGGCAAACAGGGTATCGGCGATGGCTGCCAGCTCCCCCTGCTGGTAGCAGCCGGGGTTGGCGTCCAGATCCAGTCTGGGCTGGCCATCGACGCCGACCTGCACCTCGATGGTGAGATCCTCCACCGGGCCGGCACTGATGTTGAGAATATGGGCAGATAGCGGCCCGAAGCGGCGAGCATGATCGAACGGCATGATGTTGACCAGCGGGCCGAACAGGCGCTTCTCGCCCCCCACCAGACCAAGGTCGCGGCGCAGCAGCTCGTAACGGTAGTGCTGGTGCTTGCGCACCCCGCGCTTGGCCTTGGCCACGGCGCCGGCGGCTCCCGCCAGATCCAGTTCTTCACCCAGTGTCAGCGCCAGCGGGGTAATGTTCATCTGCATGCAGGGCACGGTCAACGACGCCGAGCCGATGCGGTTCATCATCATCAGGCCGAGCAGGGTCTTATCCTGGCCGCTCGCAAGCGACAGCTGGGCCGAGAGGCCGGCCAGCAGCAGATCGGGCCAGCCCAGCTTGTGCTCGTCGGCAAAGCCGGTCAGGGATTGCCAGAGCGCCGCCGGCAGCGGACGGCTCTCGCGGATAAATTCGGCGGCAATCGGCGCGCGGGTCTCGCCAAAGGACTTCACCTCGGGCCAGCCTTGCAACTGCTCCTGCCAGAAGGCGCGGGCGGCGGCGTTCTTGCCGCTCTGCTCGCGGCTCGCCTCTTCGGCCAGCACCTCAGCCAACGAGCCGAAGGGGGATGGAGAGTGCATCTCACCGGCCAGTCCCTCTGCATAGAGCTCGGCGATGCGCTGGAACAGCAGGGTGGTGCCAAAGCCGTCGAGGGCGATGTGGTGCACACAGCTGTAGAGATAATCGCGGCCGGGGCCGCGCAGCAGGGCGAAACGGCAGGGCGCCTCTTGGGTCAACTCGAACGGGCGGCGCAGATCGGCCCAGGCCCAGGCGCGGGCCAGCGTCTCGTCATCGCGCTCGAGGGAGACCTCTTCATAGGCCAGGGGCAGCTCATGCGAGACGAAGCAGACCGCCTCGCCGTCTTGCTCGAAATGGCCCTTGAGCGCCTCGCACTCCCCCACCGCCTTGGCAAGGGCCGCGGCCAGCACGGCCGCCTCGACCTTGCCATCGAAGGCGATGCACTCGGCGGTGTTGAACATCGCGTTGTCGTCGTTCAGCAGATGTCCGGACCAGAGCCCCTGCTGGGGGATGGTCAAGGGGAAGCGGTTCATGGGGTCACCTCCAGGGCCTGGGCTGCCAGCCTGGCCTCGATGAGGCGCCACCAGCCGTTGAGGGTCGGCAGCTTGGCGAGATCCACGAAGCCGAGCTCGACCCCGGCGGCGCGCCACTCGGTGAGCAGGGCCATGATCCGCACCGAATCCAGACCGTAGTCGATGAGGTTCTCGTCGGGGTCAAACTCCCCCTCGTCCTCGTCGATATGACTCAGCAGCCGCGCCTTGAGCCCCTCATACGTCAGCAACGGATTGGTGGGCTGGGCGGCAGAAGCGGAAGCCGGAGCAAGCGCCAGCACCTCCTCGCAGCGGATCACCTTGCCGCAGCGGGTTGCCACATAGTCGAGCGCCATCTGGTGGTCGGCCAGGGAGAAGTCCGCCATCCCGTCCGCCAGGAAGAAGGGCTGGATGTCGCGCATGAAGGCGTCGCAGGCGGTCATCATGCAGCCGATATGGCCGTAGATACCGCCGATGATCAGCTGATCCCGCCCCAGCGCTTTGAGCATCTGCTCCAGCTCGGAGCGCTGGAAGGCGCTGTAGCGCCACTTGACCAGCACGGTGTCGTCACGCTCTGGGCGCAGCGCGGCCACCACCTGCTGCTGCTCGGGCCGCTTGTTGAGACCCGGGCCCCACATGTCGCTCAGCAGGGCGCGATCTTCAGGGGATTGATCCTTGGGCTGGGCGGTGTAGAAAACCGGGATGCCGAGGGCCTTGCACTGCTTGCGCACGGCGGCCAGGCGCTCGGTCAGGGCCGCGATCAGCGGGCTGTTTTCGCCATAGAAGGCGGTGAAGTACTCCTGCATGTCGTGGATCAGCAGAGCGGCGCGTTTGGGATCCAGGGACCAGTCGACCTTGTTGGCCTTCCACTGGCTGGGCATGGCGTAATTGTTCAGGGTTGGGATAGCCATAACGTCATGATTCCTTAATAGTTTTTATGCTGTAGAGGCTGGTTGGCGGCGATGGCGTGCGCAATGCGCGCCCGCAGCCCCTGCTTGTCAATCTTGCCCACCGCCGTCATGGGCAGGGCGTCCAGGGTTTCGAAACGGTCGGGCAGCTTGAAGTCCGCCACCCCGCGCTCGCGCAGAAACTTGCGCAAGGCCAGCGGCTTGAGCCCCGGCTCGGTGGTGACGATAAAGGCGCAGCTCTTCTCCCCCATGGCGCTGTCGGGCATGGAGACCAGGGCCGCATGGGTGATGGCCGGGTGGTGCAGCAGCTGGTTTTCCACCTCTTCCGCCGCGATCTTCTCGCCGCCCCGGTTGATCTGATCCTTCTGCCGCCCGACCACGGTGAGGTAACCATCGGCATCCTGTACCACCAAGTCGCCGGAGCAGTAGAAGCCCTCGGCATCGAACACCCGGGCGTTGTGGACCGGGCTCTGGTAGTAACCGCGGAAGGTATAGGGGCCACGGGTGTGCAGGGCACCAGGCTCGCCGGGGGCAACCGGGTTGCCCGCCTCATCGAGGATGCGCACCTCGTCATCCGGGCTCATGGGGCGGCCCTGGGTGTGAATGACCTTCTCGTCGGGGTCATCCAGCCGGGTGTAGTTGACCAGCCCTTCCGCCATGCCGAACACCTGCTGCAGCCGGCAGCCGAGCAGCGGCCCAATCTTGCTGGCCACCGCCTCCCCCAGCTTGGCGCCGCCCACTTGCAGCAAGTCGAGACTCTCGAGCTGAGTGCGCGCAGTGGGGTCCGCTTCCGCGGCCTGCAGCCAGAGCGAGACCGCCGGCGGCACCAGCGAGGTGAAGTTGACCCTGTGGCGGGCGATCAGCGGGAAACAGCTGATGGGGCTGGGGTCGGGTGAGAGCACCACGGTGCCGCCCGCCTCGAACACCCCCAGCGCGCCAGGGGAGCTCAGGGGGAAGTTGTGGGGGGCCGGCAGGGCGCACAGATAGCGGGTGTGGGGCCCCAATTCACAGATTTCATTGCTGCGGCGCACGCTGTACAGGTAATCATCGTGGGTGCGGGGAATGAGCTTGGGGGTGCCGGTGCTGCCACCGGAGAGCTGGAAGAAGGCCACCTCGTCCGCCGGAGTCGGGGCAAAGGAGACGGATGGGGTGCCCCCCTCATCCCCCTCGCCGAACCAGCGGGTCAGCCCCAGCGCCTCTACGTCACCATCCAGCAGCACCAGCTCGGCACCTATGGCTGTCAGCAGCTCGCTCTCGCGACCCTTGCTCGCAAACAGCGGATGGGCCAGCGAGCCGACAAAGAGGCACGGAGTGATCTGTTCGGCATAAGAGAGGAGCTCCAGCCGGTTGTGGCTAAAGAGCGCGTTGACCGGCGCGATGCCGGCCTTGAGCAGGGCGAAGAACACCAGATAGAACTCGGCCACGTTGGGGAGCTGCACCAGTGCGGTATCCCCCACCCCCAGGCCGTGTCGGGCCAGATTTGCGGCCAGCCGCCTCGAGGCGGCATCCAGCTCGCCATAGCTGAAGCGGCGCTCGCCGCAGAGGATGGCCTCGGCGTCGGGGGCCAGCTCACACTGACGCGCCAGCATGGCGGTCAGCGGCTCGCCGCGCCAATAGCCCTTGGCGCGGTAGCGCTCCGCCAATGCATCGGGCCAGCGGGTATAGGGCAGGAAGCGGTTGGACTGCGTCATTGTGCCACCTCCAAATCCAGGCCCAGGGCCTTGAGCATGGTCCCCAGCTTGGTGCCGGTCTCGGCCCACTCCATGGCGGGATCCGAACCCGCGACGATACCGGCGCCGGCAAACAGCTCCACCTGATGGCCGTCGAGCACGCCGCAGCGGATCACCACGGCCCACTCGCCGTTGCCCTGGCTGTCGCACCAGCCGACGATGCCGCTGAAGAGGGCTCGCCGGAAGGGCTCCTGTTCACGAATAAACTGGCGAGCCAGATCGGTGGGATAGCCGCACAAGGCCGGGGTGGGATGAAGCTGGCAGGCCAGGGAGAGTACCGATGCCTCGCCGCCATTGAGTCGCCCGGCGATGGGGGTGCCCAGATGCCAGAGGGTATCCGTGCTCATCAGCGAGGGATGAGCGGGGATCGCCAGCTCGCGGCAGTGGGGGGTCAACACCCGGCGGATCTCGTCGATCACCAACTTGTGTTCATGCTGATCCTTGCGAGAAGCCAGCAGATCCCGGGCGACCATTTCGTCTTGCGCCGGCTCGCTCGCCCGTCTGGCGGAGCCCGCCAGCGGGTGAGTGAACACCTCTCCCCCGCTGACCCGCAGCAGCAGCTCCGGACTGGCGCCAAGCAGGCGGCGGCCCTGGCCGAGCGGCAGGGAGAAGTGGAAGGCGTGGGGATTCTGGGCCATCAGACGGGTCATCACCCGCTTCGGATCGGCGGGTTGATGCAGGGTGAGTGTCAGCTTGCGCGACAACACCACCTTGGCGAGCCGGCCTTGTGTAAACGCATCCAGCGCCGCGCTGACCGAGGCCTGGAATTCGCTGGCCGGCGGGGTGCTCTGCACCGAGATGACCCGGTTGGCCTCGACGGCCTGCTCTGCCACAGCGTCTATCGCCGGCGCCTGTTCCTGCGGGATAAGGCGCTCACCCCGCTTATAGCGACCGGGCACATAGAGGCAAGAGGCTTCCGCCGGATCGAACGCGAAGGCACCGATAAGCAGGGGGTTGGCCTGGCCGGCGGCACTGGCCGCTGCCAGCGCGTCGGCAATCTGTTGTTCTAGCAAAGGCCATTCACAGGCGGGGGTGGTGATAGGCTGGCCCAGGTCAGTGGCACTGAGAGTGCCCTGACCCGAGGTAAACAAGAAATCAGGCGATATCTTCGCCTCGGCAGGTGCGCCATTTTCCATTACACGAGTATTCACGTTATACCCTCAAAGAAGATTCAAAATGATAATGATTATCAGTTTGACTTTGTGCGGCGGTAAAATACTCGCTTTGAAATCACGGGGTCAATGGGATTTTGCATCGCTAAAACAGGAGCTTGTCTGTGGGTATTTCAGGGATGACGCCAGGGCGGGCCTGTTGGCACAGGGGATGACAACGCTACTCGAATGAAAACGGATTGCCATCCCCATATGGGGGATGCGACAGAAACGGGACGAGGGAACCCCACTGGCGGCCGACCCGCTTTGCCCCTAAGATGGCGCCATCTGTTGTTGCCACCCATTTGATGGAACCTTCCCATGTTGAAACACCTGCTTCTGCTCCCCTTCGCCCTGCTGCTGGCAGCCTGCTCCCTCACCCAATACAGCGTCAGCGAGGGCGAGATCAACCAATACCTCAAAGAGCGAGTCGCCTTCGAGAAACAGCTGGGGATCCCCGGCATCATGTCGAGCAAGATCCGCCTCGATGACATGCAGAGCCGTATCGGTCGCAGCCAGGCCGACAAGGTCGAACTGGACGCCGCCGGCGATCTGCAGGTGGCAAGCCCCCTTGGCAGCCAGCAGATGAAGATCCGCCTCTCCCTGAGTGCCCGCCCCGACTACGTGGCCGAGCAGGGCGCCATCTATCTGCGCGATCTCGAATTGCTCTCTGTCAAGACCGAGCCGGCGGACGTGGGCACCGCCCTCTCCCCGCTCTTGCCCACCTTCAACCAGTCCCTCTCCCTGTTCCTCTCCCAGACCCCCGTCTACCGGCTCGATGGCAGCCGCCAGAACGAGGCGCGGATCAAGGAGAAGGTCGAAGCCCTCAAGGTGGAGCCGGGCCGACTGGTCATCCCCTTCAAACTGATGTGACACCTGCCGCCGCGCCTCTCCTCTTCACCCCACCGGGGCGCGGTTTTTTTCTTCTCAAGCCCCGCCCTTTGCCCCATAATGCACACCATTCTCATTTAGATTCATGAGAAGCGTCATAATAAAATCAACAATATGGTGAGAAGGACATGAGAAAAACCGTACTGGTGCAGGCGATCGCCTGCGCACTCCTCAGCAGCGCCGCACAGGCTGCCGTCAAGGTGGAGGACAAGACGTTCAACACCGCCGCCAACATGCTGGCCTACACCGAATTCGAGCTCTCCGGCGAGCCGCTGGCCGAGGCCATCGGTCTGGATCTGGATGTGCTGGACGCCAACCGCGCCGACGAGCCGACCCCGTTCGACTTCGCCGCCGGCATCGAATCCTATGAATACTCCGAAGAGGCAATGTACGCCCTCAACTACCAGTCCGGCATGGGCCCCCATCTGGTCAACGGGCCGCAAAACCAGGCCCGTGGCGGCACCCTGGCCGACCTGGGCAAACGGGTACTGGCCATGGCCGAGGCCGTCGGCTTCCCCGCCGATGAAATTCCCCAGGGCATGTATCCCCTCTCCCTGCCCTACGCCTCCGCCAACCCGGAGTTCGCCCAGGCCGTGAACGCCACCCCGGTCAACGGTGACCAGATCACCATCAAGACCGCCAAGGGCAACGAGAAGAGCGTCAAGACCCAGGTCCCCGCCTACTTCCGCGACTACGCCACCCTGCGCTGGAGCGGCAGTGACAACCTGCTGGTCCCGGCCGCCGTGGGCGGCATCTTGCTCAAGGAAGTGATGTGGTCCCAGGACTTCCTCGGGGGCATGCACGTGGCTGAGACCGATGAAGAGGTGGAAGCCGCGTCCGCCACCATGGATCAGGACGGCAAGCACAAGCTGGGGGTTTCTGCCGCCGACGGCTTCAACGGCATGATGCTGACCGAGCAGTCCATCGACAAGCTCGCCATCCTGCAAGGTCAGCTCGGCTTTGACGGCAAGACCCTGGGCGCCAAAATCACCCCGCAGTACGATCCGGCCAAGGGGGTTGTCTACTTCCCTCATCAGGTGAAAGTGACCGAGACCAGCAAGAACGACGCCGGTGCCATCGGCAAGCTGGAGGTCGTGGACGGCTCCGCCCAGTTGCGCGACGCCTGGATGCTGCTGTGGCCCCTCTCCGAGTTCTACGCCTTCAGCGATCAGCGCACGGCCAACACCAATCAGAACCCGGCCTTCCACGCCGTGTTTGACGGTGCCCCGTTCGCCGCCGCTCCGGCTGCCAACCAGACCAACGATCTGGGCAAGGCGGTGGCGGGCAGCGATGCCTTCTCCCTGGCCCTGAACCTCTCCAACCTCACCTTCAAGAACCTGCTGGCCCTGCACTTCGAGCCCAAGGCCGGCACCCTGGTCGACAGCTGGCAAGCTGGCAAACAGGCCGGGCACGTCACCACCTTCGACGCCGCCTACGCCCTGGTCGCCCTGCAGATCTTCCAGCGCGCCCAGGATGCGCTGCCTGTGGGTTACGCCGCCGGTGACAATGGCGAGCTGAACCTCAAGACCCCACAGGGTGAGCAGGCGATCGCACTGGTCCGCAAGCAGGCCGATTTCATCCTCGCCAACCTCAAGGGCAAGAACGGCCTGGTCCATGACGGTCTGACACTGGGCGGCAAGCTTGACGCCGGTCAGTCCATCGACGCGCAGTTCGCCGCCATCCGCGGCCTGACCGCCGCCTTCCTGGCCACCTCGGATGCCAAGTACCGCACCGCGGCGAGCGAGCTCTTCATCGCCGCCGACAAGGCCTACTTCAATGCCAAGGCCGGAACCTGGCTCGCCGGCAAGCAGGGTGAATACACCCCCTGGACCCAGGCCGCCATCTCCGGCGCCCTGCGCTCTGCCATGCTGAACCTGCGCAACGAAGGGGCCGAGAAGGCACCCGAGCTTGAGCTGGCACAGCTGACCCAGCGCTACGTGAGCTGGTTCCGCGGCACCGTCAACGGCGGCATGCAGATGGCCGAATGGGTCGGCGACTCCGGCGAGAACGTCATCGAGGGTGCCGGCAGCGACACCGACGAAGATGGTGTCCCGCAAGTGACCGCCGCCGGTGGCAAGCATGGCACCGCCATGGTGATGGCCGGCAAGGCCCTGGTCAGCGAGAAATGAATCGACCACCAATAGAAAGGGAGCCCAGGGCTCCCTTTTTTTGTCTGTGTCGACGAGGTTAGCCGAGCTTGGCCAGCATCGGCTTGGTCACCAGCACTATGCCCTGCTCGGAGCGGTAGAAGCGGCGTGCATCCTCGTCCGCGTTCTCCCCCACCACCAGGCCGTCTGGCAGCTTGCACCCCTTGTCCACCACCACCCGGCGCAAGCGGCAACCAGCCCCGATCTCGACCCCGGGGAAGATCACCGCCTGATCCAGGGTACAGAAGGAGTGTACCCGCACGTTGGTGAACAGCACCGAGTTGAGCACGAAGGAGCCGCTCACGATGGAGCCCCCCGCGAACATGGAGTTGATGGTCATGCCGTGCTGGCCGTTTCTATCCTGCACGAACTTGGCCGGGGGCGACATGTTCTGGCTGGTCCAGATGGGCCAGTTCTCGTCATAGATGTCGAGCTCGGGCACCACGGAGGCAAGGTCCATGTTCGCCTCCCAGAACGAATCCAGGGTCCCCACGTCGCGCCAGTAGGGTTTTTGCCCCTCCTTGGCCCCGACACAGGACATGTTGAACGGGTGGGCAAAGGCCTTGCCCTCTCCCACGATGCGCGGGATCACGTCCATGCCGAAGTCGTGCTTGGACTCCTGGTTGTGGATGTCCTCTTCCAGCAACTGGTAGAGGTACTCCGCCTCAAAGATGTAGATGCCCATGGAGGCCAGCGAGCGATCCTCGCAGCCCGGCATGGCGGGCGGATTGGCCGGTTTCTCCACGAAGGCGCGGATCTTGCGTTGCTCGTCGATGTCCATCACGCCGAAAGCCGATGCCTCGCAGCGCGGTACCTCGATACAGGCCACCGTCACCTTGGCACCGAGGCGCACGTGATCCAGCAGCATGGCGGCGTAGTCCATCTTGTAGATGTGATCCCCCGCCAGCACCACGATGTACTTGGGACCGTAGTCACGGATGATGTCGACGTTCTGGTAGATGGCGTCTGCGGTGCCGCGATACCAGTGCACCTCGTCCACCCGCTGCTGGGCGGGCAGCAAGTCGATGAACTCGTTCATCTGGTAGCGCAGGAAAGACCAGCCCGATTGCAGGTGGCGCAACAGGCTGTGGGACTTGTACTGGGTCACCACACCCACCCGGCGGATGCCGGAGTTGATGCAGTTGGAGAGCACGAAGTCGATGATACGGAATTTGCCGCCAAAGTGGACGGCGGGCTTGGCGCGGTTATCGGTCAACTGCTTCAGGCGGCTGCCCCGTCCCCCTGCGAGCACCAAGGCCATACTCTGATTCAATAGTTGCCGTGCTTTGGCGGTGTCTACGGGTTCTAGCAACATATCTACCTCTGCTCTGTTGGGGCTGTTTTCAACCCATCTTCGCTTTTTTTACAGACCATGAAAGTGTTTTCACTCACATTTAGTTGCATTCCGCCGGCGCTTTATCGTGGAGTTGCGTGAGTACTCATGTTTTGCGCCAGCGACTTGGTTAGAATTTCTACATCATGAACATCATCAAGGATGAAACGATGTTGAATAAACATGAGGGAAACCTGCTGCTGGTCAGCGCACTGGTCTGCATTCCCATGCTGCTGTTGCAGGGAGTGCTGCTCGCCCCCCCCGCCTCACCACTCACCCTGCTGCTGGTCCTGATGACCACCCTGACGGGATTCGCCCTGCTGCTCTTTCTCACCCACAGCGTGCGCCGTGGGGAAAAGACAAGGCAGGAGCAACGCTGGCTGCTGGCGCTGCAGCAGCGGGATCCCGCCATGCTCGACAGCGTACAGGCACAAACGGCTCTGCGCCAGCTCCTTGCGTCCTTCAATGAGGCCGAGATCGATGCCCACCGCCAGATCACCGAATTGCACAATCAGGCGACCCGGGACGAGATGACGGGGCTTGGCAACCGCCACGCCTTCCGGCGCGATCTGACCGAGCTGCTGCAACAGGAAAACACCCAGACCGCCATCCTGGTGCTCATCCGCGCCACCGAGCTCGGGACCCTCAACGCCCAGCGCGGCTTCCAGTCCGGGGATGCCTACATCCGGGACATCGCCGCCCTCATCAGCCACACGGTGAGCCGCTTCCCCGGCCACCAGGTCTATCGCATCTCGGGCGCCGACTTTGCGGTCCTGATGCCCCCCCTGGCCCAGATCCCCCCGCACCTGCTGGGACGGGATCTGAAACTCGCCTTCGATCGCTACCAGCACGACCATGAGCTGGAGAGCGCCGCCTACTCGGGTATGACCCGGCTCAGCAGCGAGCAGAAGATAGAGGCCATCCTGGCCAGGGCGGATCTGGCACTGGCGCGGGCCCAGACGGAGGCAGTCAACGGCTGGGCCATCCAGCAGAGCGACGAGGTGGTCGAAATTCAGGGGCAACGCCACTGGACCCAGGTATTGACCGAGCTGCTGGAGCAGGAGAGCGTCAGCTTCACCAGCCAGTCCATCCAGCCCCTGCATCGCGGCATGCTGGCCTATCACGAAATCTACCCCCGTTTTTGCAGCAGCGACGGCACCGTGCTGCCAAGCGACACCCTGCTCGCCATGGCACAGCGGCTGGACATGGTGCTGCGCCTGGCCCAGATGGTGATCCGTCACGTCATCCGCCAGTACAGGGCGTTCGGCAACCACAGCAGCCGCTGGGGCCTCAACCTGCCGGGTAGCCTGCTGCAAAACAGCGCCTTCCTGATCTGGCTCGACCATCAGCTGCAAAAGGATCCCGACATCGGGGCCAACCTGGTGTTCGAGCTCGACGAGGAGCACCTGGAGCGCAACCTGACGGGGGCCAAGCGGCTGTTCGAGCTGCTCAGGCGCCACGGCAGCCGCTCGGCCATCTGCAACTTCGGCAAGGGGATCGGCTCCTTCAGCCTGTTTCGCGAGCTCAAGCCCGACTACATCAAGCTGGATCCCGGCCTCATCACCGAGCTGGAGCAGGATCTCACCAACCAGCAGTTCGTGCGGATGATAGTCGACGTCTCCCATCGCATGGGTTGCCTGGTGATTGCGGAGGGGGTGGAGCAGATAGGACAGAAGCAGATGCTGCAGAGCATGTACGTGGACGGCCTGCAGGGCTATCTGATCGCCCGACCCCAGGAACTGGGGCCGGAGATGGGTCAGCAGGGGATCTTCACGGAGAGCGTTTCAGCTTCAACAGGGTCAGAATGATGTCGTTGAGCTGGCGATAGCGCTCCAGCTCCTTCTGGTCGTAACGGGTCGCCAGCATGGTCGGGTTGTGGCGATGCTTGAGGTAACGGTTGATCTGCAGACGGTTGAACCCGGCCACCTTGTAGACTTGGCCGAGCAGGGCATTGAGTTCGTCGTCCGCGAGTCCGGCCCGGGCCAGGTAATCGTCCTGGGAGGGGCTCTCCAGCCGGCAACTCTGCTTGTCGAGATGGCCGCGCTCCTGCAGGTAGGCGAGCCACTGCTCCACATATAGCGGCTTGCAGCCCCCCAGCAGGTTGAAGTAACCCACCGCATCGCAGCGACAGCCGGTCAGCAGCACCAGGGCCAGCTCGTCGCTGTCGCACTGGAAGCTCACCGGGCCGCTCTGGCCCCAGTCCAGCGCCTGCACCCGGATCTGCGCCTGCGCCCCCGCTCGTGTGGTCACGTCAAAGACAAACATGTTACCTCCCGATCGGCAAAGGGATCATGATGACCCATCGGGGGAGCGGGTGCAAAGCCAAAACGCCTTTTCAGCCGGGTTCAGCGCCCAGCATAAAAAAACCGGTCCCTCGCGGGAACCGGTTTCTGGGGATGGACAGGGCTGTCGCCGGGGCGGACTCAGGCGTCCAGCTCGACCAGCGCCTTGGCCAGCTCGATGGGCTCGAGCTCCTGGCCTTCCAGATCGGCGTTCCAGTTCGGGCCGACCAGCACGTCGTCCTCGTCCAGATCGTTGATCCAGATGTCGAGAAACTCTTCCAGCTCGATCACCTCGGGCTCGTAATCCGCCCACTCGTCCACGCAGTGCAGACGGGCATCGGCCTCCGCGGACCAGAGCGGCATAACGTCGGCGTCCTCGAACTCGGCGGAGCGGCACACCACCCAGTCTTCACCGTAGCGCAGACCCCACACCTGACCCGACTCGCGGACTTCTTCGATGAACAGCTGGAAATTGGCGTCAAGATTGTCAGTTAGTTTGCTCATGGGGTCTCTCTCTTGCAAAGCAATGGCAGGCAGTCGGCCAGGGCTGGCCGAGAATGGGGCTGATGGTGTCCCAAAAGCCCCCCAGACTCAAGCCTTATCCCCAAAAAGACAGGGATAAACGCCGTCAGATGCGATATTGCGCCACCAGGGCGCTCAATTCGTCGCAGGCGAGCGCCAGTTGCCCGGACGCCTGCTCGGTCAGGCGGTTCTGGGCCAGGGCATCCGCCGCCAGCTGGGTGATGGCCACCAGCCGCTGGTTGATCTCCTCCGCCGCCCGGCTCTGCTCGGCCGCCGCCGTGGCGATCTGTCCATTCATGGCGGTGATGGTGTGCACGGATCCATCGATGGCATGGATGGCGGCGTCCGCATCACCGGCCCGGTCGGCGGTCGAGCGGGAGAGCTGCTGCAACTGGGTGATCCCGCCGACCACCTTGCCCGCCCCCTCCTGCAGCCGCTGTATCATCTGCCGGATCTCGTCGGTGGAGCTGTGGGTGCGGGTCGCCAGGGTGCGCACCTCGTCGGCGACCACGGCAAAACCGCGCCCCTGTTCGCCGGCCCGGGCCGCCTCGATGGCGGCGTTGAGGGCCAGCAGGTTGGTCTGCTCCGCCACCCCGCGGATCACGTCGAGCACGGAGCCAATCTGCTGGGTCTCCTGCTCCAGCCGGCTCACCGCCTGCACCGTCTCCACCATCTCGTCCGCCAGCTGGCGGATGGTCTCCCGGGTCTGGGCCACCACCTGGCGGCCATGCTGGGCCAGATTGAGCGCCGAGTCCGCCGCCTCGGCGGCCTGGGCCGCGTGCTGGCCCACCTCGCGACTGCTCACCGTCATCTGTTCCATGGCGCTGGCCACCCTCAGGGTATCCTGCTCCTGACCGGTGACGATGGCGCCGGTGCGATCGACGATCCGCTCCAGTTGATGGGCCTGCTCCCGGTTCTGGCTCGCGATCTGCTGGCTGCGTGCCACCAGTTGCGCCATCTGGCCGGCGAAGAGGTTGAAGTTGACGCTGAGCTGGCTCAGCTCGTCCCGCCCCGACTCAGGCAGACGAAACCTCAGGTCCCCTTCCCCCCTGGCGATGTTGCCAAGGGCCGAGACCGACTGGGAGAGCGGTACGACGATGCTGCGCACGATGAGGCCGACCACGGCAAACAGCAGAACGGCCAGCACCAGCCCTATGCCGAGCAGGGTACGCAGCACCTCCTGGTACTGGGCCTCGACGTCGTCCACATAGACGCCGGTGCCGATGATCCAGTCCCAGGGGGAGAAGCGCTTGATGTAGGAGATCTTGCGCACCGGCTCGTCCACCCCGGGCTTGGGCCAGTAGTAGGCGACTTCCCCCGCCCCCTGCGCCCTCGCCAGATCGGCGAAGGCGACGAACAGCCTGAGCCCCTGCTTGTCCTCCACCCCGGAGAGATCCTTGCCGTCCAGCTCGGGCTTCATGGGGTGCATCACCATGGTGGGGTGGCTGTCGTTGATCCAGAAGTAGTCCTCCTCGCCATAGCGCAGCCCCCTGAGCAGCGCCAGCGCCTCGGCCTTGGCGCTCGCCTCGTCCAGCTCCCCCTTGCGCACTCTGGCCTCCAGTCCCGCCACCAGGCTGTAGGCGGTCTCGACCTGGGCCCGGGTCTGGCGGCTCTTCTCCCCCATCAACCCCTGGTGATAGACCTGCAGGGAGAAGAACAGCAGCAGTCCCAGCAACGCCAGCACCATCAGGGTCACCAGCGACAGGCGCCGCCCGATACTCCATTGTCTCAACATACCCTCACCCCACATCCGCTACATGTCGTTAACACAAGGTATGTCGCCGGGGCGCGGACTGTCCACGATGCACGCAAAAGCGATGCCAAAAACATGATCCAGCCCAAAAATAAGAAAGGGTGCCTGATGGCACCCTTTGGATTCATGACCGGCCGGCGCCATCAGCGCTCCCAGTACACCTCTTCCAAGCTGTCTTCCTTCTCGGGCAGGCCCCGGGAGAGGCGCGGGCTGCTCTGGGCCAGCACCTCGTAGCTGACCCGGTTGGCGTACTTGCACACCTGAGCCAGGGAGGAGTAGGTGAGGAACTCGGAGAGGTGCTTGGCGGAGTTCGGCACGTTCATGCGGTGGTAGGCGTTGGCCACCATGTCGTGCAGCACCGCGGAGAGCGCCCCGTCACCGGCGCCGTTGGTGTTCTTGATCTTCTCCGGGCCGCCCATGTAGGGGGAGATATGGGAGTAGATCCGCGCCGGCTTGCGGCACTTGTCCCGGGCCATGGGGCGGCTGAACTCGTACATGTTGAACTCGGGGATGACGCCGGGCAGCAGGGTGTGGGTGGTCTCGCGCTTGTAGTCCTCGTCGGTGTAGCTCGCCATGTAGAGGCCGATGGGGCCGGCGGTGCAGAGCACCATGTCCGCCCAGTCCAGCGCCTTGTCGGCCGCGCCGAGGGGATCCTTTATCCCGGTCAGGGCCTCCGCCTCATCCTCGTTCATGGCGAGCACGGTCACGTTCTCGCTGATGAAGTCGCGCCACCACTGGGGATTCTCGTCGATGACGAAGCGGGTGCCCAGGGTCAGCACCACGGGCACGCCGGCCTCGCGGGCATAGCGCACGGCAGCCATGGCGGCCTCCTTCATGGGGGTGCCGTCGGCGCCGCGCACCAGGTAGGCGGTGATCACCAGGGCCGAGGCCTCCTTGATGATGGACTCGGGGATGTGGTCCACGTCCAGGTGGTCCATCTTACCGGCGTTGATGCCAAAGCTGCGCTCCCCCCCTTCGGTGATGAAGGTGAAGCAGCGGCCGACCGGGCCGTCCACTGGCTGCAGGTAGTCCAGGTTGACCCGGGACGAGGTGTTGCACAGATAGCGGTAGGCGTAGCTGCCGATGCGGATGTCCTGGCTCATGACCCCGAGCAGGATGGAGTGGGAATCCGCCAGCACGGAGTAGTTGTGCATGGTGTTGCCTATGGTGCCGCCGGCAAACTCGCTCACCACCATGTTGTTGGCCTTGAGCTCGTTGTAGACCTGTTCGGCCACCTCGTCGGAGATGAGCATGGAGTGACCCTTGCTCAGGCCGTACCGGTTCAGGAAGTCCTCGTCCACATGGGCTTCGATGTCCACCAGAGTCTGATCGATGCCCACCACATAGGCCTTGCCCAGTTCGGTGAGCTGGGAGCTCTGCGGGATCAGGGGATCCCGTCTGTCGACCGGGAAGTAGTGTTTGGACTTGCGCTGACCGGGAAATTTCATGGCGATGTTCTGTGCTCTGGGGAAAAGAGGGGCGGGATTTTAACACAATCCACCACGCCGAAAAGTCGCACGATTGAATTTTGAGGTCAGTATAGACAAGGGGTTGCGGGGCAAACGTTTGATCTTTCGCCCTCAAAAAAACCACCCCGTGACGGGGTGGTTTTGCGGGGTGACATTCAGCTTTGCGAGAGTCCCTGCACCAGGGCCAGCACCGAGAAGATCCCCAGCGACAGCCAGAAGAAGAGGGTGCCGAAGAGGCGCGGCTTGTTGGGGGCCCTGGGGATCTGGATGCCGATGGCGTGCAGGATGCGCCCCACCAGCAGCAAGACACCGCCGAGGTGCAGCCAGAAGGCCCCGACGCCCGCCAGCTCGCACAGGGCCATCAGCAGCAGGGTGAGGGGCACGTACTCGGCGAAGTTGCCGTGGGCGCGGATGGCGGCGAGCATCTCGGGTGCCTCCCCTTCCCCTATCATCACCCTGAACTGGGCGCGGCGCTTGACCACCCAGAAGGAGAGCAGCAGGAACAAGAGCCCGAGCAGGCCGGCGTAGATCAGCGTGATATGCATCATCAAGACACTCCTTTATCGTGAAACCCGGGCATCCGCCGTCCTGAACGGGGCCGGATGCAGACAATCATCACGCCAGCTCGCGGCAGATCAGCGACACCATCATGCGGATATGGGCCTGATCGCTGTTGAGGGCCGGGATGTATTCAAACTGCTCGCCACCGGCGTCCATGAAGATCTCCCGGTTCTGCACCTGGATCTCCTCCAGGGTCTCTAGGCAATCCGCCGAGAAGGCCGGGCAGATGACGTCGAGCCGCTTGACGCCACGGGCGGGCAATCCCGCCACCGTCTGGTCCGTGTAGGGCTTGAGCCACTCCTCCTTGCCGAAGCGGGACTGGAAGCTCGCGGTCCACTGCTCGGGGGCGAGCCCGAGGGCCTCCGCCAGCAGGGCGGCGGTGCGCCTGCACTGCTGGCCATAGGGATCCCCCTCCCGCTCGTAGCGCTCGGGAATGCCGTGGAAGGACATCAGCAGATGCTCCCCCTGGCCGTGCTGCTCCCAGTGGCGACGCACGCTCATGGCCAGGGCCTGGATGTACTCCGGGTGGGCGTGGTAATCGCGGATGAGCCGCACCACCGGCAGGTTGCGCTCCTGCTTCATCGCCCTGGCCCAGGCATCGAACACAGAGGCTGTGGTGCTGACCGAATACTGGGGATAGAGCGGCAACAGGATCACCCGGTTGACCCCCTGGGCCTTGAGGGCCTGCCAGCCCTCGTCCAGGGAGGGGGAGCCATAGGTCATGGCCAGCGCCACCGGCACCTCGACCCCTTCCCGCTTGAGCTCCTGCTCCAGGGCCGCGCGCTGCTGCTGGCTTATCACCATCAGGGGCGAGCCCTGCTCTGTCCACACCTGCCGATAGAGCCTGGCCACCTTGGGGGAGCGCGTCGGCAGTATGATGAAGTGGAGCAGGGGGCACCAGAGGTAGCGCGGCAGGTCGACGACCCGCTGATCGTGCAGAAACTGGCTGAGAAACGCCTTAACGGCGGCCGTGGTGGGCGCGGCTGGGGTACCCAGATTGACCAGCAAGATCCCGGTTTTCGTGGTCACGTTTGCTTCCTGTCTTTCTGTTGCGATGTCTGAATGCAAGAAAGGGCCCATGCCGGGCCCTTGTCTCAATGGCGCATTGCCGCTGGCCCCTTGGGGACGATGGCAATGGCGGGCTTAGCCCAGGATGGTCGCCAGCTGCTTGCTGACCAGCTCCACCGGCTGGGTGCCGTCGATCTTGACGTAACGGGTGTTGCCCGCTTCCGCTTCCTTGCCGTAGAAGCCGATGAGCGGTGCGGTTTGCTGATGGTAGACATCCAGACGCTTGCGCACCGTGGTCTCTTCGTCGTCGGCACGGATCACCAGATCCTCGCCGGTCACGTCATCCTTGCCTTCCACCTTCGGCGGGTTGAACACCACGTGGTAGGTACGGCCGGAGCCGGAGTGCACGCGGCGGCCGCTCATGCGCTTGACGATCTCTTCGTCAGGCACGTCGAACTCCAGCACGAAGTCCACCGCCACGCCGGCATCCTTCATGGCTTGCGCCTGGGGAATGGTGCGGGGGAAGCCGTCCAGCAGGAAGCCGTTGGCGCAATCCGGTTGCGCGATGCGTTCTTTGACCAGGCCGATGATGATGTCGTCGGAGACGAGCTGACCTGCGTCCATCACGGCCTTGGCCTTGAGGCCCAGCTCGGTGCCCGCCTTGATCGCCGCACGCAGCATGTCGCCGGTGGAGATCTGCGGAATACCGTGTTTTTCCATGATGAACTGAGCCTGGGTACCCTTGCCGGCGCCCGGAGCTCCCAACAGAACAATGCGCATACACGCTCCTAGTTGATTGGTTATTCAATTCTTGAGAAGGCAAAAAACTACACGTTTTCGCCCGTATTAACAAGCTCGCCCCGTGTGAGTGGCCAGATTATCACCACCATCCCGCCCCGTCTCTGCGACCAAAGACGCAGACGACAACACCGAAAAATGATTGAAAATGCAGCACTCATCCGAAGCGGGCAATAGCGCTCCCTGGGCCGCCGCCTCCCGCACACAGGGGCGGCATCGGCCACAAAAAAAGCCCACTGCATGCAGTGGGCCTTTGGTCAGGGGATCACGCCTGCAGCAGCAGACGGTTGATGCGGGAGACGAAGCTCGCCGGGTCGTTCAGTCCGCCCTGCTCCGCCAACTGGGCCTGTTCGTGCAGGAGGGCGACCCACTCGCCAAACAGGCTGTCGTCTTCGATGGTGCCGAGCTTCTTCACCAGGGCGTGGTCGGGGTTGAGCTCCAGGATGTACTTCTGCTCCGGCACCGGCTGGCCGGCGGCGCGCATCAGCTTGATCATCTGGGTGCTCATGCCGTAGGCGTCGGTGACGATGCAGGACGGGGAGTCGGTCAGGCGGTGGGTGACGCGCACCTCTTTCACCGCATCCCCGAGGCTCTTCTTGACCCGCTCCACCAGGCCGGCGTTGGCCTTCTCGGCCTCTTCCTGCGCCTGTTTGGCGGCTTCGTCTTCCAGATCACCGAGATCCAGTTCGCCACGGGTGACGGAGACCAGCTGCTTGCCGTCGAACTCGGTGAGGTGGCTCATCAGCCACTCGTCGACGCGCTCCCACATCAGCAGCACTTCGACACCCTTCTTGCGGAAGATCTCGAGGTGCGGGCTGTTCTTGGCAGCGGCATAAGAGTCGGCGGTGATGTAGTAGATCTTCTGCTGGCCTTCCTTCATGCGGCCGACGTAATCCTCGAGAGAGACGGTCTGGGCTTCGCCCTCGCCGGCGGTGCTGGCGAAGCGCAGCAGTTTGGCGATCTCCTCGCGGTTCGCGTAATCCTCGGCCGGGCCTTCTTTGAGCACATTGCCGAACTCGCTCCAGAACTTGGCGTACTTCTCGGCGTCATCCTTGGCCAGCTTGGCCAGCATGGTGAGCACGCGCTTGGAGCAGGCCTTGCGCAGGGAGGCGGTCACCTTGTTGTCCTGCAGGATCTCGCGGCTGACGTTGAGCGGCAGATCGTTGGAGTCCAGCACCCCTTTCACGAAGCGCAGGTAGGTCGGCATGAACTGCTCGGCGTCGTCCATGATGAAGACGCGCTGCACGTAGAGCTTGAGGCCGTGTTTCTGCTCGCGGTTGTAGAGATCAAACGGCGCGCGGGCCGGGATGTAGAGCAGGCTGGTGTACTCCTGGGCCCCTTCCACCCGGTTGTGACCCCACAGCAGCGGATCCTCGAAGTCGTGGGCGACGTGCTTGTAGAACTCCTGGTACTCCTCGTCCTTGATGTCCTTCGGGTTGCGGGTCCAGAGCGCGGTGGCGCGGTTGACCTGCTCCCACTCCCCCGGCGTGCCGACTATGGTCTCGCCGTCCTCTTCCCGATCCGGGGTGCCCTCTTTATACATCTCCACCGGCACGCTGATGTGGTCGGAATACTTGGCGACCACGGAGCGCAGGCGCCAGTCGTCCAGGAACTCCTCCTCCTCGGCTCGCAGGTGCAGGATGACGTCGGTGCCGCGGCCCTCTTTGGTCACGTCGGCCACGGTGAAGGAGCCTTCCCCCTCGGATTCCCACTGCACGCCCTGACCCGGCTCGCTGCCGGCGGCGCGGGAGATGACGGTCACCTTGTCAGCCACGATGAAGGCGGAGTAGAAGCCCACCCCGAACTGACCGATCAGCTGGGAGTCCTTGCCCTGATCACCGGAGAGGTGCTTGAAGAATTCGGCGGTGCCGGATTTCGCTATGGTGCCCAGGTGCTCGATCACCTGGTCACGGGTCATGCCGATGCCGTTGTCCGAAATGGTCAACGTCTTGTTCTCTTTGTCCACCACCAGGCGCACGCGCAGCTGGCCGTCGTTTTCGAACAAAGAGGCATCGGAAAGCGCCTTGAAGCGCAGCTTGTCCGCCGCATCGGAGGCGTTGGAGATCAGCTCGCGCAGGAATACTTCTTTGTTGGAGTAGAGGCTGTGAGCCATCAGGCTCAGCAATTGTTTGACTTCAGTCTGAAAGCCGTGGGTTTCGGCGTGAACACTTTGGGTCATCGACCAATCCTCAAAACGTCGGGTTGAACAGATTCCCAAGCTAGATGGGGTTGGCCTTTCAAATATCAAGGGGCGAAGATGCAAACTTGCATGCCCACCCCTTGTTTGTACGAAATATGTTCGCCGAACAGCGATTTAGAGACGCTGGCGCCCCATCAGGGAGTGGGAAAGCGTGGTGCCATCCACCAGCTCCAGCTCCCCGCCCACCGGCACCCCGTGGGCGATGCGGCTCACCTCGACCCCGGCGGCCCGCGCCATGTCGGCGATATACCAGGCGGTGGCATCCCCTTCGATGGTGGGGTTGGTGGCGAGGATCAGCTCCTTGATGTGCTCATCCTTGAGGCGCCGCTCCAGGATCTCCAGCCCCAGCTCCTCCGGGCCTATGCCGTCGAGCGGCGACAGGTGCCCCATCAGCACGAAGTAGCGGCCGGAGAACTGGCCGGTCTGCTCGATGGCGGCCACGTCCGCCGGACTCTCCACCACGCAGAGCAGGCCGTTCTCCTCGCGCTTGGGATTGGCGCAAATCTCGCAGCGATCGTTCTCGGTGAAGGTGCGGCAGTGGCTGCAGTGACCTATTTCGGTCAGCGCCCGGTTGAGCAGGGAGGCGAGACGCAGGCCGCCGCTGCGCTCGCGCTCGAGCAGGGTGAACGCCATGCGCTGGGCCGATTTCGGGCCCACGCCCGGCAAGACCTGCAGCGCCTTCATCATCTCATCGAGCAGGGGACTGAATTTCATGGGGATATCCTTTAAAACCGCGCCGAAGGAGTGATTCGGCCCGCTTGCCTGACGCGGCGCCGACTCCTCCATCCGAACCTATCTTGTTGGCGCAGGACTATACCCGAGCCGGCCCCGAGCGCCAATGATCAGCCGCCTGACGGGGGGAGGCAGAGCCCCTTGTGACCCAAGACTGGTGCAGGGTCTTGAGGCTCATTGCTGGACGGGAGACAAGCCAAATAGGTTGCTCTACTGACAATTTTATTGAACTAAGGCCGGTTTTTAACGCCTCCCACTTCTGTTTTCCATCCGGCCGATTACTATGGTCCACTTGGCAACCAGCTCTGTAAGGGCGTTTCTATGGAATGGGTAGCTCAAACCACGTGAATTAAAGACAGTAGACTAGGCGTATTTAACTTAGAGATGGTAGCTTTGCAGATAAATATAGGGATGATATTTTCACCATTACTTAATCAAAGTCAGACTCAAAAAGATAATTTACGGCATATCTTTACAACCAAATATAGCAACACGATCCTGTTGTTGAAACCCCATGCGCAAAATAGGATGATCAATGAGCTTTTTCATATATTTAGATCAGAATTCACTAAGCGATTTACGTCAACGAAAAATTGAAGAAACTGGTAATAAGCAATTTAAGCTATTAAGACTCGCGCTAGAATCAGAGCAAGTACGCCTAGTGTACTCTCATGTGACTCTCGAGGAAATATTTCAAATACCTAAGAGAGAATACAAAAATGAACACATCGAACTTTTAGTTCAATTGAATGCTATTTATATCGAACCTCTGACACTTAAGTTAAATGAAAAAAGTCCGAAAGACATATGGAGCGCATTCTTAGAAAACAAGCAATCGAATATAGATATGGGAATTGACTCCCTCATATCTATAAGTCAGCTATTTTGGCGTAAAATGTCAGGCCTACCAGTCGAGAAAAACTTCACTGAAATACACGATCAAT
Source organism: Aeromonas sp. R7-4 (assembly GCF_040908055.1). Lineage (NCBI taxonomy): Bacteria > Pseudomonadati > Pseudomonadota > Gammaproteobacteria > Aeromonadales > Aeromonadaceae > Aeromonas > Aeromonas sp. R7-4. The sequence goes on from NZ_JBFODA010000026.1 coordinate 356,552, forward strand.
TAAAAGATAGTTTAAATGACTTGCTTACCAACTGTGAGGCACAGCTATCTTCAATCGACCAGAGTTCACTCAGTGAAGCAGAGAAAAAATCATTTATAAAAATTAAGCATCCAATTAGTTATTTACGAAAGAAAGCTTCTACTCTCAGGCCTTTTGAGATTAATAGCGGTCAGCAGCTAGGTCCTCAGCCATTTCGCGAGATGCCAGAGATAAAATCCATGGATATTAAAAATATGGACCCTGCCCTTGTTGTTCGAGAAATTGAACACATTTTTAAACTTGAAAATAGTAGCTTCAATCTTGAGGAATATTTCGAACGAACACCACAAACAGATGTAGCACGTGCTTATAGCTTGATGAATTGGGCGGGCTATTATGCTGATGACTTTACAAGAGTTAAAAAAGGTAAAGATCGGTTTAACGCTTCAAATAATGACATGCAACATGCTATTGCAGCTTTAGGGGCTAGTTTCTTAGTATCAAATGACGTTAATTTCCGCAAAAAAGCGGAAGCATGTTTTGCATACGTGTCTTGCCCAACTATTGTCTGCAGCCCAAAAGAGTTCGTTGAACAGCATTGCGTATTTGTATAACAATGTCTCGTAACCGTAGGGGGCAATAAGCGTAGTACATTGTATCAATTTAAGGTCTTTGTTTAGTGGTGCAATTTACTTTATTTATTGCAACCTACATCTATATCCTCTATTTATCTTTTAATTTTATAGTGGTGGCTTTTACTACGATCAATTCCCTTCCCAACTATTTCCAAGCCAGCTCACGAGATAAAGACTCCATCGCCACCCAATATCCCCAACTCCCCAGCAAGAGCCATCTATTTATTGGTCAGCATTTTATCGTTTATTTTCCGACCAGCTTGATGTAATACGCTGGCAAAAATGGATAGCCAGCTAAAACAATCACTTGCCAGGGTCTGGACGGGGTATTTCAATCAGCGGCCAATTAATAATTTCGTTACCCACCCCTTTTTGATTATTTATACCTGAGCATAAACCCGCTCACTCTGTGTCATTATTCACCGAATGGCAGATAAACAGACAGTGTTCCATGATTAGCCCCCTATTTATATCCAGTTGACTCCCTACCCCACCACTACCCCGGAAATCCCCTGAACGGTGCGCCGAGATCCTCGCGTGTTCGGGTCCCTGTGGTGACAGCCTTGTCATCCTCACACTGACAGACAACTTTATGAACTGTACTAACAAACCCGCCCTGTCCGGCGTCATGCTGGCGGCGATCGGCGTGGTCTATGGCGATATCGGCACCAGCCCGCTCTATACCCTGCGCGAGTGCCTCTCCGGCCAGTTCGGTTTCGGGGTGGAGCCCGCCTCCATCCTGGGCTTTCTTTCGCTTATCTTCTGGCTGCTGATCCTGGTGGTCTCGGTCAAGTACCTCTCCTTCGTGATGCGGGCCGACAACGCGGGCGAAGGGGGCATACTCACCCTGATGTCGCTCGCGACCCGCAACACCCCGGAAAAATGGACGCCGGTGCTGATCATCCTGGGGCTCGTCGGCGGCAGCTTCTTCTATGGCGAGGTGGTGATCACCCCGGCCATGTCGGTGATGTCGGCCATCGAGGGCCTGAAGATAGTGGCGCCTTCCCTGGACGCCTACATAGTGCCGCTCTCGGTGCTGGTGCTGACCCTGCTGTTCGCCATCCAGAAACACGGCACCGCCGCCGTGGGCAAGCTGTTTGCCCCCATCATGCTGATCTGGTTCCTGACTCTGGCGGTGCTTGGCCTGAATAGCATCCTCCACCACCCCGAGGTGCTGGGGGCGCTCAACCCCGTCTGGGCGCTGCGCTTCTTCATGACCTATCAGAGCGCCTCCTTCTTTGCCCTGGGCGCCGTGGTGCTGGCCATCACGGGGGTGGAGGCGCTCTATGCGGACATGGGCCATTTTGGCAAGAGCCCCATTCGCCGCGCCTGGTTCATGGTGGTACTGCCGTCCCTGGTGCTCAACTACTTCGGCCAGGGGGCCCTGCTGCTCGGCAATCCCGAGGCCATCGCCAACCCCTTTTTCCTGCTCGCGCCCAAGTGGGCGTTGCTACCGCTCTTGCTGCTCGCGACCCTGGCCACCGTCATCGCCTCCCAGGCGGTGATCTCCGGGGTCTTTTCCCTCACCCGGCAGGCGGTGCGGCTCGGCTATCTCTCCCCCATCCGCATCGTGCACACCTCGGAGCAGGAGTCCGGCCAGATCTATATTCCGGTCATCAACTGGCTGCTCTATCTCTCCGTGGTGATCGTCATCATGAGCTTCGAGCACTCCAGCAACCTGGCGGCGGCCTATGGCATCGCCGTGACCGGCACCATGGTGCTCACCTCCATCCTCTCCTGCTCGGTGGCCCGCCACAGCTGGCACTGGCGCAAGCCGCTGGTGGTCACCCTCTTCGCCCTGCTGCTCGCCATCGACGTGCCGCTCTTCGCCGCCAACCTCGCCAAGGTCTTCTCCGGCGGCTGGCTGCCGCTCACCCTGGGGGCCGTCATGTTCACCCTGATGACCAGCTGGAAGAGCGAGCGCTTCCAGCTTATTCGCCGCCTGAACGAGCACGGCAACTCGCTTGAGCCGATGATAGCGTCGCTCGAAAAATCCCCGCCGACCCGGGTGGCCGGCACTGCGGTCTATCTGTCGCGAGTGGTCAACGTCATCCCCCATGCGCTCTTGCACAACCTCAAGCACAACAAGGTGCTGCACGAGCGCGTCATCCTGCTCACCCTGAAGGTGGAGGATGTGCCCTATGTCCACAACGTACGCCGAGTCTGCATCGAGCAGCTCTCCCCCACCTTCTGGCGGGTGGTGGCGAGCTACGGCTGGCGCGAGACCCCGAACGTGGAGGAGATCTTCCACCGCTGCAACCTTGAGGGCTTAAGCTGCCGTATGATGGAGACCTCCTTCTTCATGGCCCACGAGTCCCTCATCATGAAGGAGCGCCCCTGGTACCTCTATCTGCGCGGCAAGCTCTTTATGCTGCTGCAGCGCAACGCCCTGCGGGCGCCCGATCAGTTCGAGATCCCGCCCAACCGGGTGATCGAGCTGGGATCCCAGGTGGATATCTGATGGCGGGCGCCGCGCCCAAGGCCATGACACGCAAGAGGGAGGCAACCGCCTCCCTCTTTCATTGCTGAGCCCCTCTCTCTTCCGCCCGGGATCTCGAGCCGCCAGCGAACGTGGCGCCCCTCACAGGATCGCAAAGAAGCGCCGCGTCTGGCACTCAAACCGGTGCGAGATCAAGGTAATGGCGACAAGTGCCCCGGTAAACTTGGCCCCCGCGGCAGGATGAGAGGCCCGCTTCCCTCCCCTGCCCAGGCTACGCCCCAGCTATCGAGACGCAGCCCGTTGCAACCCTGCGCATTGCATTCCTGTCCTGCCCCTGTCCGTTGTACCCAATGGCCGGCGCCATGGTGGCAGGCCTGCAGATGGGAGTTCGATATCACATGACACCCCTCAAGATGATCGCCATCTGGCCCGGTCTTCCCCCCCTCAGGGTGGCGCCATGACGGCCAAGACCCCGACACTGTCTCGGCTGCGCCGCGAGTTTCATCTCGACGGCATAGTGCAGGGGGTCGGCTTTCGCCCCTTCGTCTATGGGCTGGCGCTGCGCCACGGCCTTGCCGGCTATGTGCTGAACGATGCCAATGGCGTCACCATTGGCGCCGAAGGATCCCCTGAGCAGCTGGCCGCCTTTGCCCGCGAACTGCGGGAGCTGGCGCCTCCACTTAGCCGTATTGATCATTTCAGCGAGCGGGAACTGCCATTCGCTCATGACCCCGACTACGATGGCCAGTTTCGAATTAAAGCGAGCCAGCAGCTAAGCGCCGCCACGGTCGCCATCTCGCCGGATCAGGGGATGTGCGAGGCGTGCGCCACGGACGTGGCCAACCCCGCGGATCGCCACCACCACTACCCCTTTACCAACTGCACCCACTGCGGCCCGCGCTACACCATCATCCACCGCCTCCCCTACGACAGACCCCATACCGCCATGGCCGGCTTTGCCATGTGCCCGCGCTGCGCGGCGGCCTATGAAAACCCGCTGGACAGACGCTACCACGCCCAGCCGGTGAGCTGCCCCGAGTGCGGGCCCCATCTCAGCTGGCGTTCTGGCCGCGGCGATGCGCTGGCCGAGCGCGAGGATGCCCTGCACGCAGCCGCCCGCGCCCTGCAAGCGGGGGCCCTGATTGCGGTCAAGGGGATGGGGGGCTATCACCTGATATGTGATGCGCGAAGCGAGTCCGCCGTGGCACGGCTTCGCCAGCTCAAGCAGCGCGCGCGCAAGCCGCTGGCGGTGATGATGGGCTCCCTTGCCGAGGCCAAATTGCATGTCACCGGCAGCCAAGACGAGTGGCAACTGCTCGCCTCTCAGGCCAGACCCATCACATTGCTGCGCAAGCGCACCAAGGATGATCGGCCGTCAGAATTCCAACTGACAACCGCGCCGCTGGCCGAGGGGATCGCCCCCGGCATCCCCTACCTTGGGGTCATGCTCCCCTATACCCCGCTGCACCAGCTGCTGCTGGACGCCTGCGCCATGCCGCTGGTGGCCACCAGCGCCAATGGTCGCGGCAGCCCGATCCTGATCGAATGCGAGGCGGTGGTCAGGGAACTCGGGGGCGAGATTGACGGCATCCTGGATCACAACCGCCCCATACTGCACCCGTGCGACGACAGTCTGGTGCAGTGGGCCGGCGGACGACGCCAGACGTTGCGCCTCGCCCGGGGTTACGCTCCCTGCACTCCTAGCCTGAAAGAGGCGGTCAAGATGCCGCTGCTGGCAGTCGGCGCGCAGCAGAAGAACCAGCTGGCGCTCGCCTTCGGCCGCCAGCGCATCTACAGCCCCTATATCGGCGATCTGCACAGCCTGCCGATGCAGAGCCACTTCGAGCAGACCCTGGCGACCTTTCGCGAACTCTACGATCTCAAACCCGAAGTTCTGGTCTCGGATCGCCACCCGGGCTATCTCAGCCACCAGTGGGCCAAAAGCTATTGCCGCGATCACAATGCAACCCATCTCCAGGTGCAGCACCATCACGCCCACCTGCTGGCAGTGATGGCCGAGCACGACATCACAGGCCCGGTGCTGGGTGTTGCCTTCGATGGCACCGGCCTTGGCGATGACGGCACCCTCTGGGGTGGCGAGCTGCTGCTGGCCGATGTGAAGGGCTTCGAGCGGGTAGCCCACCTCCAGCCCTTCAAGCTTGTCGGCGGCGAGGCGGCCATCCGCGAGCCGGTGCGCCAGCTGCTGGGGCTGCTGTTCGAATCCTATAGCGTGGAGCAGATCCGCGCCCTCGATATTCCGTTGATCAACAAGTTGCCACCTGAGCGGCTCAGCAACCTGCACCAGCTCTGGCAGCTGGGTCGCAACGCCCCCTACACCAGTTCCATCGGTCGTCTGTTCGATGCCGTGGCGGCACTCTTGGGGGTGATCGACACCCCCGATTACGAGGGCGAAGCGGGGCTCTTGCTGGAGGCGGCCGCCTTGCAGCTTGCCCCCGATGAACAGCCCTTCCCCCTCGCCTTTGATCTCAGCCAATCAGCGGAAGGGCCACTGCAGATCGAGTGGGCAGAGTTGCTCAGAACCCTTGTCAGCGAGCGGTGCCAAGGCACCTCTACCGCCAGCCTGGCCGCCGGTTTTATCCGCGCCATCAGCAATCTGGTGGTTGCCCTTGCCGAGCGCTTCCCCGGCTATCCGGTGGCGCTCGGGGGGGGCGTGTTTCAAAACCGGGTGCTGATGGACCAGCTGGTGCCCGCGCTCGAAGCGGCCGGCCGGCAGGTATTGACCAGCGAAACCCTGCCGCTCAATGACGGTGGCATCGCCGCCGGTCAGCTCTGGTTTGCCATCCACCATCTTGCCACGCACCGGCCTGTCACCACCGGTTGTGCCACCTTGTCGGAGTCCTGAAATCCATGTGTCTATCCATCCCCTCTCAGGTGGTGCAGCTGCACCCCGAAGATAACTGCGTCACCGTCGACACCCTGGGGGTGCAGCGGCGTGTCAGCTGCATGCTGCTCGAAGAGCCTCTCCAGGTGGGCGACTATGTGCTGCTCCACATCGGCTTTGTGATGAGCAAGATTGACCAGGAGGAGGCGCAGGCCAGCCTCGAGAGCTTCCGCCAGATGGTGGCCCTGATGCCAGAGCAGGATATCTTGCCATGCTGACCTTGAATGACCTGTTTCAGGGCTTTCGCCAGCCCGAGGTGATCCGCGCCCTCGCCGCGCAAATTACCGAGCTTGCAAAAGATCTGCCCGAGCCGCTTCGGGTGATGGAGGTGTGCGGCGGCCATACCCACACCATCATGAAGTACGGCCTGCCCCAGCTGCTGCCGGCCAGCATCGAGTTTGTCCACGGCCCTGGCTGCCCGGTCTGCATCATGCCCAAAGAGCGCATCGATCAGGCCATCGAGCTGGCGAGTCAACCGAACGTCATTCTGGTCACCCTGGGGGACATGATCCGGGTGCCGGGCTCCCAAGGCACGCTGGCCCAGCAGCGCGCCAGGGGGAGCGATATCCGCCCGGTCTATGACCCCCTCGACGCCCTGCGCATAGCCCAGGAAAATCCCGACAAGACGGTGGTGTTCTTCGCCATCGGCTTCGAGACCTCCACCCCCATGACCGCCGCCTTGCTGGCCGCCGCTGAAGAGCAAGGGGCCCTGAACCTCCTGTTTCATATCAACCATGTGCTGGTACCCCCCGCCATTCATGCGGTGATGGCCGACGGAGTGGCCAAGGTGAACGGCTTTATCGGCCCCTCTCACGTCAGCGTCATCACAGGCGCAGACATCTACCTGCCCATCGTCGATCGTTATCAGGTGCCGGTGGTGGTGAGCGGCTTCGAGCCGGTGGATGTGATGGAGGCGCTCTTGATGATGGTGCGCCAGAAGGTGGAGGGTCGCTACGCGCTGGAGGTGCAATACAGCCGCGCCGTCACCGCCAGCGGCAATAAAGCCGCTCAGCGGCTGGTCGAGCGCTTTTTCGAGACCCGCGAGCACTTTCGCTGGCGGGGCCTCGGGGATATCAACGCCTCCGCCCTGCGCCTGCGCGATGCCTTCGCCAGGCGCGATGCGGAGCGTCACTTTCAACTCAGTGAGACCCCCATCGACGATCACAAGGCGTGCCAGTGCGCCGATATCCTGCGCGGCCTGGCCAAGCCGAACCAGTGCAAAGTCTTTGGCCGGGGCTGCACCCCGACCCAGCCCATGGGCAGCTGCATGGTCAGCTCCGAAGGGGCCTGCAATGCCTACTACCGATATATGGGGATCCAGGAACGATGAGAGAAATCCAACTTAGCCACGGCGGCGGCGGCGTCGAGATGAATCAGCTGATCAACCAGCTCTTCTTTCGCCACTTTGGCAACGAGATCCTGCTGCGCGGTGAAGATGCCGCCCTGCTGCCGGTAGAGGGCCCCGTCGCCTTCACCACCGACAGCTTTACCGTCTCGCCGCTGTTCTTCGCCGGTGGTGATATCGGCAAGCTGGCCATCGCCGGCACGGTCAACGATCTGGCCATGATGGGGGCCAAACCCGAGTATCTGAGCTGCAGCTTTATCATCGAGGAGGGGTTCCCCTACGCAGACCTCGCCCGCATCGTCGAGTCGATGGCAGCAGAGCTTGCCAAGAGCGGCGCCCGTATCGTCTGCGGCGACACCAAGGTGGTGCCCAAGGGGGCCGCCGACAAGATCTTCATCAACACCAGCGGGGTCGGCACCTTCCCCCTGCCCGAACAGAGCCGGGGCATCTCGGTGCGGAGCCTCAAGGCCGGTGACGCCATCCTGGTGTCGCGAGATATCGGCAGCCACGGCGCCTGCATCCTGATGGCCCGCGACGCCCTGCAACTGGGATCTGATCTGAAAAGCGACTGCACTACCCTCTGGCCGCAGGTAGAAGCGCTGCTAAAAGCTGGTATTACCCCGCACGCCCTGCGCGATGCCACCCGTGGCGGCCTTGCCGCCGTGCTCAACGAGTGGAGCACGGCCTCCGGCGTTGCCATCGAGCTGGAGGAGTCCGCCATTCCGGTGTGCGATCCGGTGCGGGGCCTCTGCGAGCTATACGGTTTCGAGCCCCATGATCTCGCCAACGAGGGGACCATGGTGCTGGCCCTGCCTGCCGAACAGGCGCTGGACGCGCTGGGCATCTTGCGGCAATTCAACCCCGCCGCCAGCCAGATCGGCGTGGTGCAGGCAAGCGATAGCCACAAGGTGATCCTCAATAACCCCTGGGGCAGCCGCCGTTATCTGGAGCTGCCGCAGGGGGAGCTGCTGCCGCGGATCTGCTGATCGGCCATGCCGTTCAGCCAATAACAGTGGGGAATCACTCCTCCCCATAACGGTTAAGGAGCCACCATGCACGAAATGTCTCTGGCCATGGCCGCCATCGATCTGGCGGCCGAACAGGCCACCCGGCGGGGCTTTACCAAGGTGACCGCCCTCTGGCTCGAGGTCGGCAGCTTCTCCTGCGTTGACCCGGACACCATTGCCTTCTGTTTCGAGGCGGCCGCCAAGGGCACCGCCGTCGAAGGGGCCCAGCTGCACTTTCAGCACCAGGCGGCAGAAGCCTGGTGTTACGACTGCAACCAGACGGTCACCCTCACCGAGCGCGGGCAAGCCTGCCCCGAGTGTGGCGGATACAAATTACGAGTCGCGCAGGGCGATAGCCTGCGCATCACCGACATCGAGGTAAGTTGACATGTGTAGCGTATGCGGATGCGGCCAGGCGCGGATCGCCGGCCATGAGCACGATCATGAGCATCATCACGAACATGAACATCACCATGAACATGGTCATGAGCACGACCATCATCATGCTCATGACACCCATCACCATCATGGCCACGAGCAGAGTGCGCCGCGCACCCTGATCATTCACCACCACTACCACCATCAGGGGGATGTCCATCACCACTACCACGGGGTGCGGCCTCCCATAAGCCATGAGGGGCATGATCACCCCCACGACCATCATCATGAACATGCCCACTCTCATGACCACGGCCATTCCCACGCGCATCCCCATGATCACAGCCATGACCATGACCATGACCATGACCATGACCATGACCATCAGCAGAGTGATCTGCACTACGGTAAAGGGGAAGCGGGGTTGTCGGTCCCCGGCATGGGGCAGCGCCAGCTGATCGCCATCGAGATGGACGTGCTGGCCAAGAACAATGCGCTGGCCGCCCACAACCGCGAACACTTCGACGAGGCGGCCCAGCTGGTGCTCAACCTGGTGTCGAGCCCGGGTTCAGGCAAGACCACCCTGCTGTGCGAAACCCTGCGCCAACTGGCCGACAAGCGCCCCTGCGCGGTGATCGAAGGGGATCAGCAGACCAGCGCCGATGCGGATCGCATTCGCGCCACCGGCGTCCCTGCCGTGCAGATCAACACCGGCAAGGGCTGCCATCTGGATGCCAAGATGGTCCACGACGCCTGCCACCAGCTGCCCGCCAATGAAGGGGGCATCCTCTTTATCGAGAACGTCGGCAATCTGGTCTGCCCCGCCAGCTTCGATCTCGGCGAGAAGTACAAGGTGGCGATCCTCTCCGTCACCGAGGGGGAAGAGAAGCCGCTGAAATACCCGGACATGTTTGCCGCCGCCCAGCTGATGGTGATCAACAAGATCGATCTGCTGCCCTATGTCAGCTTTGACGTGGCCCGCTGCATCGAGAACGCCAAACGGGTCAACCCCTATATTCAGGTGATCCAGGTCAGCGCCACCACAGGCGAAGGGATGGATGCCTGGCTGAACTGGCTGGCCAGTGCCTGAACCGGTTAAACGCCGTAGCCAACGGTGGATAACAAGAGCGGGAGGCTGATGCCCCCGCTTTTGTACTGGCAGGGGGCGCGTTGTCCATCATCAACCCGCAAACCATTTTTCCACGCTGAGGCAATAGGTGGTGAAATCATTCCCCGACAGCGTCGTCCTCTTCACCTTGGTGGATCGCCTGGCGAGAGCCCGATATTCAGGGCGTGTGCTCAGCAGATGAAACATGACCTCCCTATGCCCCATCTGCCTTGCCCATTCCATCATCTCCTTGAAGATGGCTATCCCCGCCCCCCAACCCGCCTTGGCGATCACGACGGCCATCTCGACCCCCTCGTCGTCGGGTTGTATCCCGCACCATCCAACTAGTTCACCGTCAATGACCACGGCACGCACCCGACAACCGGGTAACCTGTCTATTCGCATCTTGTCATCCATCCAGGCGCGCACACTGGCCACATCGAAGGGAGGATGATCAATCAGATGCGTTCTCACGGTCTGATCGTTGACCACGGGCAGAAAATCCACCGCGCTCACGTCACTGAACGGTTTAAGTTCCATGCAATTCATAGTGAATGATGTCCAAAATGGTGGGCCCGGCCATCTGATGACCCCACGGGGTGCTGATTGCGCCCCTGACAGGGCGCCCCCTCGTTATGCCAGACAGGCCAGGATGTCTGCAAGGGACCCAAGGATATACCGAATGCCCGCCGTGAGGCTTGGCAACGTCGGCATCATCAGCCACCTCCTGGGCATCGCACATGCATCGCCTTCTCTCCTCGCGGGAGAAGGCCCGGTGATGAAGGAGGAGCCTCCCCTCAGGCCACGCTGCGAGCCATCAATGCCTGCTCAGCCACTTCCTCGCCAAAACGCAGTACCCGATGGCAAACCTGGCGCAGCAGCGCCTGCTGGTGACTGAAGACAAGCATGCCAAGCCCGCGCTGCTCGCACTCAACCATCAACTCCCGCCAGAGCTGGCGCTGGATGCGGGGATCGAGCTGAGCGGTCACCTCGTCGGCAATCAGCAGCCGAGTGCGGGGATCCAGGGCACGCAGCAGCGCGATACGGGCCAGCTCGCCGCCGGAGAGCTGACCGGGTTTACGACTGAGCCACGCAGGCTTGACCATAAAGCGCGCCAGCATGGCGTCATCGGGGCGCCACACATCCCACAGCGCCTGCCCTGTGGTGCGATAGGGATTGAAGGTGAGTTCCGGGTGCTGGGGCACCAGCTGGATGGGATTGTAGCCTTTCATCAGCTTAGGCAAAGGCTGCCCATCCAGCAGGATCTGCCCGCCAGTCCCAATCGGTTGCCAACCCGCCAATACCCGCCCCAGGGTGGTCTTGCCATAACCGCTCGGGGCAGAGATGCCGAGCCGCTCCCCCGCTTTCACCGTCAGCGATAACCCCTGCCAGAGGGGGCGTTCCCCCTGGGCGATGGTGAGATTTCGTAGTTCCAGCATCAGGAAACCTCCGGCGCAGAGAAGAGCGCATTGAACTCCGGCAGCGCCTGCCACTGAATGTCTGCCGCGCAGCACACGGCTAGTCTCTGAGATACCAACATCAGGAAACCTCCGGCGCAGAGAAGAGTGCATTGAACTCCGGCAGCGCCTGCCAGTGGGCTCTGAGCATCTCGCTCCCCTGCCCCTGGCGCAGATGGTGACAGCTCAAGGTGTCGCTCACCTGCCCCTGATGGAGCGCGACTATGCGATCGGCAAAACGGGCCGCCAGCGCCAGATCGTGGGTGACCCAGAGGATACCGCTGCCCTGATTGGCCAATTCACGCAACTGGCCGAGCAGCAGGCAGGCCAGCCCCTCGTCAAGCCAGGCGGTGATCTCGTCCGCCAGAATGTAGCGGGCACCGCCAAGGGCCGCGGTGCAGGCCAGAATGCGCTTGGCCATGCCGCCGGAGAGCTGGCGCGGGAATCTGTCCAAGGTGGCAGCGGGCAGCTGGTAGCGCAACAGCTGCTGGCCGAGCCGCTCGCGAGAACCATTCTGGCCGCAGAGACGCGCCGCACGGCCCAGCTGGCGCTCCACCGTCAGCAGCGGATTGAGGGCGCTCACCCCCTGCGGCACATAACAGAGGGTGTGGCCGCGCAGTCCGGCCCGGCTGGCGTCGCACAGGGGCACGCCATCGAGGGAGATGGTGCCGCGCATGCGCAGGTTGTCCGGCAGCAGGGTCAGGGCACTTTGCAGCAACAGGCTCTTGCCCTCGCCGCTCCCCCCCACCAGCGCCACTATCTCCCCCGGCGCCAATTGCAGGCTGATATCGGTCAGCAAAGGCTGCCAGTTGCGCCGTCCCAGCCAGGAGTAGTGGGCCGCCTCTATGGTCACCTGGTCGAAGCTCAGCATTGTTCACTCCCAAACCAGAGTTGTTGCAGGGCGCGCGAGTAACCTGATCGAACAGCCGCGCCAGCCAGACTGCGCTGACGCCAGATGGCGGTTTCACATATCAGCATGCTTCACCCCCAAACCAGAGTTGTTGCAGGGCACGAGTAGCCTGATCAAACAGTAAAACCAAGGTCAGCAGCATCAGTCCGGGGAAGAGGGCCAGCCACCAGCCGCCGCCGGCCAGATAACGCAGGGCATCGGCCAGCAGCAGGCCAAGGGAGGCCTCGTGGGCCGCCAGGCCAAAGCCGAGAAAGCTCAGCGCCGCGCTGTGCAGCACCGCGTGGGGGAACATCAGCAGGGTGCCGATAAACCACTGGGGCAACAGCCCCGGCAACAGGTGGGTACGCCAGCGGCGTAGCGCCCCCATCCCCTGACAGCGGGCCAGCACCACATAGTCGCTGCAGGCGATCCGCCGCGCTTCTGCGCAGAGAATAAGCGCCAGCTTGGGCCAGTGGGTGAGCGCCACCGCCAGGATCACCCCGCGCATGCCGCCCCCTGCGGTAAAGCAGATCAGGATCAGCAGCAGCATATGGGGCAGCGCCAGCATGGCGTCGATCACCATTCGCACCGCCGCATCACATCTGGGGTGAATGAGCGACACGCTTGCCGCCACCATGGCCAGCAGACCACTGCAGAGCGCCGTGCTGATGCCGAGCTCCAGACTGGTGAGGGTGCCCTGAAAAGCCCGCAACCAGAGATCCCGCCCCATCTGATCGGTGCCGAACCAGTGGGTCAGCGAGGGGGGCTGCTGGCGCGCCAGCAGATCCATCGGCACATCCTGATGAGAGAGGCTCCAGCCGTAGCTGGCCAGCAGCAGCAGGCAGATCAGCGCAAAGCCCAGACGCAGCAAGGAAGGGAGCGGATTAAACAGCATGCACACCCTCCCAGCCCCGATTGATGCGGGCCAGCAGCAAACTGGCCACAGTGTTGCCAATAAAGACCAGCAGGGTGCAGAAGAGCACGATTCCCATCAGCAGGGGGATATCCCCCCTCAGCCCCGCATCCACGGTGGCCTGGCCGAGCCCCGGGTAGGAGAAGACCTTCTCGGCCAAGAGCGATCCGCCAATCAGCTCACCAAGAGAGGCAAACTGCAGGCAGAGCGCCGGGGTCAGGGCGTGGCGCAGCACGTGAAAACGCAGCATGGGCCAGCCGCCATCCCCTTGGGCGCGGGCGTAGCGAATAAAATCGCTCGCCAGCACCTCGGCCACCCGCCCCCGGGTGTGCAGCGCGATGTTGCCAAGCCCCAGCAGGGCCAGGGTTGTGACCGGCAGCAGCAGATGACGCAACCGCATCAGCCAGTCCGCCTCATCGGCAGCGAGGCCCGGTGTCCAGGCGCAGCAGACCGGCAACAAGGGCCAGTGCACAGCAAACAGGGCGAGCAGCAACAGGCCCACCCAGAAGGTGGGCAAGGAGGCGAGCAGGTAGGCAAAGCGGCAAATCAGGCGATCGGGCCAGCGGTTGAGATAGCGACCGGCGCAGAGCCCAAGCAGAATGCCGAAACAGCCGGAGAGCAGCCAGGCGCCCGCCAACAGCAGGAAAGAGGCGGCAAAGCGCTGGCCAATGACCTCGCTCACCGGCGCGTTGTAGAGCATGGAGTAGCCGAGATCCCCCTGCAGCACCTGGCTGAACCAGTGCCAGTAGCGCAGCCACAGCGGCTGATCCAGCCCCCAGCGGGCAGCGATGCGGGCGTACTGCTCAGGCGGCACATGGAGCAGATCGTTGCCGATATAGGCCTTGATGGGATCGATGGGGGAGTAGCTCAGCAGCACAAAGGTGGCAACAGAGACCAGACAGAGCAGCCCTGCCAGACGCAGCAGGGCTTTCAGTGTTGCAGTCATCATGGTGGACGAACTTAATGGCACGTCCACCGCCAATCCTGCAGGTTGTTGAGCAGTGACCAGCTACCGTGAATTTCCGGCGCCCCCTTGCCAAGGTCGATGCAGCGGTTGGCCAGATAGGTATGCTGCACGTTGAGCAGCCAGGCCCAGGCGGCATCTCCCTGCACCCCGGCGCCGGTCTTGCCATCCCACTCCACCTGCTGCCAGAAGGGCACGGCCGCCTGCCAATCGGGGGCATCCAGCGCCTGCTTGAGGTGGCCATCCACCACAGGATTCTGGTAATAGCCCGGGTTGTAGAACTCCACGCCACCGGAGCCGCTCTGGTAGTGGTGATAGAGCTCCATGGGATCCAGACTCCCCCACCCCATCAGCACCGGATTGGCGTGCATCTCCCGCTCCACCTGCTCCCAGCTGCCGGACTTGAGGCTCACCTCGAGGCCGATGGGCCCCAGCATGGCCCGCACCGCTTCCGCCAGATCCCGGCGGGTGCTGTCGCCGCTGGTGTACCAGAGGGTAAAGGCGGCGCGCAGATTGCCCTTGTGGCGAATGCCATCGCTGCCCCTCTTCCAGCCTGCCTCATCGAGCAGGGCATTGGCGTGGGCCACATCCCCGTCCTTGAAGGCTGTAAATTTGCTTTGCCAGGGCAGGCCTTCTACCGCGCTGTAGGCCGGGATGGCATGCCCTTCCAGCAGCTGATCGGCCAGCAGCTTGCGGTCGATGGCGTAGTTGATGGCGCGGCGCACCGCCACGTCCGAGGTCACGTCGTTGCCGATGGGATAACCCTTGGCATCCTTGCCGCCCGCAGGCGGAATGGGGAAGACGATGCCGCGATTCTCCACGCTCGGCCGCACCCACAGCTTGAGGGTGTCGGGTACGGTGGGCGCCAGCGACGGGGCGATGCGCACCAGGTCGAGCTGGCTGCTCCGGGCGGCGGCATAGGCGCTCTCTTCATCGATAAAGACAAACACCAGTCGCTTGAAGTCATTGCTGCCGCCGGCGTAATGGGGGTTGGCCTCCACCACCAGCTGCTGGCCGGGCAGGAAGCTCACCAGCCGGTAAGGGCCGGCACCGACCGGCTCGCGGGCATAGCGCTTGGGATCGTAATCCTGCTTCGACACTATCCCGAGCGATCCCAGCACATTGACGAAGGTGCTCTGGGGGGCGCTCAAGCTGATGGCAACGTCGGTAGGCGAGAGCACCTTGGCAGAGACAAAGTTGCCCATGTCGATCTTGCCGCCGCCCCGGGCGGCGCTGTTGTAGGTAAAGGCCACGTCCTCGGCGGTGAGCGGCGCGCCGTTGGAGAATGTCAGATCCGGCTTGAGGCGGATAAGCCACCCCTTGCCATCCTGGTTCGGGGTCACCGATTGGGTCAGCACGTTCTGCCAGCCGAGATCGGCGCTTTGTTTGAGCAGCGGGCTGTGCAGCAGCAGATGGCTGCCGTGGCTCCAGCCGAGCAGAGGGTCGAACCCTTCGGTGGGTTCGGCGCCGATGGCGAGCGTGAGTTCGGCGGGGACGGGCTGAGCAGCCAGCGCGGCGAAAGAGAGGCCGCCCGAGAGCAGGGCCAGCAAGGCGGCCGCGAGCCCACTGCGACGGCCAAAGAATGGGATGGTCATGAAACTCCTTGTTCGCCTCGTTCACTCACCTCGGCGCAGGGCACCGAACAGTCGTCGGCGCCCCAGATCCACGCCGCCAGCCCCCTGCTGCACCGGAAGCGAAAGCAGCATCTTGAGGGTGCTGCTCACCAGCGCCCGACCCTCGTCGGCCCCCAGATGCGGGTCGATGGGGGACATGAGCGAACAGGCCAGCAACTGCCCCGTCTCGGGCAATGCCCCCACCATAAAGGTCAGGTTGCCGCAGGGGAGCTGCAGGGCGAGCCGATCGCGGCTGCCACGCACCGGCCAGAGCTGATCCGGCCCCGGCAACACCACCACGCTCAGCATCCAGGGGGTGAGCACGCAGCCGAGCCACTGCCCTTCAAACAGGGTGCACTCGGCCACAATCGGCATGGTGGCGTGATAGAAGGGCAGCCCTTGCATCTCCTCCCGGGCGATCCGCTGGTACTGGGCCATCAGCAAGGGAGCCGGGTTTTCGGCAAAACCGCTAAACTCCTGCGCCGCCTCTTTCGCGGCCTCGTTCACTGCCTCATTCACAAAGGATTGCGCCATACGTCCTCCCGCGCTCGCTCGGCCTTCTCCTGCTCAGAGAGCGGGATGGCTGGCGCTCCCAGGCTGGCCAGCAGGGTCAGGATCCGATCCGTCGCCTCCCCCAGCGCCGCCGCCACCACGGGGGTAAGGCCGATGCGGGGCTCGAGGGATTCAGGCTCGACCCCGATCAGGGTGAGCCGCTTGGGGGATTCCCCCGTCATATGCAGCGCCGAGAGCACGTCCGCCAGCCCCAGCTGATGGGGGGAGATCTTGCGACCAAACAGGGTCGGGATCTCCTCATCCTTCAGGGTCACCACGGTACCCGGCGGATTGCCGCTGCGCACCGCGTCCGCCAGTATGATGTGGTCGCGACTGGCCATGGCTTCGAGCAGCTCCATGCCGGCGGTGCCGCCATCGAGCAGCTCGATGCCGGGGGCGAAGCGGTAGTCTCGCTCCAGCCCCTCGACGATGCGCACGCCGACGGCCTCGTCACTCAACAGCAGGTTGCCCACGCCCAGGATCAGGGTGTTCATCACAACACCTTCACCTGAGTCACGTCGCCGCTCTGGGTATCCACCACGTGCACCGCGCAGGACATGCAGGGGTCGAACGAGTGGATGGTGCGCACCACCTCCAGCGGCTTGGCGGGGTCGGCCACCGGGGTGCCTACCAGGGATTGCTCGTAGGGGCCGGGCTCGTCGTTGAAGTTGCGCGGGCCCGAGTTCCAGGTCGACGGCACCACCGCCTGATAGTTGGCGATCTTGCCGCCCTTGATGACTACCCAGTGGGAGAGCATGCCGCGCGGCGCCTCTTCAAAGCCCACCCCGCGAAACTCCTTGTCCGCCGGGATCTCGGTCTTGATGTAGGCGCTGAAATCCCCCTTGCCGATGTTGTCCACCAGCGCCTTCCACTGATGAGACAAGGTGTCTTTCAGCACGCAGCAGCGCACCGCCCGGCCTATGATGCGGCCCAGGGTGGAGTGCAGCTGTGCAGGTGTGATGGCTGAACCGGTGAGCGTTTTATAGAGGCCGTTGAGCTGATCGAAGTGCGCCACCGTCTCCGGGTGCTTGGCGGCAAGCTTGACCAGGAGGTCTGCGAGCGGCCCCACCTCCACCACCTTGCCGTAGAAGGTGGGAGATTTGACCCAGGAGTACTTGCCGTCATCCTGCCAGCCGGTGTAGTTCGGCTCGGTCTTGCCCTCCCAGGGTTTGAGGGGCTCGTCATCCTTGTACCAGGCGTGCTTGTTGCTCTCGGCGATGCCATCCATCAACCAGGCGTCCTGATGGCTCTCGATGGGACGATAGCCGGCCAGATCGCCGTTCTCGATATAGCCACCCGGCATCAGGAAGCTGCCGCCGTCACCGTCGGTGGGCAGCTCCGGCACGCTCAGATAGTGCCTGGCCCCCTGCCCCAGGTTCAGCCACTCGGGGTAGTGCGCGGCTATGATGGCGGCATCCACCTTGTAGACCTGCTCGATAAACTCGCCGAGCCGGTCGATAAAGCTCTTCACGTAGAGCAGCCGCTCCAGGTTGAGCACGCTCGGCGCATCCAGGTTGATGGGGTTGGCCACCCCGCCCACCGCCAGGTTCTGGATGTGGGGGGTCTTGCCGCCGAGGATGGCGACGATGCGGTTGGCATCGCGCTGGCACTCCAGCGCCTGCAGGTAGTGCGCCACCGCGATGAGGTTCACCTCCGGGCTCAGCTTCATCGCCTTGTGGCCCCAGTAGCCGTTGGCGAAGATGCCGAGCTGACCGCTCGCCACCAGGGCGCGGATCTTCTCCTGCACCTTGGTCAGCTCGTCGGCACTGTTGAGGGACCAGGTCGATACCCCCTTGAGCAGGTCGGCCGCCTTTTGCGGATTGGCCTGCAATGCGGCGGTGATGTCCACCCAGTCCAGCGCGGAGAGCTGATAGAAGTGGACGATGTGATCATGGATGTTGTGGGCCGCAATGATCAGGTTGCGGATGTACTGGGCGTTGACCGGCACCTTGGCGCCGATGGCGTTCTCCACCGCCCGCACCGAGGCGATGGCGTGAATGGAGGTGCACACCCCGCAGATGCGCTGCACTATCATCCAGGCATCACGCGGGTCGTTGCCCTTGACGATCTCCTCCATCCCGCGCCACATGGTGCCGGACGACCAGGCCTTGGTGACGACGCCGCCTTCGATTTCACAGTCGATACGCAGGTGACCCTCGATGCGGGTGATGGGGTCTATGGTGATACGTTGGCTCATACGTTGGCTTTCCCTCGGGCCTGATAATCTTGGTGAACACGTTCAAGTGATGGCAGTACCGGCAAGAGCCGGATCAGCAGCAAATAGGCACAGACCTCGATGGCGACGAAGCCCAGGGAGATCAGCACTTCCGTCGCGGAGGGGAAGTAGTGGTAGCCATTGCCGGGGTTGAAGGCGAGCAGGGAGTAGTCCAGTCGCCAGAGGGCGGCGCCCAGCAGCATGCTGAGGGCCCCCAGGAAGAGCATGCGCGAATCGCGGCGGCTCTTGTCCCAGTGGAACACCAGCAGCGGGAAGATCATCAGGGCGATCTCGCTCCAGAACATCAAGGCGTAGCGGTTCCACTCGGAGAGGTATTCCGACTTGTCGTTGATGACGATCTCGGCAAAGCGCAGCGCCACAAACAGGATCAGGAAGATGTCGATCACCTGGGTCAGCTTGTAGAAGAGCGACTTCTCGTTGGGGCCGCGCCCCGCGAGCCCCGCCTGCACCAGGGAGCCCTCGAACACCACGATGGAGAAGCCCATGATGAAGGCAGTCAGCAAGGAGAAGACCGGCAGCAGCTCGTAGCTCTGCCAGAGCGGATGGATCTTCTCCCCCGCCACTATCATCAGGGATCCCATGGAGGACTGGTGCATGGTGGGCAGCAGGGCCCCGAGCGCCAGGATGAAGAACATGATCTTGTTGAGCCGGGCCATGGAGCTCTTCCAGCCGAACTTCTCCAGCAGCACGGGGGCGAACTCCAGCGCCATCACCCCGATGTAGATGGTCATGCAGACCGCCGTCTCGAACAGCACCGAAGAGGTGTTGAAGTGACCGGGCAGATAGAAGTAGGGCAGATTCCAGTAACGGCCGACGTCTATGGTGATGGAGAGACCGCCCAGGGAATAGCCGAACAGGCTCGCCAGCAGGGCCGGCCGCACCAGGGGGTGATACTCGCCCCGGTTGAAGACGTAGACCGCCCAGGCCAGCGCCCAGCCGCCGCAGGCGAAGCCGGTGCCGATCAAGAGGTCAAAGGAGATCCAGAGCCCCCAGGGATAGCCGCCGTTGAGATCGGTGACCGAGCCCAGTCCGAACACCAGGCGCTTGAGGATAAGCATGGCGCACAGCACCGCGAAGGGGGCCAGCACCAGCACGGGCCAGCTGACCAGCCTGCCCCCCAGCGGATGTGCCTTGTGACTACTCATGATCCTTGCCTCCCTTTGCCGAGCTCTGATCCGGGCGGCTGCCCGGCCCATGGCCCCCGTCACCCTGGTGATCGTGGCCGTTCTTCTTGCTGTTGCGGCGAATGAGCACAGAGAGGCCGGTCAGCACCACCATGGGCAGCACCATTCCCTTGTAGAGGGTGTGCTGGATATGCTCGGAGCGGGCCCCGGAGGAGAGCTCGGGCAAGTCCGGCATGTCGAGCTTGGTATAGGGCACCCCGGCCAGCACCAGCACCTGGGTGCCGCCCCCCTCCTTCTCGCCATAGACGTAAGGCTGGTAGTTGGGTACTTCATGCAGGTAGGGATCGTTGGCGCTGAAGGTCTGGCGCGGGTAGGCATATTCGCTGCCCGGGGTCGCCAGCAGCCGGCGCTTGGCCTCGGCCATCAGCTCCTCCCGGGTGCCGAAGATGACGGCGCCGGTGGGGCACACCTCCACGCAGCCGGGCAACTTGCCCTGATCGATGCGCTCAAGCCCCTTCTGGTTGCAGAGCTCGCACTTGTGAATGGCTCCGAACGGGTTGTCATAGTCGTATTTGGGCACGTCGAACGGGCAGCCCACCATGCAGTAGCGGCAACCGGTGCAGACGCTCGGGTCGTAGTGGACTATGCCGGTCTTGGGATCCTTGGTCAGCGCCTGTACCGGGCAGACGGAGACGCAGTTGGGATCGACGCAGTGCATGCACTGCTTCTTGATGTAGGCGTAGCCATCCACCAGCAGATCCTTGTGCTCGCCGGTGCCGCTCTTCCACACTTGGATGATGTTGTTGGTGTAGGGGCTCAGCTTGTCGTTGCCAGACCAGGTGGTGTCAGCCGGATTGGCCGGGTTGCCGTTGAGGCGCTGACACTCGGCCACGCAGGCCTGGCAGCCGACGCAGAGGGTGGAGTCGTAGAGCATGCCAAGCGCGCCGGGGATGGGCGGCTTGTTCTGGGCCCCGGCCATGGCGGTGCCCGGCACAGTGGCACCCGCCGCCAGCGCACCGACGGAGGCGAATTTGAGGAAGTTGCGTCTGTTCACGGTCACTCCTCCCGTGATGGGTGCTGCCCGGCTTCGTGGCGCTTCTGCTGGCGACCGAGCTCGCGCACCGTCATCAGACTCACCCCGACCAGCACCCCGAGGGCGCCCCCGATAAGGCCGGTGGCGGTGGGCGAGATATGCCCCCCCTCCTGAATGGCCACGTCGGGTTTCTCCACCCTGGGGGTCGGATTTTCCACCTTGGCGAGCTGGAAGATCCCCTTGCTGAAACCCACCCCCTGCTCGTTGCAGCCGTAGCAGGGATGGCCTATGCCCACCGGCCAGATGCCGCCGCCCACGTCGCAGAACTCCAGGGTCGAGCAGTTGCCGTAGGTCTCCGGCCCCTTGCAGCCCAGGTGGTAGAGACACCAACCCTGACGGTGGCCCTCGTCGCCAAACTCCTTGGCGAAACGGCCGGCGTCGAAGTGCGGGCGGCGCTCGCAGTTCTCGTGGATGAGCCGCTCATAGGCAAACAGCGGGCGCTTCTTGGCATCGAGCGCCGGCAGCTTGCCGTAGGTGATGTAGTAGGCGACCGTGGTGAGGAAGTTGTGGGGGTTGGGCGGACAGCCCGGGATATTGATAATCGGCGTGCCGAGGTTGCCGAGGGCCTCTTCCAGGCTGACGGCGCCGGTCGGGTTGCCGCCGCTGGCGGGCACCCCGCCCCAGGCGGCGCAGGAGCCGATGGCGATGACGGCGGCCGCGTCACTGGCGGCGCGGCGAATATGGTCGACGATAGGCTCACCTGCCACCATGCAGTAGATGCCGCCATCCTTGAGCGGGATGGAGCCATCCACCACCAGCACATATTTGCCCTTATAGCGCTCCATGGCATTGTGCTTGTTCTCTTCGGCCTGATGACCGAAGGCCGCCGATAGCACCTCGTGATACTCGAGCGAAATGGTGTTGAGGATCAGGTTCTCTATGGTGGGGTGGGTAGCGCGCAGCAGCGACTCGGTACAACCGGTGCACTCCTGCGCCCCAATCCAGATCACCGGTGGCCGCTCGGGGCTGGTGAGCGCGGTGGCCATCTTTGCCACCGCATGCTGGCTTAATCCAAGGGTTGCGGCCATCCCGGCGCACAATTTCATAAAGTCACGGCGATTAATTCCATGAGCCGATAAAAAAGTATCCTCGACCATTCTTCTTATTCCCGTCAGTGAGCATTGTTTGACAAATGCTTAATGGCGGAAATGCTATTCCTCCCCCTTGTTCTGTATATTGATCTTTATCAAGCCACCACTCTTTAATGCGCTCCAGATCCCGTGAAGTGAAAAATAAAAAGCTATATATAACATGCACTTATTTTTTATCTTCGAAACTTAAAATACCCCAAAAGGAGCATATCAATCAATATGTGAATTAAGTTCATATAAACTCCGATAATGAATATTGAAAAATAAAAGCGTAGTCACAGAATTTGTCTTCAGCCCCTGTTAACCCTTCACTTCATCTCCTCAGGGTCTGTTGAGGCAAGGTTCGTCGCTGTTGAATCAAGCCATTGACTCGCCGGGCATTGAATAAATTAATCAATGCATGATGACTGCAGGAAATACGTTTCAGGCCATCAAATAAAATAACGGCATTAGTTGGCAGCAGAGGCCCTTGTTGACTCAATTGGATGAAGATCACACTTTGGTTGGGTTCTGGCCGGGTTGTGTTCAGCTACATCATCAGCACACAGCATTTCCATTATGCCCTTCACATATAACTTGTTCACACCACGCAAAAATGTTGCTCGGTTATCACACCGCTCACATGACGAGCGCTATACCTATCACCATGGGGGCTGGTTCAGACCCATTGGTGTCATCCCATGGCGCTGGCCGTGATTTTCCCCTGCCTGCCCATCCGGGCTCACGACAGACAAGAGGCGCGGCGATCACGGGAGCTCTTACGACACCCATGGCGCCAGCTCCCGATGCCGGCGTGTACCGCCCTCACGTTGAACAAGAAAGCGGCCCACTCTCGCCGGATGCCATCGTCATCACACACATAAAGGTGATCACATCATGTCCCACCACAAGCCTGTCGCCCCGCCCGATCCGCTCTCCCCTCAGCTTTCGGATCCAGCCAACTTTTCCCTCATTCTGGGTGGCCCCCTCTACCAGTTGTGGAGCCGGGCCCACCTTGGCGATATTGAGGCCCATATCAGGCGACGTATCCTCATCCTGTGCGGGATCTGCTGGCTCCCCCTCCTGCTGCTGTGCGGCTGGGAGGGCAGCCTGCTGCAGGGCGTGGCCGTGCCCTTCCTGCTGGACATCGAGACCCATGTCCGTTTCCTCATCTGCGTCTCCCTGCTGGTGTTTGCCGAGCTGATCGTCCACCAGCGCATCCGTGGGATCGTCAGCCAGTTTGTCGAGCGCGGGTTGATAGACCCGCTCTCCATGCCCCGTTTCCACGAGGCCATTCGCAGCGCCATGAGCTGGCGAAATTCGATTCCCGTGGAGATCGGCCTCATCCTCTTCGTCTTCTCCATGGGCTACTTCATCCGGACCAGTACCTTCGTGCTGAACTCCTCCACCTGGTACGCCACCCTTCAGGAGGGGCATGTGTCCCTGACCCTGCCCGGATTCTGGTTCTTCTGGGTGAGCAACCCCATCATCCAGTTCCTGCTCCTGCGCTGGCTCTACCGGATCCTGATCTGGGCCCGCTTCCTCTGGCAGGTATCCCGGATCCCGCTCGTCCTCATGCCGACCCATCCGGATCGCAACTGCGGCCTCGGCTTTCTCGGCGGCTCGGCCTATGCCTACTCGCCTCTGCTGACCGCACTGGGTGCCCAGCTTGCCGGGTTCATCGCCAACCGGATCTTCCATGACGCCGCCGTGCTGACCGCCTACAAGCCGGAGATCATACTGCTCGCCGGTTTCGGCCTGCTGCTCGTGCTGGCTCCCCTGGCGGTCTTCACCCCTCATATCCTGAAGGCCAAGCGCCAGGGGTTGCGGGAATATGGCGCCCTCGCGGCCGAATACAGCCGCAGTTTCGAGCACAGATGGCTGCGCACGGCCGATCGGGACGGGGAAACCCTGCTCGGCGCCGCCGATATCCAGTCCCTCGCCGATCTGGGCAACGCCTACGCCATCATCAAGGAGATCAGGCCCATGCCATTTAGCCGGGACATGTTCCTGCAACTGGTACTGGCCACCGTCGCCCCCTTCCTGCCCCTGCTCCTCACTCTGTTCTCCTTCGAGACGCTGCTCGACAGGCTGGTCGGGGTGATCTTCTGAGCAATAGGCCGGGCCCGCAACAGAGCCGGGAGAGGGGAGATTATGGGCCGGCAGTAGCGGGGAAACGCCCGCCGTCGGCAAGGGGATCCCCCTCCCTCATCGGCTCCCGAGATTGGCCGACCGCGAAAACAAAAAACCGACCCTGGGGTCGGTTTTTTGTAATTTGGCGGTGAGGGAGGGATGATGCGCCACTGCGTGGCTCACCCCTTCGGGGCGGCCTGCGGCCGTTCATCGCAGCAAGCCGCTCTGCTCGAACCGGCGAGGGTTCTCACCCTCCCTCTTTGGACATCAGGGGATGTGGTCAGCCCAGATGCAAAAAGCCCGACTATATAGTCGGGCTTTCAATTTGGCGGTGAGGGAGGGATTCGAACCCTCATTCTCGTACATCACAGCACAAATATAACCTTCAATTTCAATAGCTTACGCATTTTTTACCGAAATAAAAGCTACATAATTGTCTCAGGTAATTGCTATGAGACTTATCGTACTTTTATATAGGAAATTAATTAAATGTCAACCACATAGGTTGTGGCAATTGACTGCGTTGTTGATCACGGCCATTTAAGTTGGAAACCGTGACATTGAAGTTGGAAACTCAAAGGGAAGGTGCGAACAAGTTCCTGATATGAGATCATGTTTGTCATCTGGAGCCATGGAGCAGGGTTCATCATGAGTCATCAACTTACCTTCGCCGACAGTGAATTCAGCAGTAAGCGCCGTCAGACCCGAAAAGAGATTTTCCTCTCCCGCATGGAGCATATCCTGCCATGGCAGGATATGACCACCGTCATCGAGCCGTTTTATCCCAAAGCCGGTAATGGTCGTCGGCCCTATCCGCTGGAAACCATGCTGCGCATTCACTGCATGCAGCATTGGTACAACCTGAGCGATGGCGCGATGGAAGATGCTCTGTACGAAATCGCCTCCATGCGTCTGTTTGCCCGGTT